>JBFYVZ010000225.1:0-12225 GCA_041298995.1 Desulfobacteraceae bacterium
ATCCCACACACCGCAGGGACAAGCCCCGGCGCAGAAACCACATCCAATACACCTGTTTTCGTCCACAATCATTTCAAAGTCTTTTCCGCCTTTTGCCGTTCGGGTTATTGCTGTTTGCGGACAAACGGCAACGCAAATACCGCAGTCGCGGCAGGTCCCGCATGATGAGCATTGCGAGCCGCAATGTTCTATCCCGTCAAACCCGATAACCCTTGGGTCAAGATATTCCAGCTTGACCCTTTTTTTATCTATCACAAGCTGAAGGTTATCGGAAGAGCGTTTTCCTTTGAGGATTTTTATCATGGCAGCAGCAGCGCTGCGACCGGCCCCAATGGCGTCAGTAATTAGCCCCGGCTTTACGGCATCTCCGATCGCAAATATTTGCGGATTGCTTGTCTGGTAATATTCATTCACCATAACAAATCCGCGATCTGTTTTTACGCTTTCCGGTAAAAATTCAAGATCAGGTATGTCCCCAATCGATATTATAACTGTGTCGGCCGGAATAACTTCTCCTGACTCCAGTTTTACGCCTTTGTTTGTAATCTCCCTGGTAAAACACGGCCAGATGAATTTAGCTCCGATCTTTTCTGCGGCTTTTCTCTCGGCCCCGTAGGAAGCCGGCGCCTGGACATCTATCAGCGTGATCTCTTTCGCTCCGAGCCTGTGGGCTTCCGCTGCAACATCGCATCCCACATTCCCTGCCCCGATTATCACAATCCGCCTGCCTGTCCTGGCATTCCCTGCCTTTGCCTGTGTGAGAAAATCGAGAGCCGGTATAGCTTTCTCTTTTCCCGGAACAGGTAACATTCTCGGTTTCCGGGCGCCGACGGCTATAACAATGAAGTCGAAATCGGCAAGCAACTGTTCGATATCTTTTTTTGTGAGTCGCTGCTGAAGGTTGACATGAGGTATGACGGATTGAACTCTTTCGAGTTCTTTAGTAATTACTTCCTCAGGTATGCGGCTTGAAGGAATAACCGATGAAATTTTGCCTCCCAGTGTTTTAGCCATGTCGTAAACAGTCGCCTTGTGGCCGTTCATGCGCAGTTGCCACGCAACCGAGATTCCAGCGGGGCCGCCGCCTAACACCGCAATTTTTTTCCCGCTCTCAAGGGGAAGCTTCGGGAGTTTCGCATCTATGCTTGCCTGCCCCAGTTTTTTTACATCAACAGGCGCCATTAAAGCAGACTGCCTGCTGCATGATTGCATGCAAAGATTTGGACAAAGATAGCCGCAGACCGTAGCCGGAAAAGGGGTATATGAAAGGGAAAGATCGACAGCTTCGTCAACGCGTCCGGCACGTATGAGGCTCCACCTTTCCTGAACAGGAATACCTGTCGGACAACCGGCCTCACATGGAGCCAGATATTTCCGGTTTTCCCATACCGGAATAAAACGGCGCAGGTTGCCTGTAGTAATAACAGGAATAAGATTCCTGTCCGTAAGCGTCAAATCTCCGATCAGGCCTCCTCTTCCAAGCTCCTTTTCCCAGACCTCAGCCTTGAATGCCTCCATGGAGCGTTTGGGAAATACGGACCTCTCTTTCGGAGAGCGTGCGACTATAAGCTGCCACATATTCCGGTCAGACAAGGTTTTTAAAAGATCGGAATGGTGAATATCTTTAAGGAAGAGCTTCATGTTTTTTAACAGCCAGGACCATTCGTCATCATTAATAGGTATCATTCTGGCGTCGGACTCGCTGAATCCTCCGTGAGGCCCCCTGAAAAAGGCCTTTCCTCCAACCATTCCGACAAATGGCCTGTAACCGAGAACATTTTCCGGAGTCTGGGAACCGACTCCGCATATCACGGCTACACCGCCTGCCATGAATTCCCCGAAATAATCGCCGGCAGAACCTAGAACCCAGAGTTCAGGAGGCTCAAAACGCGGATTATGTTTTGTCATCGTCATGCCGCGGGAGCCGATATTTCCGGCAATATAAATTTTCCCCTGGGCCATGCCATTTGCGGCGCCGTTCCCTGAATTTCCGTGAACAACAATATGCGCGCCTGCGTTAAGCCATCCCACATCATCAGAAGCCGGATCCATTACTTCGATATGTGTATTCGCAAAACCCATTGCACCAACTCGTTGTCCGGACTGGCCTGATATTATTATGTTTATTTCCTTCGTATCGGATTTAAAGAACCGGCCGCCAATTCCGTGCTGGCCAAAGGCCTGAATCTCCAGATTCCGATATCCGCAGGCAACTGCTTCCTGAATCCTCTCTTCCAGAATGCGCGAATCAACCCGCTTTCCGTCTTTTTTTCCCGATATTATCCGGTAATCCTTGTTACTCATGAAACCTCTTTTCGAGACCTTTGCATAACACCCCCTTTTGCCCGATTACTGCGTCAGGCTCAAATTTCAATCCTCGAAATCCTCCTCTGTATTCCTGTGGTTAAAATTATCGCCTTCCTTGTACTTGGCCAAAATTGGGCACTCTTCAAAGATCTCTTTTCACCTTTTACCTTTTCACTATCTTCCATCTCCCATCTCCCATTTTACACCACATACTTGATGCTAAGCCTTTCAGCCGCATTATAATCATTTATCCCGAGAGCATCCGACATGCCTATGGGAAGCGATGTGGAACGCCCCAAAGGCGCAACGATTTTTTTCAGTTCCGTGTCAAAACTCAAAAAAACATCCACAACCCTCTGCGCTACATCCTCGACATCAAGGCGCCTGTAAAGACGCGGATCCTGGGAAGTAATTCCTTTCGGACAGCGCCCTATGTTGCATATGTTGCACCTGTCTGATTCAGAACCTACACACCCGGCAGCAGCTTGCATAATATATTTTCCCGCCTGAACACCGCTTGCTCCCATCATGATAAGAGCCGCCGCATTTGCTGCGAGGTTTCCGCTTTTACCGATGCCTCCTGCGGCAAAAAGAGGTATTTCATTCTGCATGCCTGTCTTTGTAAGGGTGAGGTAGCAGTCCCGCACATTGCTTGCAATCGGATGACCCATGTGATTCATTGAAACGTTGTAGGCCGCCCCCGTTCCCCCGTCTTCACCGTCAATTGCAAGACCTCCGACATACGGATTGCGGGTCAGATTATTCAATACCGCAAGGGCCGTAGATGTTCCTGATATTTTTGGATAAACAGGCACTCTGAAACCCCAGGCCATGCACATCGACTGGATCATTTTCGCCACAGATTCCTCTATGGAATACTTTGTCTGATGCGTCGGAGGGCTTGGAAGACTGACTCCGGCCGGGACTCCCCGGATAGCTGCAATCAGCTTGTTAACTTTATGCCACATGAGAAGCCCCCCGTCCCCAGGCTTGGCGCCCTGACCGTATTTTATCTCGATGGCACATGGATCTTCCTTCATGTAGGGGATTGAATGTATGATCTCATCCCACCCGAAATATCCGCTTGCGATCTGAAGAATCACATATTTAAGAAAGCGACTGCGAAGAAGCCTTGGCGGACAGCCTCCTTCTCCGGTGGAGATTCTGACCGGCATCGAGAGTTCTTCATTCAGGTATGCTACTCCCATCTGAAGCCCCTCCCACATATTGGGAGATAGGGCTCCGAAAGACATTCCTCCTATTATGAGAGGGTAGATATCCCTTACCGGCGGTATCCATCCGTTCTCATAATAAAATTCGAGGTTCTTTTCCGGTGGAAGAATTCTCCCGAGAAGTGTTTTCAGTTCAAATTCATGACGCCCCGCATCGAGTGCCGGGTCGGTCAGCATAGAGATCCTGATGAACTTTATCTGATCCAGAATACCGCCCGGAACATTGCGCCGACCACCCCTGTTTCTGGGCTGTCCTCCCTGATTTATATGAAATCGCAATTTATCGGCTTCATCGCTTTTAACAGGAATAATTGCATCATTGGGGCAAACCATATTGCACATCGCGCATCCCACGCAACTGTATGCAGGGTCGGTCTTCTGGCGTATCCCGTGGAATACGGAATTTACGCTCGATTGTACAGATCCTGTATCCAGAGATGTTTGAAGTACTCTTTTCCTAAAGACTCCAAGTTCAATTGCGTTTACCGGGCAGACAGCCGTACACTGGCCGCATAAAGTACATTTATCCCTGTTCCACAGAACCTGCCAAGGCAGATCTTTTTTGCTTAATGTGGAAGGGGTAATATATCCGTCTGACAACATATCTTTACCTCCTGACGATCAGGACCAACAATTGCTGTATCAAGGTACATCGGTTGAAAGTCTTTGCTCCTGTCCCGGTCCGGAATGGCGGCATCAAGTCCGCATATCTCGGAAGAGAAAGCGAATGTTCCGGGTTTTCCTCCAACAACGCCCGGCCTTAATTTTTTCCTGTCCTGAAGCATAAAAAGTGAATGGTCGGGCAGGCATCCGATTACGCAGTTCGGGCCGTCAATTATCAATTTTCTGCATGAGTGCTTAAGATTCTTTAGAAGTTTAGCGTCAGGATGCTTCTCAATATCCTCATCTTTGAGTGGAGTTATGAGATGCTTGTATGTCTCGAGTCCCAGATTAAGTTTCGTATGACAGTAATGAAGGATATGGGTAAAAACTTCCGAATCGGACTGATACCCCGAGTATCCGTTAAAGCCTCTTGACATCAGGAATTCCCTTATGGGGAAAAAAGCTGTATTTTCACCGTTTGTCATTGTTGAATAACCCTGGAGAAAGAACGGATGGCAGGCGTAAAGATTTATCTCGTAATTCGTATTCTGCCTTCCCTGTGCCATTACGACACGCGCTTCAAGCTCTTTCCGGTCGAGCTTAAGATAATAGGCCACTTCCATGGGATCACCGATCTCTTTGAGCATGATGACATCAGGCCAGAAAGAAAAAACCATCATATCTTCCTTCTCTTCACCCATTTTTCTGAGCTTGAGCCTTATATCCACAAGCCTCTCATAAAGAACTTTTTCTCCAAGGCTTTCCCATCCTTCCGGATATTCATAAGCCCTTATAAGATAGACATCTCTTTTGGGAATTCCGGCAGGCGGTTTCTTGGGAACCCTTATGGTAAGCCTGTATTTTGTCATGAAGCCTATATCCATCATAAAAGTGTCGAGACGCTTTAAACCGCTTTCACTGAAAATTCCGGAGAGAATCGGAGAGTCTTTCATTTTTTCAAAAGGCCCTCCAAGGTCGCGCAAAAAAAGCCCGACTCCGGAACCGTCATGTCCTTCCTTCATAACATCAAGCGCTTCGATCGCCCTCATGGGAGACAAGGGATCTTTGCTGGTTATTGCAAACAAGCGGCACATTAACAAGCTCCTTTTTACAATAAAACTATTTGATATTTTTATTAATATTCTGCGCCAGAATTATCTCTGGCTTACAGCGCAGATATAGATTATATACATGTCATCTGATTTAGCAATACTTGTGCCAGAAAATGTGAAAAAAGGGTTCGAGGGGTCGAGGATTCAAGGGGTCAGGTGGAGAAAAATATTATTTTGGCCGGATACCTTGTATTTTTAAATATTTGAGTTATAGTTTGTGTTAAACGGAGAGAAATCCTGATGCTGAAGTTACCGATAGCATACAGTCTATCTTTCTTCAGTCGATTTAATAATTTACATAAATGTTAAATTTAATATTTTTTTATTACAGTTTTGTAACCGTTTTCATTTATATGGTTCTATATTAAGAAATAGGATTCGAGGATTCAAGGGGTCAAGGGTTCGAGTGATCGGGAAGCAAACACTTGAACCCTGGAATCCTCGAATCCTGGACCCCTTTAAAATAATTATATATGGAGATCTGTATGACTGGAAATATTTCACGAAGATCCTTTATAAAGGGCGGCCTTGCCGCGTGCGCAGTCGCGGCATCAGGCATTCCGGCTTCGGCAGTCGGAGCTGATAAGGATATACAGCTTGCAACACTTCTTGATATCGGGAAATGTATCGGATGCGGAGCATGTATTGAAGCCTGCAGCGAGGTAAATGCCGGAAAATATCCCGAACCTAAAAAACCGTTTCCAAAAATGTACCCTGACAGGGCGAAACCGGAAGACTGGTCTGAAAAAAGAGATGTCAAGGACCGTCTTACCCCTTACAACTGGCTCTACATACAGAGCGCGGATGTAACGGTAAACGGAGAACAGAAAACTATTACCATACCAAGAAGGTGCATGCACTGCACAAACCCGCCATGCGTTAAACTGTGTCCCTGGGGTTCGGCAAAGCAGCTTGAAAACGGCATATCAAGGATAGATCCGGATCTTTGCCTCGGTGGCGCCAAATGCAGGGATGTCTGCCCGTGGGAAATCCCCCAGCGCCAGACCGGAATCGGGCTTTATCTTAATATTCTCCCGGCCTTTGCGGGAAACGGCGTGATGTACAAGTGCGACCGGTGTTATAACCGCATTGCGGAAGGCAAGCTTCCGGCGTGCATTGAGGTATGCCCTGAGAATGTCCAGGAGATCGGTCCAAGGGATGAAATCATAAAGAAAGTTCACGCTCTTGCAAAAGAGACAAACGGCTATATATACGGTGAAAATGAAAACGGCGGGACAAATACTATTTACGTATCCCCGGTTCCATTTGAAGTTTTGAACAAGGCAATTGAAACAGGCAAGGGGAAGCCTCATCTTGAGGCTGTCTCCGATTCCATGGAAAAGGCAAACAATCTGGTTGCCGCAATGGCGATAGCGCCCATTGCGGGTATCGCCGCTGCTGTCGGAGCATTTTATAAACATTCCAGAAAAGATAATGAGGTAAATAAAGATGCCCGGAAATAAGAATGTTTATTACTTATATCTTTTGACAATTTTATTCATCACCCTTTCCGGTTTCGGGCAGATGCCTATATTCAAAAGATATTACATCGCTGATATCCCAGGGCTGGGGTGGCTTGCCAAATTTTATATAACCCACTATATCCATTATATATGTGCTGCGCTCATTATCGGAATAACATCATATGTGGCAGCCGATTATCTTTTGCTTGCAAGGAAAAAACTGAGATTGACCGTTACAGGATATTTGAGGGTGGCTCTGATAGCCGGGTTGATGGCTACAGGCATTTTGCTTGTAATAAGAAATTTGGAAGGCTACATATTTTCCCATAATTTAATAATTTTTCTTGATTTGAGCCACCTTGCGCTGGTGATGCTCTTTTTGTTTACAAGCCTTTACTGCTTGGTCTTCAAAAAGAAATGGACGACTTCGTAAAAAGTTATTCTGTCCGCCAAAGATCTATGGCGGATTGCACTTCATCTTTCGTCATTGCAGTGTACGAGAATGTACGCTTCATTCCTCAAGATCCGTGCGCCTTGCATTATGAGCTTTTTACTTTGTCTTCGGAATTTTGATTTTTTACTAGTAAATAACGACTTTTTTATTGTACAAGGAGTAGCGTAATGAAAGAGATAGTAATATTACTTGTTGTTGTCGGAGTATGGGTTCTGCTACAGGCATATATATTGCCGAAATTTGGAATTTCAACATGATTGCGCAATTCTTGTCAGGTGACAAGCAATAAAACTGATGCAAAAAATCCCGGAGCGGAAAAAGATAAGTGATGAAGACACCGAATTGATCAATGCCATAAATTCGGGGCGTAAATCCTTATTTTATGATCTTGTAAAAAAATACGAACAGAAACTTTATAACTTCGGCCTTAGGATGTGCGGAGAAACGATTAGAAGAACCATGGATATTTGCAGGAATATGAAAATGCGGGGAGTTCCCGACAGATTGAGAAAACGGTTGAAACTGATGGTTCACGGGCCCTTGATTCCCTGACCCCTTTTCCCTTTAAATCCTTTATCGTTATACATCTTGGAGATTTCATCCAGAAGCGGCGGTTTTAAAGTTCTCCATTTCGGCTTTATGGCATTATCTTCATGCCACTCGAACTCAACAGCCTCAAAACTTTCAGGAATGACATGCTCGTTTTTCTCACCATAGGTCTTCACAGGATAATATTCAATCCATAACATGCGGTGCGCGTCAATGTGAAAATCCCTTGATACCATTGTGGCTATATGGCCTGCGCAGCTTCTTATCGACATTTTACTTTCCGGAACATCTGAAACTACGACAATTATCGGGCGCAGATGAGCGATCCCTTTCGAGTCTCCTTTTGAAAGATCATATATGCGAAGCCTGCACATGCCGCTTCCGAGGCTAAGTTTCCCGCCCCACCCTTTCCATGAATATATTATATCCCGAACAAGCATGATAATTCCTTGTCAGAAAAAAGTAATAATTTTATGATTTCATG
Source organism: Desulfobacteraceae bacterium (assembly GCA_041298995.1). GTDB lineage: Bacteria > Desulfobacterota > Desulfobacteria > Desulfobacterales > RPRI01 > RPRI01. The sequence continues at coordinate 8,205 of JBFYVZ010000225.1, forward strand.
CGATTTTAGAAATATAAGACTTGATAACCAAAAAATCAAAGATTCTTTTTTCCGCAAATTTATGTATAATGGAACTGATGTGGCTTTTTTAAGACATTCCTGAATTCCTTCGAGGTGGGAGGGCCTTCAACATGAAGCATGATTTATATTATAATAAGAGTCCTGATTATTGCGGGCGAATCCTCACCGGGAAATACAGTAAGGATCTGAAGAAACGCGTATCGGGATGCATAGCAGCTTTCCAGGCTTTTGAAAAAATAGGGAATCTATCTATTCCTTACATTACGGCCTGGCATGAGGATGAAAATGTCATCTGGTATGAATTTGCCGCCAGGAGTTTCACGGATTTGATGGGATGCGATACCGCCAGCCTTGCCGAAGTGTTTCGAGGCAGCGTTCTTGACCGGCGCATTTACAAATATTCGGGAGTCGAGCCGGGTATTCTAAAAGAGGTTTTGAACCGGAACGGGCTGGAAGAAGCCAGAAAGCAGCTTCGTGAAAACAGTAAGGAGCACGGCAATGTTGAAGCCGTTTACAAAATTTCCCTTGGTGAAAACATTCACTGCTGGCTGAAAGACCGGGCTAACGTGGAAACTTACACAAAAGACAATATCTGTCTTTCCATTGGATGCCTTACCGTCGTTTCCAAGGAGATGGAGTCTGAAGAGAAATGTGAAAACCTGATTGCTGAATTGAAAAATGCCCTGGCCAAAGTCAAAACCTTAAGCGGATTGCTTCCGATCTGCTCACATTGCAAGAAAATTCGGGATGATAAAGGCTACTGGAATCAAATTGAGGCTTATATCTTGGATCATTCGGATGCTGAAGTGAGCAATAGCATTTGCGAGGAATGTGCCAAGGAACACTTTCGCACACCCCATCCTGATTTAGGTAAGCGCTGGACCGGAAAACCGGAAAGCTGAATAAATTATTTTGCGCCTGTTCCCCCCGATTCTTTGGAAAAATATTTTCAAGTGCCACCTCCATAGGTGACCTATCTTAACCGGACAGATCGTGTGCTACAAACCCGGACAGTTTACTTGCTTCTAACATCTTTTTGGAAAAAACTTGACACCGGAAGTTAGTATTGGTATTGTTCTCCATCAAATGCTGGAAGCGATGTGTGGGAAAGGAAAATATCACAACCGATGGTTTCAACACTCGAAAAAGCAAGGCAGGATCCTTCCTCCATGAAGGGAAAAATTCTTGCTGCAGCTCGCAAAGTCTTCGGCGAATACGGTTATCACGGAACCACCACCCGGATGATCGCAAAAGATGTCGGCATCGACATCTCTACTCTTTACTATCACTGGGGAGAGAAAAGGGATCTTTATGAATCCGTTATCATGGATCTTAACGAAGAGATCCGGCAGAAGCTTCTTGAAATCGAGAATAACGTAAAAGGGAAATCTCTTACCGCCCGGCTTGAAATTGCCATAGATGTCATGTGCGATTATCTCTTTTCAAATCCTGAAGTTTCCAACTTTATCCTCTTTCTATACTTCGGAAAAACAAGAGGCGATTCAAGCCTAAATTTTAGAGTATCCGAATACATATCCAATATTGCAATAGCAATGGGACTTGCCCTTGATAAAAAATATATACCCGTAAAGGCTAAGGCAAGTGTGATTGCGGTCTGGAATTCGGTCTTGAACTTTATTTCAGGAGAGGATTTTTTCAGGCCGATGCTTGATATCGGCCATGATGAATATATCGTGGTAGTCAAGGATACATTAAAATTTATCCTGATTCCGGCTTTTACACAGAAACAAAGCTGACTGCTGAGAAAAAATCTGATTTTCACACTAAGACACAAAGTCACGAAGAATGACTATTGAATATATTCTGTTTTTTCTTTGTGTGCTCTGTGCTCTCTGTGTGAGAAAATCTTTTTAATAAAAGGAGGATTTATGGCGCTTAATCTTGATGCTCTCGGAAAAAAAATCGGCCCGGTTACCAAGGATTATACATGGAAAGACCCGGTTCTTTACGCGCTTGGTGTCGGCGCCGGCTTTTCTGAGCTTGAATACTGTTATGAAAAGAATCTCAAGGTGATTCCGAGTTTCTCAATTGCCGCTATTTTCGAATTTCTGTCGCATATAGGTATAAACTCAAATATAAATCTGGCAGGAATTCTTCATGGCGAACAGGAACTTATTTTTCACAACCCGATTCCCCCCGAAGGCAGTCTGATCACCGAAGGGAAAATTGCTCACTACTATGACAAAGGCAAGGAGAAGGGCGCCCTCGTTGTCGGTGAAAGCGACACTTATCATTCGGGCGGGAAAAAGCTTTTTACAAGCATAATCACGATTTATTCTCGCTTCGACGGCGGATTCGGCGGAGAAAATGCTCCGAAAAAAGAAGTGGTTTTTCCGGACAGAGAGCCTGATTTCGTTGTAAGCGCTTCGCCTTCCCCTGATCAGCCCCTTATTTACAGGCTTTCCGGGGATATTTTCGATCTTCATGTTGATTCCGAATTTGCTAAGATGGCAGGATTCAAAATGCCTATAATGCACGGGCTCTGCACTCACGGGTTTGCCTGCAGGGCGCTTATTCAAAGCCTTGTTCCCGGAGAGTCTGAAAAAGTAAGAAGGCTTGTATGCCGGTTTACAAAACCGCTTTATCCCGGAACCCCGATAAAAACGCTTATCTGGAAAACCGGAGAAGGAAAGGCCGCATGGAGGGTTGTGAACGCCGAAACGGGCGCCGTGACTATTGACAACGGGATATTCGAATACGGAGATATTCAGGAAGAAAAAATCAGATTTGACGGCCGTGTTGCGATCATAACCGGAGCAGGCGCAGGCCTTGGGAGAACATATGCTCTTGAGCTTGCTAAACGGGGCGCAAAGATAGTGGTGAATGATTTAGGAGGCGCCCGTGACGGCGCAGGAAGCGGTTCAACCTCGGCGGCGGACAAAGTTGTTGATGAAATAAAGACTTTGGGCGGAGAAGCGGTTGCCAGCTATGAAAGCGTCTCCACGCCTGAAGGGGGTGGAAATATCGTTAAAAAAGCGATCGATGTTTTTGGAACGGTTGATATCCTTATAAATAACGCCGGAATACTGAGAGATAAGAGTTTTATCAAGATGGAGCCTGAAAGCTGGAACGCGGTGCTCGATGTTCACCTTAACGGAGCCTATAATGTTTCAAGGCCGGCTTTTGCCGTGATGAAGGAAAAAGGCTATGGCCGTATTATTATGACCACATCTGCTGCCGGGCTGTATGGAAATTTCGGCCAGACCAATTATTCGGCTGCAAAGATGGGGCTTGTAGGGCTTATGAACGCGCTAAAGCTGGAAGGAGAGAAATACAACATAAAAATCAATACGGTTGCTCCTGTTGCGGCATCGCGTCTCACCGAAGATGTAATGCCTCCCGATTTTCTGGATAAGGTTAAGCCTGAATTTGTTGCGCCGATGGTTCTTTTCCTCTGCTCAGAGAAGTGTCCGGTAAGCGGGAACATATATAATGCGGGCATGGGCTGTTTCAACCGGGCAGCGGTCGTAACAGGCTCAGGAGCCGCGCTTGGCGGCCAGGATAAACCCGAAACGCTTGAAGGAATAATTGCCAACCTTGAAAAAATATCATCATTAAAAGGAGGCAAGGAATACGCGCAGCTCAATGACCAGATCGGAGATGTCCTCGGCGCTCTATCAAAGCCTCTTGACAAAGGAGTTCCCGCAGTCGGGAAGCAGCAGAGTACTGTGTCGGTTGCCGGAATTTTTGATGCTATGCCCGGTGCCTTTGTAAAAAGTGCATCAGCAGGTGTCGATGTCGTATTCCAGTATATTATTTCAGGAAGCGGAGGTGGAGACTGGCATTGCATTGTGAAGGATGAAACGTGTTCGGTTAAAACGGGAAAACATGAAAAACCAACCTGCACCCTCAAAATGCCGGACAGCGACTTTTTATTGCTGATGAGCGGAAAGCTTCCGGCCATGCAGGCTTATACATCCGGGAAGTTGAAGATCGAAGGGGATATCATGAAATCGCAGCTTATTGAAAAATTGTTTAA
>JBFYVZ010000248.1:0-20773 GCA_041298995.1 Desulfobacteraceae bacterium
TATTTTCCTGTGAAACGGCTTTATCAGCCTTTTCCCCTTGAGTATTATTACCTGAAGTAACGCCTGATAAGTAATCTATTATATTATTGAGCGTTTTAAGTGATAACATGACTTCCGGCGGTATGGACGGTATTTCCGGAATGTTTTCTTCAAGCGATGAGAAAATTTCAACTCTTTTTATTGAATCAATGCCGAGATCGGCTTCAAGATCCATATCAAGCCCCAATGTTTCGACCGGATATCCCGTCAGGTGGCTTACTGTTGACAACAGAGCATTCTGAAAATTGCTTGCTTTGTGACTGGATACGGCATCATTTTTTGGAGAAACAGCCTCTTCCCGGCGGATCAGGGTCTCTTGTTCTATCTTATCAAAAAAATGGTTTTGATCCGAGTTTCCAATAATAGTTGTATTTTTTTCAGAGATGGATGAAGTCCCGAGAAAATGTTTTGTACTTTCCATTATCTTCTGAAGGGCACGGCCGGCTTCAGCCTGGGTTTCTAAAAATTTCATATGGGTTTCGGCAGTCTGTATCTGAAGAGACTGCATAGTTTTGAGTCCTTCGTCAAATATTTTAAAAGCATGTTCAAGAAAATCTGACTTATTTTTATTGTGCGGTGATATTTCATATTTGCTCATAGAATCGTCTGATCTTATTTCCCGTTTAACCTGATTTTCTCCAGGTGATTTTTTTTGATAATATATAGCGGCCGTATTATCAGCTTCTTTCTGCTTCCGGTAATTTGCGCCTGAAACAGGAATGCTCATAGGTCGCTTTTCAATTTTTAAAGTCGGTTGCTCCCATTTGCAAAGGTCTACATAGTGTCCCGTTGATGCAATGTTACACAAAACTTTTGCAAGATCTGTTAATCCGAAATTTCTTCCGGAAGAGCTGTCCATTGAAACCGCATTGAATTCCCGTCCTTTCAAAATTGATTTTACAAGTCCTGTTAATACTGATCTGGGGCCGATCTCAATAAATGTGCTTATACCGCTATCAAACATGTTTTTAATTTCACTTTCAAAGTTTACCTGCTTTAAGAGCTGTTCACCAAGCAACTTTTTGATGGTTTTTTGATCGGCGGGATAAGGTTTCCCTGTCGTATTGGAATAAACAGGTATATCAGTTGGACTTATGGAGACATCTGTCAGCATTCGCTTGAAAGGTTTTAAGGCATCTTTGATCTGATTCGTGTGAAAAGCGGCTGAAACAGGAAGCATTCTGGTTGAAAGCCCCCTGGCATTGCATAGCATCTGTGCCTTTTTAATTGATTCTGCCGGACCGGAGAGAACTGCCTGATCAGGGCTGTTTATGTTTGCAAGGACAACTTTTTCATCCTGCATAATTTGATGAAGCGCGGATACCGGAGCGCTCACAGCCATCATGGCACCTTTTCCTGAAGATGACAAAGCCATATGTCGGCCTCTTGAGACAGAGAGCCTGATAAATATCTCTGAATCAATCCAGCCGGCGGCAAAAAGAGCCGTCACTTCGCCGAAACTATGACCACATGTGGAATCAGGCTTTATACCGAATTTCATGAGAACTTCCAGCATGGCCATGCTTACTGCGCCGATGGCCGGCTGAGCAAACTCTGTTTTTTGCAGACGTTCTTCCTGAAATTTCTTTTCAGCTTCAGTTTGAGCCGGAATCGGATAAATACAGTCGGTAAGTAATGTCTTGTTGCTGAAAATTCTATCCGCACTTTCCATAGCTTCAAGGGCTTCGGGAAAGATACATATGATATCACGCCCCATATCCACATACTGGCTTCCCTGACCGGGAAAAGCAAACGCTATTTTACCTTTATTTGCGGGTCCGCCGTAAAACATGTTATTCGTATTCCATGAAGTTTTATCACGGTTGCGTTCCATAATATCAAGGCTGTTTTCCAACAAACCCGGAAGCTCTCCAAATGGCTTATCCTGCAGTTGCTTGCCCCGTTCCGCAATAAAAAGAATCCTGTGGGGATCTTTTGAAAAAAAACTGTTTCTTGTTTCTGAAGCTTCAAAGGCAAACTTGTCTTTCGAAAAATCTTTTTCAATTCTATATTTGAAATCAGAAATGCGTTTTACAAGTTCAGGATATGTAGGGGCGGATAATGCGATTATTTCAACCGATCCATCCCATGCGGCTTCCTGTTTGGATTGTTTGTATTCTTCAAGCACAGCGTGAAAATTGCTTCCCCCAAAACCAAAGGAGCTGACTCCGCAACGGCGCGGATGCTCTTTTTTTGAAAACCAGGGGCGCCTGGATGGGTTCAGATAAAAAGGACTTTCGGATATATTTAAAGCAGGGTCCGGTATGTCGGCTTTAAGTGTAGGAAGAAGCGTTTTGTGATAAACGGAAAGAGCCGCCTTGATTAATCCGGCAGATCCCGCCGCAGCTTTTGTATGGCCGATCATTGATTTCACGGAGCCTATGGCGCATTTTTGAAACATACCTTCTTCAGGATTTTCAGGATTTCCAAAAACCTCGGTTAAAGCCTGAAATTCAACCAGATCTCCGACACGCGTTCCTGTGCCGTGTGCTTCTATAAGATCTATGCTTGAAGGATCAACCTGAGCATTCGCATATGCCAGATTTAACGCCTTTACCTGGCCTTCTTTTCTCGGAGCATATATGCTTTGAGCCTTTCCATCACTCGATGTCCCGATTCCTTTTATTACAGCATATATTTTGTCTCCATCTCTTTCGGCATCCATCAGCCTTTTTAATACAAGAATACCTACTCCTTCGCCAAGAACTGTTCCATCCGCGTCTTTTGAGAAAGGCCTGATATCCCCTGTGGGAGAAAGAATGCGGGTTTTTGAAAAGCACATGTGCATGAAAATATCATTTAATGCATCAACTCCGCCGGTTATAACCATATCGCTTCTGCCGGTAACAAGTTCCATGACAGCAAGGTGAATGGCACTTAAAGAGCTTGCACACGCTGCGTCAACAACGCAGTTTGTTCCTCCAAGATCAAGGCGGTTGCATATCCTGCCTGCTATTACATTTCCCAATAGTCCGGGGAAAGAATTTTCCTGCCATGAGATAAAAGAATCGGAAATTTTTTCGATAACTTCTTCGGCCTTATCGGATGGTATTCCGGAATCGGAAAGCGCTTTTCTCCATTTTGGATGGCCGAGCCTCGAACCCAGGGGGATTGATAATTCCTGGGTGCCTGTTGCGCCTAGTATTACGCTTGTCCTGTCTCTGTTAAATGTTTTGTTGCTGTAATAGCCTGAATCTTCAAGTGCGCTTTTTGCAGCGATCAGGGCAAGCACCTGTGAGCTGTCGGTTGCTTCAAGAGAAGCAGGTGGTATCCCGAATTCAGTAGGGTCAAACAGTACCGGAGAAATAAAACCTCCCCGTTTGCAATATACATGATCCGGTTTTGCCGGATCTTTGTCAAAATAATCCTCAGGCGACCAGTGCGTTTCAGGCACATCGGTTATCGCGTCTTTTCCATGAAAAAGCATATGCCAGTATTCTTTGACCCCCGGAGATCCGGGAAAGAAACAGCCAATTCCTATTATCGCGACGGGTTCGTCATGTTTTTTTGTTTTATTGACAGATTTCAATACAAAATCCTTTAACCGCCTGGCATATGCAAATTGTTGAACCCATCTGAAAAGCCGCGGCCCAAAAGTTTAAATAATATATTTCGACAATTCCGATAATTCCATGGGAGAATGCTTTTTTGCCTCATGAGGCAGAGCTATTCCCTGGTTTGAAATCCATGCGACACGCGTTATTACCGCCGCTCCGAATAGAAGATTCATGGCAACTGTAACTATTTTTCTGTTTTCAGGTTTTTCGAGAAAAGAACCTTTAACCCACTGGTTAAAAGCTCCTATAGAAGGCCCGCACCAGATCTGGTAATCGATTTTTCTTGACGGATCGCCGTCTTTTGCCCAGTTTGATGATCGGCCCAGATAGGATCTGAATACAAGGGCCATCTTGTGCTTGGGATTTTTTTCGGCCCGGTCTATCTGGATCGGATCCCGGTTAATAAAAAATTTTTTTGTCTGTTCCCATTCCTCATCAAACCTGTTTCTTAATATATCCCGTTCAAGAATTGTGCGTTCGCTTACCGGAACATCATCATAGCAATTATATCTGGAATAGATATCGTATAGTTTTGCAGCCCTGAAGGGAAACATGGTTCCGCGTTTTAACACCTGGACTTTAACTCCCATTTCAAACATGTCGGCAGAAGGGGCCATAGTTACGTCAGCATGGCCTGCTTCCGACAGCATTTTACGAACTGTTTCAGAAGTTCCCGCTTCCGCACAGGACTGGTTGATGGAGCCTGTTAAAACATATGAAGCACCCATGGCAAAGGCTGCCGCTGTTGAATGGGGAGTTGATATTCCACCTCCAAGACCAACAGAGGGTATTTGTTTATACTTATATCTATCCGCCAATTCGTCCCTTAAAGCAATCATGGAGGGAAGAAGGGAAATGGCCGGTCTGTTATCCGTATGTCCTCCTGAATCTGCTTCCGCAGTTAAATCTTCAGCAACCGGAATAGATTCCGCGATTTGAGCTTCTTTTTCCGATATCAGTTTTCTTTCAACAAGTTGCGCTAGTATTTTGGACGGGGGAGGTGAAAGAAATTTTCTTGCCGTCTCAACCCTCGATACTTTTGCTATAATCCTGTTGGGACATACTGCAGTTCCTTCATTATTGATATGTATTCCCTTTACTCTGTAATAAATGAGCGGCAAGGTAAGGTCTATGAAAGCAGATGCGCTGATAAGGTTTACATTCCGGTTGAGATACAGGTCAACCACTTTACTTTCAAGTTCAGGATCATTCGGGCTGTGAATCAGGTTAAAGCCAAAGGTGACATCTCCCAGGCTTTCCTTCAAGTTGTGTATGGCTGAATCAATCTCATCCGGTGAAAGGCCCGCAGCTCCGAAAAAACCCATGAAGCCCGAACGCCCCGCTTCCTGTACCATTTTGACTGAAGTTATGCCGTTTGCCATTTCTCCAACTATATAAGCATATTGGATGTTGTATCTTTGCTTGAATGAAGGATCTCCAAGCTTTTCAGGATGGAGTGGTGGAGCATACCCTGAAAGGGGATAAGAATCTGAAACAGAAGACGGACTTTTTCCTATAGATATCGCCCCTCCTCTGCCAACAGCAATACCGCCGTTCAAGCTTACGAGATATATCGGCCGGGTAACATCGAGTATGGCATCCCTTATGGCTTTCGCCCCGTTTTCCGGAGACTTGCCCGAGTTTGACCACCAGCCTGAACCGTTATTGTTTTTTATCGACCGCATCTGAAGAAAAAGTCCGGATCCACCCTTTTTTTATGGGATTTTTTATTTTGTCATACCTTAAGAAACTTTATTCCTAAACAAAATACGATTTTGTGTCAAGAACGGATTGTTTTTCCGGTGTCAACCTCTTGGATGATACTGACGATGTATCTTCTTTAAATGTTCTCTTACGACATGGGTGTAAATCTGCGTTGTAGAAATATCAACATGCCCCAGCATAACCTGAACAGATCGTAAATCGGCTCCTCCTTCAAGAAGATGTGTTGCAAAGGAGTGTCTTAAACTGTGAGGTGTAATTGTTTTTGTTATATTTGCCCTTATCGCATAGCGTTTTATCAATTTCCAGAATCCCTGACGGGTCAACGGCTTTCCTTTTCTTCCAACAAATAAAAAATGGCTCATGTATTTTTTAAGCAGAACCGGTCTTGCGGCTTTGATATACTCACTAATTTTTTCTTTTGCGAAAAGACCTATCGGAACAACTCTTTCTTTCGAACCTTTTCCGAAAACCCTTACGAAGCAGGCATCAAGATTGACATCGAAAAGTTTCAGGTTAATGAGTTCTGAAACTCTCAGGCCTGCTGCATAAAGGAGCTCAATCATTGCGGAATCCCTTAAACCGGAAGGCTTGCTCGTATCAGGTACGCCCAGAAGATTCTTAACTTCATCAACTGATAATACATGAGGAAGGTGAAGCCCGCTTTTGGGAAGGTCAACCACTCTTGAGGGATCATGGGTTATGAATTTCTCCTGTGCCAGAAATTTGTAAAAACCTCTTAAGGTTACGAGATGCCTGGCTCTTGACCTTGCTTTCATCCCTTCATCTCTTAATGAAATTATATGCTTGAGAATGATAGAAGTGTCGGCATCGGAAATATTTATTATTCTTTTTTTGTTAAGAAATTCGGTATATCTTGCGATATCGCTTCCGTATGATTCCAGGGTTTTTTTTGAGAGCCCCTTTTCGACAAGCAGGTAGTTAAGATATTGATCGACAAGAAAGTCAATGGACGGCATATAGTTAAAGACTCTTTAAATATTTTGATGAATCAAGCTTGTTAAGGACTTCGGCTTTATTTTTTCTGACAACAACCATGTTTTCAAGCCTGATTCCGCCCCAGCCGGGAATGTATATCCCGGGTTCAATTGTAAATACCATTTGAGACTCCAATATCGAATTTTTCATTGGGCTCAATCTCGGTTGTTCATGGATTGACAGTCCGATGCCATGACCAAGGCCGTGTCCGAATCTTCCTTTAAAGCCCATTTTTTCAATATGTTTGCGGGCAATCTTGTCAATAGATTTGGAATCTGCCCCTGGTTTTATTGCTTTTATTGCCATGGACTGGGCATCAAGAACTGTATTGTAAACCTTTTTAAACATCTTATCGGGCTTTCCGATTACTATTGTTCTTGAAATGTCTGAACAATATCCATCAACCTTTGCACCCCAGTCGAAAAGAATCGGCTCACCCTCTCTAAATTTACGGTCAGAAGGTATTGCATGAGGAAGGGCGCTGTTAGGCCCTGACGCCACAATTGTAGGGAAAGAGATGCTTTCTGCCCCTGATTCACGGATTCCTTTTTCAATCAGCCAGGCTGCTTCTTTTTCGGTAATCCCGACTCTAATATATCCCTGAATATTGCTGAAGACCGATTCGGCAATTAAAAGAGCTTTTTTTATTGATTCAATCTCTTTTTCATTTTTTATTTCCCGAAGACTTTCAACAACATTTTCAGTTTCAACAAGTTTGACTTTAAGATTTCCTGATTTTATAATTTTTGCCATTTTTTTATATTCAAGGTGTGAAATACGTATACTTTCAAACCCAAGCTTTTTTGTCCCAAGGGATTCAAGTATTGCGGGAATTTGCCTGGAAAACCCTTCCTTGCAGCAGACAACTTTATAAAGAGAAGCTTCTTTCATGGCCTGTTCCTCATATCTTGAATCGGTTGCAAGAATAAGCTTTGATTCGAAAATAAAGAGAGCTCCTGCCGATTCGTCGAACTGGGTATCGTGACCGAGGAACCCGCTTAAATAACGGCGGTTTTCATCTACAAGCACCATCAAAGTGTCAATATTTAATTTTGAAAATTTTTCTTTAACGTTATCTATTCTTTTTTTTATAATATTCTCCAATAAGACCTCCAGTTTCATATAAATGGCTTAAGTGTTTTTCACTCGAATCCTCGAATCCCCGCACCCCTGAATCCTTATGGGTTCACCGACTCTTAAGGTATTGACACATTCATGTGCATTACGTATATGTGTATGAAATAACTTTATACAAAATCGGGATAATTGCAATCGCTCACTTTTTCCATAAACCGTTAAAATAATATACCATGAAAATAGAATCTCAGGAAACCTATAATAAATATATCAAAGCCCTCATGGATATCAGCAGGGTCATTACTTCAGATCTCTATCTCGAAGATATCCTTAAGCTTATCGTGATGGTTACAGCGAAGGTTACAGGCGTTGAAATCTGCTCACTCTGGCTTATAGATGAAAGTGTTTCTCCGAACAAGATCCGCCTTAAGGCAACCCAGGCTCTTGATCCTGTTTATGTAAAGGATCGCTCATTGAATATGAATGAAGGCGTGGTCGGTTTTGTTGCCACTCATAAAAAACCTTTGATTATTGAAGATGTCCTTAAAGATGAAAGGTTCAAAGAAAAGGAGATGGCAAAAAAACTGGGGCTTGTTTCAATGGTAGGTGTCCCGCTTGAAGTAAAGGACGAAAAAATTATTGGTGTCATAAACTGTTTCACATCAACCCCCCGCTTGTTTTCTGAAACAGACGTCAATCTTATAAGAACTGTTGCCAACCAGGCTGCTGCCGCAATAATGAACACGGAATTGATGGTAAAAACAAAAATTATCCAGGAGGAGCTTGAAACCCGCAAGCTTGTGGATAGAGCCAAAGAAATTCTCATGCTCCGTCGGAATAAAACAGGTGAAGAGGCCTACCGCTGGATACAGAAACGAAGCATGGATACAAGGAAATCCCTCCGCAATGTCGCAGAAGCTATTCTGCTTTCAGAAGATCTTGATCAGCAATAGCAATTCATTCATCGCTTATAAGTTATTTAGATCGAAACTGATATTTGATAATTTTCAAATAAAAATTTCTTGACAATATTATTAAGTGTGTCTAAAAAAAGCCATAATTTAATAGTTTAAATAAATTGGCTTACAAAGGCGTAAGGAAATTTATTTGGGTTAAGACAATGGCGTCTATACTTCGCATGCAGCAGAGGTATAGGCGCTTTTCAATTTTTCAATAAGGAGAATTAAATGAACCTTCACCATCCAAATTCAAACGATGCCCTTCAGACCAGTAACCGTTCCCGCAATGTTGCCCCACAATCAGGTATCTGCAGCCGATGCCTTGACGGCTGTCGCGGAAACTGTGACATGTTTCATGCCACATTCAGAGGCAGAGAACTGCTTTATCCCTCTCCGTTCGGAAGCATTACCGCCGGCGCCGACAAGGATTATCCGGTTGATTATTCCCACCTCAATATCATGGGATATGCCATGGGCGCAAAGGGTGTTGCTGCCGACCCGGATCAGGCCACATTTCCTAATGTGAATACCGAAACATCTTTTGGTGTGACCGAAAAGATCAAAATGAAAGTTCCCGTTTTTACAGGCGCACTGGGAAGCACTGATATTGCCAGAAAAAACTGGGAGCATTTTGCTATTGGCGCAGCCATCAGCGGCATAGTTCTGGTATGCGGAGAGAACGTGTGCGGTATTGATCCGGAACTTGAGCTGAACAAGAATGGCAAAGTCTCCAAATCACCGGAAATGGACAGAAGGGTTCGTGAATATCGAAGATATTATGATGGGTACGGTGATATACTGGTTCAGATGAATGTTGAAGATACTCGAAATGGTGTTGCGGAATATGTTATAGAAAAACTGGGTGTCGAGACAATAGAATTGAAATGGGGTCAGGGCGCCAAATGCATCGGCGGCGAGATCAAGGTAGATTCACTAACACGGGCACTGGAGCTGAAAAAGCGCGGTTATATTGTAACCCCTGATCCTGAGGTACCCGCTTTTCAGGCAGCATTCAAGGCCGGTCCATTAAAACAGTTTGAGCGTCATTCCCGGTTGGGATTTATTGATCAGGAAGGCTTTATGAAAGAAGTGGAGCGGATTAGAAAAATGGGAGCCAAACGGATTACTCTGAAAACCGGAGCCTATCCCATGAGAGAACTGGCCATGGCTATCCGCTGGTCAAGTGATGCAGGAATCGATCTGCTTACCATTGACGGTGCACCGGGTGGAACCGGAATGAGCCCCTGGAGAATGATGTGTGAATGGGGAATTCCCTCGATTTATCTTCATTCAATGGCCTATGAATTGTGTGATCGTCTGGCTAAACGGGGCAAACGGGTTCCGGATATTGCATTTGCCGGCGGTTTTTCATCTGAAGACCATGTATTCAAGGCATTGGCCATGGGAGCACCATACTGCAAGGCGGTTTGCATGGGAAGGGCGCTGATGATTCCGGGAATGGTTGGAAAAAATGCGGAAAAATGGCTTAAAGGAGAAGATAAAGGTCTTCCTGCTTCTGTAGCCCGCTATGGAGCCACCAAAGAAGAAATTTTTATGAATTATGAAGTTCTGAAACAAAAATATGGAGCGGATGTGGAAACATTTCCCCTGGGCTCAATAGGTATTTTCAGCGCCATTGATAAACTCAAGGTAGGGCTTCAGCAGTTGATGGCAGGTTCCAGAAACTGGGAAGTCAAGTACATCAGCCGAAAGGACATTTTCTCATTGACCGAGGAATGTACAAAAGTGACCGGCATTACCTATGTAATGGATGCATTTCGGGATGAGGCACTGGCAATTATCGATGCGTGATCCGCACAGATGTAGCTGATCAGATTTATCTTTTCAATGATCAGCCCAATCTGAATGATACAAAGATGAATCTTATAAACCGTAACACAAAAACGCGATATCTTCCATGACCCTGAAAACCAGTGAAATTCCTAACGAGTTTTATTGCCAGTTCAAAATGTTTCATGAGATCATGTCGATCAAGGTCAGGGAAATACTTTTGGTTTCAAGCTCTTATGATGCATACATCATGGAGGAGGATCGCAATCTTGCATCCCGGATCATAAATGAATACAGCGGACTGAATTTAAGTCTTCCGCCCCGAGTAACTCGAACATTCTCAGGCCATGAGGCATTGTCACTTCTGGAGCGGAAAAATTTTGACATGGTCATCACTATGCCGCATGTGGAGGACATGGATGCCCGAACTTTGGGGAAACAGATTAAGAAGATCTATACGGATCTACCGGTCATTTTGCTAAGTCACAGCATACGGTCAATATTTCCCCAGGGCGAATATCAAAAAATCCCTGGCATTGACAAAATCTTTATATGGTCCGGTAATTCTGATCTGTTGCTTGCTTTGGTTAAAAACGCCGAAGATTGTCTGAATATAGATCGGGACACCCAGCTGGCCATGGTTAGAGTTCTTATTCTTGTGGAGGATTCTCCACAGTATTATTCCACATTTCTGCCTTTGATTTACAAAGAGGTTGTTAAGCAGACCCAGGCGGTACTTGGTGTTGGCCTGAATGAGGAGCATCGGCTTCTTCGGATGCGTAGCCGGCCCAAAATCATGCTGGCCGAAACCTATGAAGAAGCAATGAATCTGTATCAGAAATATCGGAACTATCTGATTGGTGTAATTTCAGATACCCGAATTCCCAGAAACGGTCAACCGGACGATAATGCAGGATCAGATATTCTGGCATCGATCAAACAGGAAATACCGGATCTGCCGATTCTGTTATTAAGCTCGGAATCCAAAAACCTCCATAAAGCAGAGCATATCTCGGCTGTTTTTCTGGATAAAAATTCTCCTAATCTGCTGGTTGAACTACACCAGTTTTTCTTGAACCACCTGGGCTTCGGAGATTTTATTTTTCGAACACCCGACGGCAAGGAGATCGACAGGGCATCAAACATTAAAACGCTTGAGATGAAGGCAGCAACCATATCAGATGAATCACTTCTGTATCATGCTTCGCGGAATCATTTTTCCAACTGGCTAATGGCACGATCCGAATTTGCATTGGCCTCTACATTCAGGGAGGTTCAGGCCGGTGATTTTGCCAGCATAGCGGAAATGCGGGATTACATAGTTTCAGGCCTTTATACACTCAGAAAACTTCAACAAAAAGGAGTGGTAGCACAATTCAATGCTAATACGTTCGACTCCGATATCATGGATTTTGTCAAGATCGGAGATGGATCTCTTGGCGGAAAAGCCAGGGGACTGGCATTCATGTCCGTCTTTCTCAATCAGCATATAGGGCTTTGTGATCACTATCCCCAGATAGAGATCCAAATTCCAAAGACTCTGGTCATTACCACCCAGGGCTTTGAATCATTTATCACGTTGAATCAGCTGCAATATGTATCAAAAACTAATATTTCCGATGAGGATATCGCTCGGATTTTTTTACAGGCAAAAATGCCGGACTGGCTGATTTCGGATCTGAGAGCCTTTCTGAAACAGGTGAACTATCCCCTCTCTATCCGATCCTCGAGTCTGCTGGAAGATGCGCATTATCAGCCATATGCAGGGCTCTATCATACCTATATGATACCCAATAATAATCCGGATATAGATATAAGGCTTTCGCAGCTCATCGATGCCATCAAACTGGTGTATGCTTCCACCTATTACGAAGACCCCAAATCATTCACCCTGCATTCGGTCAGTCAACCCCAGGAAGAGTCCATGGCTGTGATTGTTCAGAAACTGGTTGGGGAAGAATATGGAGACTATTATTATCCGGCCATATCCGGTGTTGCTCAATCCCATAATTTTTATCCGGTTTCACATATGAAACCAGAAGACGGGATTGCGCATATTGCAATAGGGTTGGGAAAAACGGTTGTTGAAGGGGAAAAAGCCTTTCGTTTTTCACCCCGATATCCGCGGATTTTGCCTCAATTTACAACCGTCGAAGATATCCTGAACAATTCACAGCGATATTTTTATGCCCTGCAATTAAAGAATTATCCGGAACGTCTTAATTTCAACCGGTATTCTAATCTGGAGAAGCGGGAAATTGATGATGCGGAAACCGAACTTCCAATCAGGCTGCTTTGCAGTACCTATGTCGTGAATGAACATCGCATAAGGGACAGCGGCAATATTCCAGGGGCAAAAGTAGCAACATTTGCCTCTGTTACGAAACATGATCTCTTTCCATTACCCCGACTGCTGTACGAACTTCTGGAGCTGGGAAGAAAAGGAATTGGATGCCCCGTTGAGATAGAATTTTCTGTAAATCTGGGCACCGAAAAACGGCGGAAAAATGAATTTTTCTTCCTGCAGGTGAGGCCGTTGGCAGCGGAAATAGATCGAAATGACGTGGCAATTACCGATGAGGAAATAAAAAAAGCGCTGTGCTTTTCACAAAATGCTTTGGGAAACGGAAAATATGAGAATATATCCGATATCGTTTATGTCAAACCAAATAGTTTCAAAGTCAATGCCACGCTTCAGATGGCAGAAGAAATAGGCGAAATCAATACGTTGCTGACAAAGGAAAAGAGGCGGTATCTATTATTGGGACCGGGACGATGGGGTTCATCTGACAGGTGGCTGGGTATTCCTGTTCAGTGGCGGAATATTTCCGGTGTTGGCGCCATTATAGAACTGAAAAACAGTCATATTCATGCGGATCCGTCTCAGGGGTCTCATTTTTTTCAAAATATAACTTCCTTGGGCATTCCATATATTACCGTCGTGGAGGATTCAACCGATATTCTGGATTTGAGCTACCTGGAATCACTTCCCATGGTTCAGGAAACACAATATATCCGGCATGTCCGGACGGATAATCCTTTAACGATAAAAATTCAGGGGAAAAAATCAATTTGTGTAATTTATAAGTCGCCGGATTGTAGATAGCCGATTATTGTAATCAGTGTGGAAATCAAAAAATATGATACAAAACATATGAGCCAATTGCAAAAGTTCCTCTCCCCTCCCTTGAAGGGAGGGGATTTTCGAGAGTTTTGCAATTGACTCAGATGACCAATACATAACCAAGAAAAAAAACAAAAAATGAAAAAGGAGATCCTCATGACAGACATTATACGTTATATGAAAAACCGAGATCCGTATGAAAAGGAATTTCATCAAGCGGTGGAAGAGGTTTTTGAAACTGTACAGCCCGTTCTTGATCGTTATCCGGATTATCGGCAGGCGGCGATTCTAGAAAGACTGATCGAGCCGGAGCGTGTCATTCAGTTTCGTGTTTCATGGATGGATGATGAAGGACAGGTTCATGTGAACAGGGGTTATCGTATTCAGATGAACAGCTCTATCGGTCCCTATAAGGGCGGACTTCGGCTTCATCCATCGGTTAATTTAAGTATACTGAAATTTCTGGCTTTTGAGCAGGTATTTAAAAATGCACTGACCACACTCCCAATGGGAGGCGGTAAAGGCGGTTCCGATTTTGATCCCAAAGGCCGCTCTGATGACGAAATCATGCGGTTTTGCCAGAGTTTTATGATAGAGTTGTTTCGTCATATCGGACCCAACACCGATGTGCCGGCCGGTGATATAGGCGTTGGGGCACGGGAAATTGGATACCTGTTTGGCATGTATAAAAAACTGCGGAATGAATTTTCAGGAGTTCTAACCGGAAAAAGTCTGGGCTGGGGCGGCAGCCTGATTCGCCCGGAAGCCACGGGATACGGGAATGTCTATTTTGCTTCTGAAATGCTGGCAACCAGAGACGAATCATTGAAGGGAAAAACCTGCCTAATTTCCGGATCCGGAAATGTCGCTCAGTTTACGGTTGAAAAACTGATTGATCTGGGCGCAAAGGTTCTAACTTTGTCAGATTCATCCGGATATATTTTTGATAAAGAAGGAATTGATAAAGGAAAACTGGAATTCATAATAAGATTGAAAAATATTCGCAGGGGTAGGATTCGGGAATATGTGGATAAATATTCAGAGGCCGTTTATACCGAAGCCGACTCGTCTCTCGATTACAATCCACTATGGAGCCACCGGGCAGATTGTGCTTTCCCCAGCGCCACACAGAATGAAATCAGTGAAAAGGACGCCTACAAACTGATAAATAATTCTGTTAAACTGGTTAGTGAAGGTGCAAATATGCCCAGCACCCCGGAAGCAATCAAAATTTTTCTGGACAAGAAAATCCTCTATGCGCCCGGAAAGGCATCTAATGCCGGAGGTGTAGCGGTTTCAGGTCTTGAAATGGCACAAAACAGTATGAGAATCGGTTGGCCAAAAGAAGAGGTGGACAATCGTCTTAAAGGCATAATGAAGAGCATTCATAAAACCTGTCTGGATGCTGCGGCAGAATACGGCGAGCCTGGAAATTATCTGGTCGGTGCCAATATTGCCGGATTCGTCAAGGTCGTTAACGCCATGATTGATCAGGGCCTTGTGTAGGCTCAGAATAGCCTAACGTCAAACTATTCACTTGCCCGCCGTCTTTAATGAAAACAAGCGGGTGTTAACCCCCAAAATAAAGCGCTGCCCAGAAAGCAGCGCTTTATTATTTATTGCCGCTTGTGATTATTTTAATCTTTATCCATTATTAGATTATAATATCAGCCGTCTTAATGCTTTTATGTATTATGCTAATATATTAAGAAAAAACTTCTCAAACTATAAATAATTATTGAAATAATAGAAACAGGCCTGTATTCTCAACGTTAAAAAATACCAATTACAACCTATTAGAGTCAGGAGGATATGAAAACTGCACTAATCACAGGAATTACCGGGCAGGATGGAAGCTATCTTGCCGAACTGCTTTTAGGCAAGGGGTATATTGTTCACGGAATCAAGCGGAGGGCATCTTCATTTAACACCCAGCGTGTTGACCACCTGTATAAGGATCCGCATGAACAGGATGTAAAATTTTTCATGCATTACGGCGATATGACTGATGCAACAAATCTGATTCGAATCATCCAGGAAATACGGCCTGATGAAATATATAATCTTGCGGCTCAAAGCCATGTCCAGGTATCCTTCGAATCTCCTGAATATACCGCAAACACAGATGCTCTCGGCACACTCAGAATTCTTGAGGCTATAAGAATTCTTGGCCTTGAAAAGGAAACACGTTTTTATCAGGCCTCAACCAGCGAGCTGTACGGTAAAGTACAGGAGATTCCGCAATCCGAGCGCACCCCGTTTTATCCACGCTCCCCTTATGCATCCGCAAAACTATACGCCTACTGGTGTACGGTAAATTACAGGGAAGCATACGGCATGTTTGCATGCAACGGCATACTTTTTAACCACGAGTCTCCGCAAAGAGGAGAAACGTTCGTTTCGCGTAAAATAACCAGAGCCGCCGCCCGAATTGCTCTTGGCCTTGAAAGCAAACTCTATCTGGGAAATCTGAATGCGCTTCGTGACTGGGGTGATGCAAGAGATTTTGTCCGGGCGCAATGGCTCATTTTACAGCAGAAGAAACCTGATGATTACGTGATAGCAACAGGAGTCCAGCATTCGGTCCGGGAACTTTGTGAGTATGCTTTCGGAGAAGCAGGCATCAGGATAAAGTGGAAGGGAAGCGGCGCAAAAGAAAAGGGTATTATTGCTGATTACGAACCGGTTATTATTGCCGGAAGAAAAGAATTGAATTTTTCCGTAAACAGGCTTCGGAAAGGACAGGCCGTCGTTCTGGTTGATCCCCGCTATTTCAGGCCAACCGAGGTTGATACCCTTCTGGGAGATCCTTCGAAGGCAAAAAAGAAATTGGGATGGACTCCTGAAATCTCTTTTAAGGAAATGATAAAAGAGATGGTCACGAATGACTGCAAAGAGGCCGTGAGGGAATATATATGCATGAGAAACGGCTTTGATACTCCGGCTTCATTTGAAGCAAATATGTAAAAAAGGGAAAGGGGTCAAGGATTCGAGGGTTCATGGGTTCAAGTGCTTAAAAACAGTTAACTTGAGAATCGGACCATAAATCAATTCTCGGCGTAATGATCTGGCTGTGTTAAGCTATTTGTATATCAATGAATAACAGCCATATAAGTAGTATTACATAAAGTAATAATTTAAAATATAAATGGAAAAGAATTCTAAAATATATATAGCCGGACACAAAGGGCTTGTCGGTTCAGCCCTTGCCAGGAGGCTTCAAAAAGAAGGCTTTTCAAACCTGATTTTTTCCAGTCATTCCGAGCTAAACCTTGAGAGGCAGTCGGATGTCGAAGCTTTTTTCGAAAAAGAGCGCCCCGAATATGTTTTTCTTGCAGCGGCAAAAGTAGGCGGGATTTATGCAAACAGTACATATCCTGCGGAGTTTATCTATAAGAATATAACCATACAGACAAACATAATTCATTCAGCCTGGAAAACAGGAGTAAAAAGGCTTCTTCTCCTCGGTTCTTCATGCATTTACCCGAGAGAATGTCCCCAGCCGATGAAGGAAGAGCATCTATTAACAGGCCCTCTTGAGGCTACAAACGAGTCTTATGCAATTGCCAAGATTGCAGGCATAAAGATGTGCGAAGCATACAACCGGCAGTACGGTACAAGTTATCTTGCCGCGATGCCGACAAATCTTTACGGGCCGAATGACAATTTCGATCTTGAAGAGAGTCATGTACTTCCGGCTCTTATCCGGAAATTCCACCTTGCACGCCTGGCGTACTTTGGAAAATTGGAAGAAATCGAAAAAGACGGGAACATCTTCGGGCCTGTTCCACCTGAATTAAATGACGCGAAAGCTTCATCAGACGAAGCAATTGTAACAATCTGGGGTACAGGAAAGCCGTTTCGTGAATTTCTTTATGTTGACGATCTGGCGGATGCGTGTCTCTTTTTAATGAACCTGGAAAAAACGATTTTTGCTTCTCTTCTTACAGATGGCAAGACTCCAATCGTAAATATCGGCTTCGGGAAAGAGATATCCATAAAGGATCTGGCGGAGCTTGTCAGAAATATCGTCGGTTTTGAAGGAAAATTTCTTTTCGATTCATCGAAGCCGGACGGAACTTCGAGGAAGCTCCTCGATGTTTCAAGAATTAAAGCCCTTGGATGGCATCCGGCAACTTCTCTTTCCGATGGAATACGGAGCACATACGAGTTTTATTTAAAAAAATTGGATCACTACCTCGTCTAAATATGATGGACTCGTAAAAAGTCACTATTCAGACGGCAAAGTAAAAAGCTCATTATGCAAGGCGCGCGAATCTTGAAGAATGAAGCGTACTTTTTGGTACGCTGCAATGACGAAAGAGGAAGCGCAACACAGCATAATGACTTTTTACGAAGCTGTCATTCTTTGTAGGGATTCCCCTACAGAAAATATCAGGATTCCCTGACAGACAAATTCCCTGAAATGAAATAAGGAAATACTAAAATAACACTATTGCGTTTCCAATTCGGAAATAGATAATTTTGGATCGCACAAAAGGGCCATTTCCGGATGGAAACTACTTAACGTTTGGCGTTGATGGTACAGTAAAAAGCGATATTCTGAAAGTTAAACATAAAATTGCTTTTTATGAAGCTGTCAACATTATTCACAATTCACTCTAAAATAGGGAGGAGAACCATGAGAAACTTGAAACGGTGTATCGGTCTTATTGTTGCGATTGCATTTGTTCTGGCTTCAGGAATTTCTGTTCTTGCGAAAGATGATGTGAAGATCAACATAAACAAGGCTACCGTCAAGGAGCTGACAAAGCTCAAGCAGGTCGGCAATAAAGTCGCGGAAAAAATAGTTGATTTCAGGGAAAAGAACGGTCCCTTCAAAAACCCTGAAGATATAATGAAAGTGCCCGGCATCGGTCCTAAAATCTTCGAGCAGAACAAAGATATGATCATTACCGGCGATAAGTCCTGAAGAATTAGTAAAAAGTCCATCATTAGGCCGGGTGCAATTAGGCCCCGGCCTTTAATTGTGATTTTATGAAGGTTCAAGAGGAAAAGGGAAAGAACCAGAAATGTTTCTGCAACAAATTAAAGACCTTTGAAGAATGTACAATTTTGGCCAAGTACAAGGAAGGTGAAAAAAAAGACTTGGGTTCCTGGTTAAAAGAAACAACCAGAAACTACAAACCAGAGACCAGAAACCAAGTCTTTAAATAAATCGGGCAAAAGGGGGCGTTATGCAAAGGTCTCGTGGAGGATGATATGATTATTAATCATGATAAGAGTTATGCTGTTGGATTGTTTGCGGTCATGTTTTTTCTTTTATTTGCCGGAAACGCATATTGCAAAGACGCAAAAGAGATAGATCTCCGATTCCTGTCTGATGATGCCTTTGCCGTGATAGAAAAAAACAAGAAAGATGAGAAGATCCGTCATTGTCCACATCATGATTCGGCGGGTAAACTGGACAACGAACAGGTGATATACATGCTTGGAACTTTTGATAATGAAACCTGGATCGATGTCATGAATAAAGAAGTTGCAAAGAAGCACCTTGAAAAGCATTACGATAAATTCAAAAGCGAAATGATGAAGAAAGAACTGAAAGAACCTATAAATATAAATGATGCTAAACTGACTGACCTTGTCAGGCTTCCAAACATAGGGCCGGTTGTAGCCGTTAAAATAGTCGAATACAGAAAGGCACATATGCTGTTTAAAGATATTGACGAAATAAAGAAAGTTGAAGGCATAGGACAGGGCACCTTCAACGGCATCCGCCATTATATATGGGCCGGTAATCCGTAAGAGAAGCAAATTGTAAATAGTTTCCGTCCGGAAATGGCTCTTTTGAGCGATCTCTGTGTCAATCTGCAGGATTTCTTGTGCGGCATACATTGCTTATGCCTCCGCGCAATCCCTTGATTTCCTTGAGCTTGCCCAAAATTGCCTATTTCCGCATTGGAAACGCTGTAGTGTCCATATGTTGTTTCCGGATAGACACTATCCGGTTTATGTTGATGCTAAAGACAATTTATTTATAACCTCCCCCGTTATTACCTTGGGGTAAAAATACGTAGATTTTCTCGGCATTATCAGACCTTCACCGGCGATCCTTTGTACCTGCTCGAGCTTGGTGGAATTAAGAATAAAAGATAGATCGAACTTTCCCGAAGATGTTTGTTCTATAGCGTCATTATCGGAACTCGTGTAGGTGATTAATTTTTCATTATCAAAACCAGTCTGATCGAATCCTAAAATCTCATTAAGTATCAGCTTTGTCAGGACAGTAATATCGAGACGCATCAGGGATTCAGGAAGTTCACTTCCATATTTTGTTTCCAAAGCCTGTTGCTTAAGTGATAATATATAAAAGATGTTTCTGTTTTTAATTAAAACACCAATTTTATTTGTCAAGGACTCGGATCTTAACGCAGAGATAAATATTTCTGATGTTTTTTCGGGCGCTTTCGGGTCAAATGGTATTTGTGTTATATCAAAGTACTTTGAAGCTTTATGCTCAAAGCCGGAAAGATTTGATTCCGTGACCCCGGTCAGCAGACGATGGGCAGGTAGTATTATCAATCCTGGATCTTCCATGCTGCATAGGTACATCATTATGAAGTTTGCAGGATGCTTTGCTGAGAACTCAGGATTATTTTTTGATACCCATTCCCGGTAATTAAGGGCTGTTTCATATCTGTGGTGCCCATCTGCTATATAAAGAATTCTATCTTTATAAGCATCTGAAATATTTTGCTGAACAAGCGGATCGGTTATCTTCCAAAGAAGATGTCTGTGCCCTTTTTCGTCGGTAAAGTCTGAATGAGCGGTTCCGGACAAGGCCGATTTTCCAAGAGTAGTTATCATATCGATTTTACCTGGAAAAAGTGAAAAAATCGGGCTGAAATTGGCATGGCATGCTTTCATAAGCTGTAGCCGTTCCGATTTTGTCTTCGAAAAAGTCTTTTCATGGGGGAGAATTATTCCTTTTTCAAATGGCTCAAGCCTTACACAAGCTATAATTCCAAAACGTCTGATCACCCTCTTTTCAATTGGAAACTCAACAGAAGAAAGATAAAAAGCCGGGACGTTATCCTGCACGAGCACGCCATCAGTGAGCCATTCATTAAAAAAAGCGGCTGCTCTTGTGTAGCGACTGTTCTTTTCATCATCCGATTCTGTTTCGTTGCCCAGGATAAGACGTATTATGTTCTGAGGATGCCTGTTATGATAATTAATTTGTTCCTCTTTAGAGATAACATCATATGGCGGTGTTGCAACATCTGCCAATCTGCCAATTTTTCCCGTGTCATAAAGAACCCCCTTGAAAGGGATGACTTCTGCCATATCTGTTTTTCCTTCCTTCTTTGATAAAAAAAGATGGGAACTGATACTAGAAAGAATATGGCAGTTCAAGTTAAAAAATATTTATCTTCTCCGATTAGCTGGGATGAAGGGATTAAAAATACGTTGTATGTGGGATAAAAAGAATATAAAGAACATCATTGACAGCTAACATACAAACGTTATATTGAAACCTC
>JBFYVZ010000291.1:0-33159 GCA_041298995.1 Desulfobacteraceae bacterium
TGCGACATACATCGCGTATGTCTCCGCGCAATCCCTTGATTTCCTTGAGCTTGCCCAAAATTGCCTATTTCCAGATTGGAAACTTAATTGTGTCCGGAATCAGTTTCCGGATGAACACTAATTAGAACAGAGCGAAATAAATCAATTGAAGGAGCTAATATGTATGAGCGACATCGCTTCTAACGGAATCAACATAAAAAATAAAATCAAGGAAGCCGAAACATATTATTCCATGGGAATGCTCGGTGACTCTTTGAATATATATGAGCAGATACTTGCAAACAGCAATACTATGGCAGATCAGAATGAATTAGCCCAGATCAGAGAAAGGATCAGCCGGATTAAAAAGAACCTGTCATTGAATAACATGACAAAACACTCCCCAGATTTAACAAGCGCGGCATTATCTTTGATACAAAAGACCATGTCGACCCGGGGAAGCATAAAAGATATTATCGATAATGCCGCTGCGCTTAAAGAACTTGGGCTGATCAGAGAGGCTGCCGCCGAATATGAAAAACTTCTGAAAGCTGACTATTCAGATGACGGATATACACCGGTGCGCATTGTTACCGAACTTCTTTCAATCCTCCTGAACATTGCCCCCCACACAGATGTAATCACGAAAGCTGAAAACATTATAAGTGAATACAAGTTTTCAAACCGCGATACTTCACAGATAAAATTATGGTTAGGATCTCATCTGGATAAAAAAGAGCACAAAGAGCTCGCAGTTTCATTATTCAAAAGCGCCCTGAATCTCGATCCTGAAAATACTGAAATATCAAATCTGCTTAATTCCGTTCTTTCAACTCTTTCTTACAATTCGAAGTTCGATTATCTTCTCAATTCTTCGATTGTAAACTCTGATCAGCTTCAACAGGCTCTTGCGGCTTCAAGGAAAACAGGCAAGAGCGTTGAAATGGTGCTGATTGAGAGTTTTAAGATAAAGAGGCAGGATCTGGGCAAATCACTCTCCATTTTCTATAATTGTCCATTCAAAGAATTTGATCCCGATATACCTACCCCTGTGGAACTCATCAGCAAATTAAAAAAATCCTTTCTTCTTCACTATACATGGGTTCCTTTAAGCTGGGGAAAAAATTATCTGGAGATTCTTGTCGATGACCCCAGGGACCTAAGGAAAACCGACCATATCAGAGCATTAATGGCAAATCAGAAATTGCATTTTTCAGTCGGGGTCAGAGAAGACATTGTCAAATATATAGAGCGTTTTTTTTCCGCTGATAAATTTTCAGAAACAATTGAAAACACGGTTGATAATATTGACAGTTTCGTACCCGATGTTTCTTTCGAAGTTGAAGAAGATACAGAAATTGAAAAGGATATCGTAGATGAATCATCAAGCCAGGTTGTTAAGCTGGTTGATCAGATCCTTGTAACGGCATTCAGGAAAAATGTTTCCGACGTACACATTGAACCTTCCCCGATAATCAAAAAGACCATAATACGATTCAGAATGGACGGTGTCTGTCATGAATACCTTCAGATCCCTAACGCTATGGCTCCTGCAATTATTTCAAGGCTCAAAATAATGGCCAATCTCGACATAAGTGAAAGGCGGCTTCCACAGGACGGCAAAATAAAAATGAAGCGCAAAGGTGTGCCCTCGTTCGAACTGCGAATGTCCACCATGCCGACTGCGGGCGGATTCGAAGATACTGTATTAAGAATTCTTGCCAAAGCGGGCGCCATGAAACTTGATGAAATGGGACTGAATGAACGAATTTTATCAATCATGAAGAGAATTATATCTCAGCCTTACGGACTTATACTTGTTGTCGGACCGACAGGTTCAGGCAAAACAACTTCCCTTCATTCAGCGCTTGGGTATATAAATAAGCCCGATATAAAAATATGGACCGCAGAGGATCCGATCGAAATCACCCAGCCCGGGCTGCGCCAGGTTGAAGTTAAGCCAAGAATCGGACTTGATTTTGCGAGAGTTATGCGTGGCTTCCTTCGTCTTGATCCGGATGTCATCATGATTGGTGAAATGCGTGACAAAGAAACAGCATCTATAGGTGTAGAGGCTTCCCTGACCGGACATCTTGTATTTTCAACCCTTCATACAAACAGCGCTCCTGAGACTGTGACAAGGCTTCTTGACATGGGGCTAAATCCGCTGAATTTTTCCGATGCTTTCCTTGGAGTTCTTGCCCAGAGACTTACAAGAAGATTATGCACAAACTGCAAAAAAGAATTCAATCCATCAAGGGAAGAATTTGAGGAAATTGTTTCTTTATATGGCAAAGAACAATTCAAATTCACAGGAATTGAATATTCATCTTCTCTTGTTCTCTATCGCGCCGCCGGATGTGAGGCCTGTTCCGGATCGGGATATAAAGGCCGAATGGGAATACACGAACTCATGGAAGGAACTCCCGTTATGAAAGGATTAATTAAAAGAGCGGCAAATACTGAAGAACTTTTTGAACAGGCTTATAAAGATGGGATGAAGACTTTGAAGCAGGATGGAATTGCCAAAATTTTTGAAGGGCTGACCGACATAAATGAAGTTAAGAGAGTCTGTATAAATTAGCCTTATAAAAGCAAACAAATAATCCGGGGGAAAAGATGCAAAAAACTGCCCTAGTAGTTGATAACGATTTTTTTTTCGTGGAGTTTCTAGGAGAACTGCTTGAAAAAAGAGGTTATAAAGTTATCAAGGCTTATGACGGAAAAGAAGGAATTTCAAAGATAGAAACCGAGAACATCGATTTAATGTTTGCAGATATTGTCATGCCAAAAATTGACGGACCTGAACTTATTAAATTTGTCCGTATGAAATATAAAGACAATTGTTTTCCCATTATCGCCGTATCCGGAATAATAATCGAGCATCTCGGGAATCTGGACAAAATAGGCGCGGATTACTATATCGCAAAGGGCCCGATAGAAAAAATGGCAACAATGTTTAATGATTTTATGAACACGATCGAAAGTAATTCCACCTTCCCTGACGTTATCAGCAGTATCATTGAATCAGGCACCGTTTTCCCGAGGCGTGAATCTGTTGACCTGATTGATTCGCTTCATTTCCAAAAATCAGTTATTAAATGCATAGGGCTCGGGGTAATAATCCTTGACTCTGATACAAGGATTATGGAAGTAAATTCTTTAGTTATAAAATTATTGAACAGATCTTACTCCGAACTCTTGAACCGCTCTATCCTCTCAATATTTCCGGACGAAAAACAAAAACTTATTAATGCATTAAAAGAGGTGGTTCATAACAAGGAGCTTGATAAAACGGAATTGATTGCTACAGCAGATTCTGATAAAATCAGGGTAATTGTGTCACAGCTGGTTGTTGAAGATAATAATGTAGGATGGATACTGGCATTGGAGGATTACGGAAAATGGAAAGAACTAGTATAAAAAACAAGCTGATATTGTACTTCCTGCTTCTGTTGCTGGTTGTTCTGATTGTTGCAGGAGTGATAAATCATGTAACAAAGGATTTTATCACTGCACAGGGGATTACAATGGCTCTGGCAATGGGAATTGGCACAATCTTCGGAATAATTTTCTCAAGATCAATTTTGAAACCGCTCAATAATCTGAACAATGCCGCAAGAGAAATAAGTAATGGAGATCTGTCGCAGGAAATCAATATAACATCCCTTGATGAAATCAGGGATCTCGAAGAAGTATTTTCTTTGATGGTCAACCAATTAAGATTGCTCTTATATGACATAAAAAATGTTTCCCTGAAAATCCATGAAACTAATTCGATACTCGCAAGGCTCGCAAAGAAACTTCTTCAAAGCAGCAATGAAATTGATGTAACAGCAAAATCAATTGCGACAAGTTCTGCGGAACAAACACAGATTGTGCAAAAAGTAACGCAAAAGCTGGAAAAAGGCATTAAAGTAATGGATGAACTTGTAAAACAATCCTCCAATACAATTTCAAAGGTTGATGCAGCAATTCAAAAGACTCAAAGGGGTGAAACCAATGCCCGTGAAACTCTTAACCATTTAGAGCTTGTGCTCAAACAGATGAGCGATTACGCCCAGCAGGTATCACGTCTTCCCGACAAGGTTGAAAAAATAAAAGTTATAACAAATGTAATGGAAACTATAGCACAAAAGACCGACCTTCTTTCTTTAAATGCTTCAATCGAAGCAACAAGGGCGGGAGAATCCGGAAAAGGCTTTGCCATAGTTGCAGATGAAATTCGGAACATGGCGGAAAACTCAAAACAATCATCCCAGACAATAACAAAGCTGGTTGAAAATATTCTTGAAGACAACAGCATGCTAAAAGAATATCTCATGAAAAATCAGAGTGATATAAATGAAGGAAGAAAAATAATCAAAGGGATAGTTCAGACATTCAGCGAAACGCTGTTTGGTGTAAGAGAAATTTTTGAAGAAACAAAAGGCATGGGTGAAGTAACGGCCAGACAGGCTGAAGAATTGAGAAGTTTTACAGAGAATTTCAAGGAGCTCTCAGGTTTTGCCCACAAGAATTATGAATCTACACAAAAAACGACCATTGCATCAAAGAATCAGAAAGCCGAGGTAATCAGGATTACCAACGCCATAACATTGCTTGATAAACTTTCAAAAAAAATGATGCAAACCCAGCAACAATTCAAGCTTCCCGAAATATCTGAACTTTCAGCCGATAAACTTCCGGAAGAAAGCATACAATGAAATTTTTTGTTTTCAAAGTCAGGGATGAGTTCCTTGGAATAGAATCACAATATATCCACAGAATAATCGATGATTCAAAAGCAACACCCGTATGCCTAACCCCGGATTGCTACGAAGGATTATTGTATTACAGGGGTGAGCTTTTTGATGTAATAAACCTTGCGCCCTTTTTCGGATACCCTAAAAAAGAAGACGATGAAAATCCACGTATTATTATCCTTAAATGGGCAAATAAAAAAATGGCGATAATCCCGGATGATATTATCGGTATGATCTGGATGGAAGATGATTCTGAAGATCGAACAGTATTTCATTATGAAAGCCATGTTTTACGGCTTTTAAATCCTGATGATATCTGGAAGAAATTAATGGGGCTTTTCTATGGACCTAACAAAATATGAAAAAATTTTTTCTCAAGAATCAGACAAGTATCTTAAAGAACTTGATGATTTATTATTGCATGTTGAAAAAGATTTATCAAACAGCAGCCTTTGGACTGAAATTCATGGTAAAATCCATTCCATAAAAGGAATGGCCAGAGCTCTTAGTTTCGACAAGATTTCCGACCTGTGCCATTTAATTGAAGACTGGTGCCTCAAATTTCAACAAGGAACCAGCACGTGTTCTTCCGCTTCTGTCCAACTGATCTTTGACGGTTCAGATATTCTTCATTCTCTTGTTTCAAAAAGCGGCAGGATTGAATCACTTGAAGAGCATAAATTATATAACAGCATTATATCCGGATTCCAAAAATCTCCTGCAGAAGTTACAAATAACAATCAGAACCAGCCGACTCCTTTACTTACTGCTTCCCAGCCGAGATTAACAAGCATCGATCATGTTAAAATACGGTATTCTCATATTGAAGAACTTCTCGGTCTCACACAGGAGATTCAGCTTTTAGCAAAAAGGTTCCCCCTATTTTCACAAGATAAGCTGTCAGCCGGTTTAAAAAGTTGGGTTGATCATTATAACACGCTGATGAAGACTCTCTATTTCCAGCTGACCCAGTTAAGACTCATGTCTTTCGGCGATTTCGCGGATTTATTCCAGAAAAGCATCAGGAACATAGCCAAGGAACACAATAAAAATATTTATGTTGAAATACTTGGAAGCGAGATTCAGGCGGATATAACAATTCTTGAGCGTCTCAGAGAGCCCATGATTCACATATTCAGAAATTGCATAGCCCATGGAATTGAATCACCGGAAGAGCGTCTCAGCAAACATAAACCCACCGAAGGCAGAATTACAATTGAAGCAAAAAGCGAAAAAGAAAATCTGTATCTTAAAATACGAGATGATGGCAGAGGAATAAACAAGTCGCTGATTATAAAGCATCTCAAAGAAAGACAGTCATTGACGGACAATGACATCAACAATATGAACGAAGAAGAAATCTTTAACACTATCTTAAGTCCTGATTTTTCTTCTGCAAGGGAAACTACCGATTTGTCAGGAAGAGGCATAGGTATGAGCGTGGTCGCCCAGACGATTGACTACATGGGCGGTTCATTATCCATTTCTTCGGAACTAGGCAGACAAACTGAATTTACTATAAAATTACCCATTTCTCTTTCAGTTATTTATGCAATAATATTTACTATTGGAAAGCATACTCTAGCAGTACCAACCTTGAACGTAAAATCAATAGGAAGATTCTACGACAATTCCGAAGATAAAACAGTATCATATTATAACTTAAGAAAGTATCTTGGGATTGCTGATCCTGAAATAAAATCATCTAATTTCCTGAGTCTTAAATATGCCAAGCCTACTGGAAGCTCCATCTCTGAAGGCAACAATCTTAAACTGCTGGCCGATAATATTATCGGTAACAGACCTCTCATGGTACTGCCTGCTGGAGAACTTCTTTCCAAGATAAAGCTTTTTTCAGGAATAGGCATCATGGAAAATGGTGATATTTCCATACTCCTTGATGTGGACAATCTGCCTTAATTTTTTCATTCAGGCAATCGCTGCTGACATATCTTTATCATCTAACCAGAAACAGGCTCAACG
The DNA here is from genome assembly GCA_041298995.1 of Desulfobacteraceae bacterium. GTDB lineage: Bacteria > Desulfobacterota > Desulfobacteria > Desulfobacterales > RPRI01 > RPRI01. The sequence continues at coordinate 6,708 of JBFYVZ010000291.1, forward strand.
ACGGAATATATGTGACCAGAATAAGAAGAAATATCATAAGAACAAGATAGGGGGTAGAGGCTCTGTAAAGTTGTGTTACCGGCTTATTGAATTTCAGGCTGGCTATAAATAGATTTATTCCGACAGGCGGTGTTGAATAACCAATTTCAAGATTTAAAAGAAAAATGACGCATAAATGAACCGGATCAATGCCATAATTCATTGCAACCGGAACTATGATAGGAACGATAATTATAATCGCTGAAAATATATCCATCATGCAACCGGCAGCAAGGAGAAAAATATTCAACCCCGCAAGAAAAAAGAGTCTGTTTTCCGTTAAATTCACAAGAAACGAGAGAAGACGACCGGGGATCTCTTCATCAACAAGGTATCCTGTAAACCCAAGAGCGACTCCAAGAATGACAATAATAGCACCTGATATCATGGTGCTTTCGATTATTATAACCGGCAACTGTTTAAAAAAATCCACCTCTTTTAATATCAGACATTCAACTATAAGGACATAAACAAGAACAAGTGCCGAAACTTCTGCTATTGTTACAAACCCACCATAAATCCCAAATATTATCACCAACATAATGGGCCAATCCCAGATTCCTTCTTTTAATGCAATTTTCACATCATCCAAACTTGCTTTTTTTAATACTACATGCCTTCCGGGTTTTTTTGTAATATATTCATGGAAAAATGAATAGATCGAAAGAATTGCGACCAGAAGTATTCCGGGGAGAAGCGCAGCCCTGAAAATCTGTGCTATATCAACCTGCGCAACAACGCCATAAAGAATAACCGGAAGACTGGGCGCAAACAAAAGACCCAGACTTCCGGATGTGGTTAATAACCCCAATGAAAAATTATCTTCGTATTCCTGAGCCCGAAGAACAGGATATAAAACCCCTCCTATTGCAACAATAGTTACACCGCTTGCACCCGTTAAAGCGGTAAAAAAAGCACAAGAACCAAGGGCAGCTATGGCTATCCCTCCCGGAAGACGCCCGGTCAATGCCCGCATTAAATTTGTTATCCGTTTAGGAGCGCCTGTTTCGGCAAGCAAACATCCGGTGAAGGTAAAAAGAGGCAGAGCAACAAGTACAGGCATGGAAGCAAGCCTGTTCATCTCAATCACAATTGTTTGAATAGAGGAAAAATCTTTGCCGACGAAATAGAAACTGACTATCGATAATCCAGCAATAACCGTAAACAGTGGAGTTTCAATCAGGGCAAAAAAGAATATTCCAGAAATCATAAGAGTCAGCATATTCATGCCGCCCTGCCCTTTTGAGAAAAACCGTAAAACATCCATGTAAAATACCGGAAAAAAGATATCATGAAAAAGAGTGGGAATATCACGGAAAACAGGCCTTTACTTCCAAAAATATGAATCTCGTTTTCAACAAATTGGAGGGATGAATAAAACAGAATGCCCATAACTGCCATACCAAAAAGAGATACGACAAAGTTTGTGTAATACCGGAATGTTTTGGGGCAGAATCTTAGTACAAGCTCCAGTTTGATATGTCGTCTTTTTTTTAATGCAAGAGAAGATCCGGCTAACGAAAGCCACAATACTGCGGCAGGAGCGGTTTCATATATCTCTTCAAACGAATAATTAATTATATTCCTTGAAAGTATGTTCAACGTTATAAGAAAAACAAGCAGGGAAAATAAAAATATTACAAGATATTTTTCGAGCTTTTCCAGAAGATCATCTATCTTTTTAATAAGCTGCATAATTTATATCAATCATGGCCGGTTAGCGGTTTTATGTGTTTCCCTGTACTCCATTAATATCTCCCGAACCCTGTTAAACAAATCTTTTGAATATAGTTCGGGAATATTTATTTCATATGTTTTCTTTGCATTCTCTTCAAAAGAGGAAATTTCCTGCTTTGAAGGCAAAACAAATTTGACCCCGGATTCTTTGAGAATTGCTCTTGCTTCATCATTATCACGCCTTGTCAGGCGAACCAATTCAGCGCAATATTTCTTTGCGGCTTCTTTTAATATCGACTGGTTCTGTTCAGATAACTGTTCAAATGCCTTTTTGCTCATAAGTAATGCGCCCGTCGAATTAACCATGGGATAATCGAGCATGTTTTTTATTTTGGTGTACCATTGGAAAGCAACCGCCGCAAGAGTCGGGGAATAAAAAGAATCTATCATTCCTGTTTCAAGTCCTGTGTTTACATCGGCAAGATGGAGCGGAAACGTCTTTATTCCAAAAGTGGAAAAAAAAGTCTGGGCTACAGGATCTCCCTTCCACACCCACATTTTGATCTTCTTTAAATCATCCTGTTTAGATATTTCATGCGAAGAGAAAAAGTATACGAAACCGGCTTCGGCAAACCCCAGAAGAATATACCCTTTTCTTTCAAAATCGTATGCTAATTCTTTGTAAAGTCTATCCTTTACAAAATCAATTTCCTCATAGCTTTTATAAAGAAGCGGCGCTTCCAAAATTCGCATTTTCGGTAAAATAACTCCGAGTCCTACGCCTGAAAATCCCGCTGCATGTATTCGTCCTGCCTGGATCTTCCTTATTACGTCGAGCTCGTCGCCACTGATACCACCGGCATAAACTTTTAAATCTATTTCCCCGCTTGTATTTGCTTTAACTTCATCGACCATCCTGCGCAAAGTATTTGTCCATGTGCTTCCTTCCGGTGTAATAAGGGCAATTTTAATTACTGTTTTTTGGGCATTAACCGAAGCCACTGAAAAAAGCAGAAGTGCTGAAACAAATACTGAAATCAGAACACTAAAATACGTCCTCATTTTCTGTCGGCCTTTTTAATCAAAAAAATAATCAATCCCTTCAAGATATATTCTTGCTCTTTGAGCCGCGACCTTGTTATAAAAAATACACTCTTTCCCCCTGCCGGAATGATTCAAAATATCATTCATGATTTTTTCAAATTTTTCTTTTTCCTGTTTTCTCAATAGATAATATCGGGCAAAATATAAATCGGCGAGAAGGAACGGTCCGTCACTGCGTTCTTTTAATTTCTTGTAATGAAAAAGGGAAAGATCCAGCTTCTCATCCGAGTATGGGGGTAAAGATGAATAATATGACAGCAGAATAACGTGAGGGCCTCCAAAAAAATATTCAGGATCAAGCTCTATAATCCGTTTCATAATTTTTTCAATGAGGTAAGCCTTTGAAAGTAAAATCACCGAATCCCGGTTATTATTAATAAGCGAGCTTAAATTAAAACCGTACCAGAAAAGCGCCCGGACATCTTCTTTGCTCATGGTTTTTAATAAGCTGTCAGCCGATTCAGGTATCTTTAATTTTTCAACTGCCCCGGGATGACAGAATTCTATTGCCTTGAGAGCATATTCAGCTCCCCTTGAGTAATACCTGGTTACACTTTCCCTTATGAGGTTTTGTTCGGATAAAAGAGAGTAACTTTTTCCGATAAGAGAAGATTCAAGTTTTCCCTCAAAAAATCCGAAAGAGTAGGCTGCATAAAGTCTGGATAAAAGAATAAGTATCTTATAATTATCCGGGTCGTTTTCAAGGATAACTTCAAGAATTTTTATATTCCCTGGAATACCTTTTTCCACCATATCAAGATCATCATCCTGTTCGAAAGCAACTGCACCAATCTCAGAAATATTTGATATTTCATTTACAATAAATATGCGTGTTGAACAGGATGACAGGCTGATAGCCAAGATAATAGATAAAAAAATGCGGCATAAGGAATACACCCTTTAATCCTCCCTTGCTCATTAGTTCAGTTTTCTTTTAATTCAGGCAATGGAGCAGAAACAGAACTTATCATGTGAGACCGGCCCTCAAACAACGCGCCTTCTTTTATATCAATGGAAAGGGCTGAAATGTCGCCCTGAATTTTTCCTGAAGGCTGAATTATAAGCTGCTGACGAGCAAAAACATTTCCGGAAATCTTCCCGTGCACTGAGATGTTATCGGCTTCGACATCGGCCTCAATAACTCCGGTACTTCCAACGATAATATTGCCTTTTAAACTGATCAAGCCCTTTATGAAACCCTCAACAATGATACTTTCTTTGCCTCCTACCTTTCCGTCAACTCTTGAATTCCGGCTTATAAACGATGCGGTCTTGTTTGAAATAAAATCTTTCGCATCCTCAATAACTTCAGCCGGAGTATTTTTTTTTATTTTTTTAAAGAAATTAATATTTTCATTATCTTTAAATAAATTATCCGACTCCGAGTTACCACTCATTCTTGCTTCACCGTCAAACACAGCCCCATCTTCAACAGATAGCCGTTTTGCAATTATAACACCTTTTATCTTTGCTGTCTTTTCTATACAGATACGTTCTGACGCAAAAACAGTTCCCTCAATAAAACCACCTGCAAATATTTTTTCAGCATAAATTTTACCGTTTATCGTTGATGTATCACCTATTTTAATGTCCCCCGACAATTCAACCTCGCCGTTTATTGAACCCATTGCAATAATATCATCACTTCCCGAAACAGTTCCGGTTACGATCAAGTTTTTGCCAATATATGCAGTCCCGTCCGGAAGCGTCACCTTTCCTGTATCAAAAAGGTATTTTTCTTCATTTTTTTTCTTTTTGAAAAACAGCATTATGTTCTCCTTTAATGCTATCTTATAAAATACTATAAGATTTTTCCTATCCACAAAATTTCGTTGAGCTCTATTAGAATCACAACAGAGTCAGCGAGAACCATTTGTATTTGATTTCCTGAATATACCAGCAAATTACAAAAATCAATGTATTGCAAAAAAACTCTGTGTTATAATCAAAAAACGGGTTCCGATACCGCTGTACTTCGAAAGCTTTGAAGAATGACCCATTTTGCTCTTTTTCGTCATTCCCACAAATGCGGGAATCCAGTATTTTCAAATAGTTTCCGCCACGACGGATTTTCACGGGGGTGACGGGATTTAGGAGATTACATGCTGAATCTTTATGCTGCCAATTGGTGTATTCACTGCAGAAAAACAGAGGAGTATTTGAAAAAAAACAAAATTGGATACAATTATATTGATATTGAAGCTCAAGCAGATGATATCGTAAAAAAAGTAATTGATGTTAACGGAGGATTTGACTGGGTTGTTCCAACGCTTGAATACAAAGGTGTCTGGCGCAAGGGGAAAATATTTAACGAAACAGAATTAATCGGTGATTTAAAGAAATTGGGAGTATTATAATAAAAGTTGTGTCACAGAGTTCAACTGAAAAAACAAAAGAATGTAAAGCGATATGTGAGGAATTCAATCCGCCTCTATTTTTAAGAAATCCCCGCATTCAGACATACCTTGCAAGCAGCAGGAACAGGGCAAAGGGGAGAAACCCCATGCTTGATGTTTCTAAAGAGGTTATTATCGACACTGGAAAAGGAGTGCGTCTCCTTGGCGGCTATTCACAGAATAAGAATATGCCTTCGAAAGGCACTGTACTGCTTTTCCACGGATGGGAAGGGAGTATTGAATCAGCCTATATTTTGAGCGCAGGAAGATTCTTTTTTAACAATGGTTTTTCTGTTTTCAGGTTAAATTTCAGGGATCACGGAGGAAGCCATTATCTTAACAAGGGGCTTTTTTATGCAACACTGATTGATGAAGTATTTGGAGCTGTTAAAGCTGTATCTCAAATTGCAGGCGATTCCCCTTTATTTCTTGCCGGATTTTCTCTCGGGGGGAATTTCGCGCTGCGGATCGGACAAATGGATTCAAACGAATCCGTAATGAATTTACGTCATATAGTCAGCATCAGTCCTGTTATAAATCCTGATAAGGCCACAAAAGCCATAGACAGGAATATGCTTATAAGAAGATATTTTCTTTTAAAATGGCGTCGGTCATTATCATTGAAACAGAAGTTGTTTCCTGAACTATATGATTTCAGAGGAATTATTCCCCTAAAATCTTGCCGCAGCATTACAGACAGGCTCATAGCGTGCTACAGCAGTTACAAAGATGCAAACGAGTATTTCAATTGTTATACCATCACAGACAGCACTTTAAACGATATCAGAATACCCACAACCATAATAACTTCAAAAGATGATCCTGTCATACCCATTGACGATTTTTACAGCCTCAATGCAAAAGAGCCTGTAAACTTTATAATTCACAGTTACGGAGGCCATAACGGATTTATCAATAACCTTTCATTTGACTGCTGGTACGAAGAAAAAATGATACGGCTTTTTGAAAAATAAATGTATTGCGGGTGTGTATCGACTGGAACTGCACGGATTTTTTTGGATGTTTGTCAAAGGTCTATGGCGGATTGATGAATGGCAGTTCATTATTCATGCGGATATCATACGCACCCATACCCAAATTGAATAGAATTATGACATTTACTGTAATTTAGGTTAATGAAAAGATATCTTACTATAATAACTCACAAATACAAAACGGATATAATACATATCGATATAATCACCAGGAGAGATATCCAGTCGCCCATTTTTAATTGGAGTTTTTGGCCGGTTCTTGTATCGGAATAACATCTTGCCTCCATAGCCATGGAAATTCTGCCGGCATTATAGAAAATTCTCTCAATAAGCGGGACTGAAAATTTAACCATTCGGTAGACCGGATTTTTCCTGTTTTCAATACTTCTTGCCTTTTGGGCGCTTGCAGTTTCCCTGGCCTGTTCCAGAATGACGGGTATAAAACGCATCATAAGACCCGTCATGGTTGAAACTCTGCCACCTGGAATAAACGGTAAAGGCTTAAATATCCACTCAATAGCAGCCTTGACTTCGGCGGTCCTGGTTGTAGAAGTAAATAAAAGACCAAGTAGAATCATAAGAACAATCCGCAGACAAACAAGTGATCCTTCAATCAAACCGTCATATGTTAAGCTCATACCGAAAATGTTAATAAAAACAGCTCCATCTGCAGAAAATGCCCGAATAACAAAAACAAATGCCAGAAAAAATATAAAGATAGAAAGATCTCTTACGACTTGCCAAAGACTTATTCCGATCCTGGATAGCCCGTAAACAATAAACAGTGAAAGCAGTAAAATACCGGACAGGGAAGCTTTAAGACTTGAAAGGCCTATTATGACAATAAACAATAATTTAAATCTTGCATCAATTTTATGAATTAGGGATATCCCTGGACGGTAGCTAAAAGAGGTCAGCTCAGCCATGATATCATTCCCAGTCCCATTCGTGAAAAATACGGCTCCTTTATTCCAAACATTTCTGCATCTGAAATAATTTGTTCCGGAAGGCCTGCTCTTGCAATTTTGCCGCCTGTCATTATTATCAAGCGGTCTGCATGGGCAATCACCTTTTCAAGATCATGGGTTGTAATAATAATTGTACGGCCGCTATTATGGAGTTCAATTATCTGTTCCAGCACCTGTCTTGTCCCTGGATGATCAAGGTTTGAAAAAGGCTCATCAAAAGCAAGGACTTCTGGTTTCATGGCAAGAACACCGGCTATGGCAAGCCGCCTCTTTTCTCCTCCTGAAAGAAGGTGCGGCTTTGCATCAGCCAAACAGGTAAGCTCCGTAATTTTTAAAGCATCAGAGATTCTTTGTTCAATTTCTTTTCTGTCCAGACAAAGATTTTCGGGGCCAAAAGCTACATCTTCACGCACCGTTTCGCCTATTATCTGGGCATCGGAATCCTGAAACACCATGCCGACAATCCTCCTTGCTCTTACCGGATCTTCAGATACACTGACACCATCCACCAGTACTGTTCCACCTGTCGGAAAAAGCAACCCGTTTAAATGCTTTAACAGCGTCGTTTTTCCTGAACCGTTAGGGCCTGCAATAACTATAAACTCGCCTTGTTTCACCGATAAGTCAATGTTATCAAGGACAAGAGTACCGTTTGAAAACATATGACTCAATTCTTTGATTTCAATAATATTCATGACCGGCCATTTCCGATCAAAGGCCTGACAGATCTCGCTATAAATGCTGCGGAAGCAATTTTTAACGCATCGCCGGGAAGGAAAGGGAGCATTCCGACAGCAACAGCCTTGTTCAGCTCCATCCCCGTTAAAACCATGAGCCATGAAATCCCGAATGCATAAATCAGTACTGATCCGCAAGTCATCGCAAATACATCCATCAAAATATTTTTTTTTCTTATTTCACTGATCAGACCGGTAATATAAACTGCCGGAAGAAAACCAACCAAATAACCGCCTGTTGGCCCGAAGAACCGCCCTATTCCGCCGGCACCGCCTGCAAAAACAGGAAGACCGAATGCTCCGGCAAGAAGATATATTCCAACGCTTGCAGTTCCCCACGTTCTTCCAAGCAAGACTCCGGCAAGGAGAATAAAAAGACTCTGAAGAACTATCGGAACCGGACCTATTGGTATCGAAAGGTAGGCTCCGACTGCCGTAAGAGCCGCAAGAAGTGAAGCGTACACCATCATTTGAAGATCTGAATTCTTATTCATATACTTTTTTTAGTTTGCTCTAATTCTGTGAAAACAATCCCCAAACAGAACAGTTTTTATACAACCGTCGGGCTGTTTTAAAAGCAGAGAGCCGTTGTCATCAATATCAATTGCCGTTCCATAAAATTCTCCGGAAGTCGTAACAATTTTCACCTCTCTGTTTAAAGTTACCGTGTTTTTCTTCCATTGAAGCATTATATCCTCGTAATTACCTTCATTTATTTTTTTTTCAAATAAATTCAGGAAGCTGTCCAATATCTCTTTTCTTGATACATTTTTCCCAATAAGCCGCTTAAGGGAGGTTGACATCGGTTCTTCCGGAACCGGGTCATTATTTGCGTTAATACCTATGCCGATGTTAATAAATGAAACCAGATCCGCTTCTGCCTCCATTTCTGAAAGCATCCCCGATATTTTTCTGTCGCCAATCAGTATATCATTTGGCCATTTCACCATGGCGTCTATTCCAAACATGTCCCGCAATGTTTTAACAAGAACAACGGAAGCCATAAAATTAATTCTTGAGCTCATTATGAGAGGAATATCAGGCCTTATCACAACCGTAAAATAGAGCCCCCCTTCATCAGACAGCCAGATTCTTTTTAAACGCCCACGCCCCTTTGTCTGGCTTCCGGCAATTACCACGGTAAATGAGGGACATCCTTTGCGGGCAAGATCTCTTGCAATATCCATTGTCGAAGAAGCTTCAGCATAATGATGGATATATTTCTCTCTTTCCGGAAATTCCCATGGATAAAGAGCATCCGGCGAGCTTACAAACTGGTATCCGGTTGGAGTTGACCTGATATCATAACCGGCCTCCAAAAGTTTGTGTATGTGTTTCCATATGGATACCCTCGAAATACCAAGAAGGGAGCTTATTTTTTCGCCGGAAACTATTCCGCTTTCAGCCTTGAGAATATTTAAGATACGTCCCTTCATTTGATCGCCATTAGATATCTAACTGGAATAATAAAATAATTAATGGGTAAAAGACCGATATTTGTTTTTCGTTAACCGCTCCCCATGACATGGCTAACGAAATGTTTAAAAAAAGTCAATGGTTATTATTCTTCCGGCTTGTTTTCAATAAGAGTTGAAATGATTTGAGGAATATAATCGTTTGCCATGCTTGCTGAAAACCTGCAGGCCCCTGCACCTTTATGCCCTCCCCCGCCAAATTTTGAAAGCATTTTTCCAATATTTACCATGCATTTTGGGTTGAAAATATTATGCCCGACACTCACGGCTATACTTTGCCGGCCAGGGTCATCGTATCGTATTCTGACACTTGCAACTGCTTCTGAAAAAAGCGAGTAAACCAGAAAACGGTTCCCATCAGGCGCATTGTCGTATGAACGCAAATCGGTTATTGATACGTGTTTGTTTAAAACTGTATTTTCTATCAATACAGATTTATAAACTCTGTTCTTTTCAACAACGGTCCTGCATCTTTTTTTTACTTCCGAATCACCCATTACGCCTGTGATATCATTCTTCATCAACAAACCAACCAGCCTGTTCCAGTATGGCTCTTCCGCAACACCGCGGTTTAAAACGGTCATTGAGAGAAGAATATATGGATATGTTTCGGGATGAAGAACTTCATCCATTGTTAAACAAGCGGAATCTATTTTATCCGTTTCTTTGACAAGCTGCGTGTAATTCCTTTTAATTTTCTCTTCGTAATAAGAGAAAACAACCCCTGCCGCAGAAGGCGCTATTTTAAAAGATCCTGAAAAATTACTGCCAATCCTGTTTGAATCATGATGGTCAAACCAGATTGAACATCTATCATCAAAAGGGAGATTTGCAATTATATCCCCACCCTTTATTTCGATCAGTCTGTTCTGGATTTCGTGCGGTTCAACCCATTTTATGGTCTCTGTTATATTTTCCGTTTCGGATATCAGGACCGCGCATGCAATACCGTCAAAATCAGGTCTTGTCACTATTCTCATAAATCCCTCAAAAGGTTTAATAGCGGTAAAAACGCGCTTTTTATAAATCCGAAAAAATTATAAACCGCATTGGATTTCCTGGCAAGAAAAGAAATAAAATAGCCGGTTGCCTCAAAAGACAACCGGCTGAATAGGTGTAGTGTATTTCGAGTTGTTCTACTTCATCTCATTGATTTTTTCAGTCAATAGAGGAACAAACTCGAGCAGATCTTCAACAACTCCAATATCAGCAACCTGAAAAATTGGCGCTTTTGGATTCTTGTTAACAACAACCATAAAAGGTGAGCCCTTAATTCCGCCAAGGTGCTGGAATGAACCGCTTATACCAAGAGCCATGTACACTTTCGGTTTGACAGTCTGACCGGAAGTTCCTACCTGGCGTGATTTTTCAAGCCACTTGGCATCAACAATAGGCCGCGAACAGGACACGTCACCACCAACTGCTTTTGCAAGCTCCTTGATAATATCGATATTTTCCTGCTCGCCTATACCTCTTCCGACAGAAACAAGAATTTCTGACTTCGTAATATCGACATCCCCGACTTCGGCCTGCACAACTTCAACATAGCGCCGCGCACCGCCGGGCAAACCTCCGATCATGGTATCTGCTGTTTTATCAATAACTGTTCCACCAACAGCACCGGTATCAACCGCACGGAAAGCGCCCGGACGGATTGTAATTACAGCTCCGCCGGAAATATCGCAAAGAACATGTGCACTGACCTGGCCACTGTATTCCTGACGGACAGCTTTTAGTTTTCCGCCTTCGATCCCATCAAAATCAACGGCATCCGGAACATATGCGCCCTCTAATTTTATGGAGAGTCCGGGGCCGATATCCATTCCAAAAGGATCGAGTGCGAAAAGGACAATGCCTCCTTTAGGAATCACACGTGTAAGCAGACCGCGGATCACTTCAGAATTAGGGTATGAAAGCGCATCATTGTCAATCTTCCAAACCTCTTTGAATGAAGCAACCAGGTTGTTGCATACCGCATCTGTTTTGCTGCCCACAACAATAGCAGTTAGAGAAGCTGAAGGATCAATCTTTCCTGCGGCTGCAACCATTTCAAGGGCAGTATCATCGATAACCCCGTCCTTATGTAATATATATGCAAAAATCTGAAGGGCCATTATTTAATACCTCCTTTGGATTTTAATAGTTCGATCAGCTTTTCAACTTTTTCTTCAATGCTTCCCTCAAGGAGTTCGGCGCCTTTTCCAAGCGCAGGCACAAAATAATCGACTCGAGAGACTTTGGCTGACGTCTTTCCCACTGAATCGGCATTTAATCCGAGTTCGGATGCGCTATGAACCGGAATCTCAACAGAAGCCACTTTCCTGATTCCTCTGATGCCGACATAACGCGGCTCATTTATACCGGTCTGAATTGAAAGAACGCACGGAAGGTCTATTTCGTTTATCTCCTGATTTCCGCCGGCAATTTCCCGGCCTATTTTAATTTTTTTATCATCAAGAACTTCTATGCGGTTTACAAGTGAAGCATACGGCCAGTCAAGCATTGCGGCAAGCATGCCCCCGATCTGACCGGCTCCGTCATCAGCCTGAGCACCGGTGAAAACAAGATCATATTTGCCTTTTACGATCTCGGCTTTCAAAATGGCAGCAAGTCCTTTTCCGTCTGAACCTGCGAAAGCATCATCAGAAAGCAGTATGCCTTTATCTGCACCCATAGCCATCTCTCTTCTCAGCACTTCTTCCGATTCGGCATCACCTACAGAAACAACTGTAACGCTTCCTCCGACCTTGTCCCGAATCTGAATAGCCTCCTCAACAGCATAATTATCCCACTCATTAACCGAATAAACGAGATCGCCCCTTTCTATATCCGATCCGGAGCTGTTTACACTGATTTCGTTTTCAGCAGTATCTGGGACTCTTTTGACACAAACCAAAATTTCCATTTTACCCTCCAAATGTCAGTTTATTCCAATCGATTTGCAGGCATACATATTCATATAAAGCCTGTCTGTTTCATTTATATTCGATATGGGTTTCGATCAGTTCTGCAAGATCGATTGCCTCCATTTTTCCTTCCATTCCGCTAACTTTGATTGCATCCTCAATATTAACCAGGCAGAATGGACAAGCGGTAACAATAACATTTGCTCCTGTCTTCTTCGCCATTTCCACCCTTACGACACCCATTCTCTGTTCTTCTTCGGGTTCATAAAAAAGCATCAGTCCGCCTCCGCCGCAGCAGAATGAACGGTCTCTGCATTTTTCCATATCAACCCTCTTGATCCCTGGAATAGCATCTATGGCAGCTCTGGGATCTTCATAAACATCATTATGTCTTCCAAGATAGCACGGGTCATGGTAGGTATATATCTTACTTCCATCCTCAATGCCTTTCAACTTAATCTTACCTGATTTAACGAATTTAACTATTGTCTGGCTGATATGCTCAACAGGAGGGAGCCCGCTGTAATCATTCTTCAGGGCATTAAATGCATGCGGGTCTGAAGTCACTATGTTTTTCACTCCTGAATTGACGATCTCCTCGGTGTTATTGCTCTTTAAATCCTGGAAGAGCATCTCTTCCCCGAAGCGTCGCACTTCGTTTCCGCTGTCCTTTTCAAGAGATCCCAGTATTCCGAAATCAATTCCGGCGGCAGATAATATCTTTACTGTCGCACGCCCGATGTTTTGCATCCTGTCGTCAAAGGATGTGATGCTGTCGACAAAATAGAGTGTTTCCGCCACATCACCTTTTTCCAGCATCTTTATATCACATTCCTCCGGTAAATCCTTAGTCCATTCCGCACGCTTTTTTTCCATCTTTCCCCATGGATTACCGCGTTTTTCAAGAGCGCTTAATGGTTTTTGAAGTGATTGTGGGACCATGCCTTCGTCAACCATGCCTCTTCTCAAATCGACTATCTTATCTATATACTCTATCATGATTGGGCATTCCTGTTCGCAGGCGCCGCAGGTTGTACATGACCAGATTTCCTCCTCGCTGTATACGTTTCCTATAAGAACCTCGTCCATCTTCTCTTTATTCCCGAAAAGGGGGTATCTTTTAAAAGAATGATCCCGCCCCTTTATGGAAATAAACCTTGGAGAAAGAGGTCGTCCCACTGTATTTGCAGGGCACTGGTCTGAACATCTGCCACAATCGGCGCATGAATAGAAATCAAGGATATGCTTCCAGGTAAAGTCTTCAAACTTTTTAATGCCGAAAGACTCAATTTCGTCAAGTTTGCTTTCGTCAACACCAAACCGGACAGGCTTTATATTTCCCTTGTTAAGGCGCATAAAGAAGACGTTAAAAATTGAAGTAATAACATGAAAGTGCTTTCCCATGGGCAGAAAGCAAAGAAAAAAGAAAAAAGTAAGATCATGGATAAAATAAGAGCCTAAATGGATTGTCTGGAGGCTTTCAGTAGAAGCGCCAATCAGCATGTTTTTAAACACCCAGACCAGTGTGCCCGGAGCGAGAAATTCAGCTTCTGAGCCTGATATAACCTGAGCAGCTACAAGACTTGCTTCATAAAGGCTTTCTGAAATCATAAGCGTTGAAATAAGGCCTAAAACAAAGATGGCTTCTGCGGTATGATCTTTTCCGTATTTTTCCGGAACAGCATATCTTTTCGGCTTGAAAAAGCCCCTGCGGATTGCTGCAATAATACATGCAACAAGAACCATTGTTGCTGCATAATCTTTTAATATGTTGTAAATATGTCCGATTATTCCTTTGAATCCAGGCAGAATAAATCCATCCCAGAAACCCATGACAACAAGGGAAGTTGATCGAACTGAAAGGATTATAAAACCGGCAAATATCATTATATGAAGCACGCCGGCAAGCATGTATCTTGGCTGGCGGTACTGCATAAGCCACAATTTGATCAGACTTGCAACTCTCTCAGGAATCCGGTCAAAACGGGAATCAGGAGATGCTTTCAGCAGCGGCACAATCCTCTTTTGCATGATAACAGCAAACAGACATATACCGATAATTGGTATCAGAACTGAAAATATAATGGTTGAAATACCGAATACCGATGCGTCCGCCGGAGAGATCAGAGCCGTTTCCATTTTTACTTTCCTTCTCACTTCAAGTATGTTATGAAACATAAAAATGAATGAACACTCATTCATTTTTATCAGACAGATTTTCTCCCTGTCAAGAAAAAAAATTTTGTTAGAGATGATCCCAATTTAATAAGGATACCTCTGGGTCTTTATTATTTTTTCGGCAATAATCCGCCTTAGAGGAATTGTGTTGATGGGTCTGTAAGAAGCAAGCCGGTCAATTGTTTCATACTTCTTATAAAGGGTTTCACCAGCCCCAACAAAGGCAAACACCTGTTTTGCCCTGCTGGCGATCTCAGGAATAACATCGTTTACATAAACCTTGACGGCGGCAAGGTGATATTCGGCCTTCTGTTCACCCTTTGAATCAAGCATTTTCCTTGCTCTTAAAAGTCCGCTTTCCATGGCATAAATCATTATTATCATATCGGCCAGCATCGCCATAACTTCCTGTTCGTCCGCAATATTTGACAAAAGCTTGCTTACTGCCGCTCCGGAAGTCATGAGATGAATTTTCTTGCACATCTTTACCATATGCTCCTGTAAAGACAAGGTGGATTCACCATGTTTAAGGCTCTCGGCAGGATCTGTTTTTAATTCGCTTTCAAGTTTAGCAAGGGCATCCATAACCGGAAGCCTGTTTTGCAATCCTCTTTTCACAACTGTCCCGGGAATAAGAAGACGGTTTACCTCGTTTGTCCCTTCAAATATCCTGTTTATTCTTGAATCTCTGTACATGCGCTCAGCCGGATACTCAGTAATGTAGCCATTCCCTCCGAATATCTGGACAAGCTCATCCACACATAAATCAAGGCACTCGCTTCCAAATACCTTTGCAATAGAGCACTCAATGGCATATTCTTCTATGGCTTTTGCATTCTCTGCGCCATCCTTCTTTCCCTTTTCATCAAGAATACCGAGCCTGTCATCAATAGCTGCAGCAGTCCGATAAGCAAGCGACTCAGCCATATATGTCATAATGCTCATGTCTGCCAGCTTGTTCTTTATCATCCCGAAAGAACTTATCTTCCTGCCAAACTGTTCCCTCATGTTTGCATACTTGACAGCTTCAGTTATAGCTGCCTTGCTTGGACCGACCACGCTTGCCCCAAGCTTCAAGCGGCCTATATTAAGAACATTAAATGCAATCCTGTGCCCCTGGCCAATCTCAAAAAGCACATTTTCCGTAGGAACAACACAGTCTTTCATAAGTACCGGAGTAGTTGAAGAACCTTTTATTCCAAGCTTCTTTTCTTCCGCGCCGCTTGATATTCCAGAAAAACCGCGCTCCACAATAAATCCTGTGAATTTATCACCATCAACCTTTGCATATATTATGAAAACATCGGCCCAAGCGCCGTTTGTTATGAATATTTTTTCTCCGTTCAAAATATAATTTTTACCATCCTGAGACAGGACAGCGGTTGATTGTGAGTTAAGGGCATCCGATCCGGCGCTGGATTCAGTGAGGCAGTAGGCGGCAATCAATTCACCTGAGGCAAGTTTCGGGAGATATTTGTTTTTCTGATCCTCGGTTCCAAAAAAAACAATAGGAAGTGTCCCGATCCCTGTGTGGGAAGAATGCGAAACGGCAAAAGAGGCCCCGGCACCCATAGCCTCCGTCACAAGGCATGTGCTTATTTTATCCATTCCTTCCCCGCCGTATTCGACTGGAATATCTATTCCGTTAAGCCCCAATTCACCGGTTTTTCTTATCAGGGAGCGGACAAATGATTCGTTTTTTTCCTCGATACGTTCAACGTTCGGTAAAATTTCCTTTTTCACGAAATCGACAGCGCTTTCATAAACCATCTTTTGTTCACGGCTTATATCTTCAGGAGTGAACACATCTTCGGGCAAAATATCTGAAATAAGGAATTCTCCGCCAAGAAATATTTTTCTTTCGGCCATTTTAAATCTCCCTATGTTCAAAGTTAAATATCAAAAGCTGTTTTATCCTCCGAATGAAACATCCGGAATTTCAATAGCGGCGCTGTTTGAATCGAGAATTGCCTTCATCTTTCCGAAAGTAACCGGCAGAACCGTATTGATAAAAAATTCGGCGCTCCTTAGCTGGCCTTCATAAAATGCGGCATTTTTGTCTTTTTCTATCTTGGCTCGCCTTTCCAGATAATTGATTCCTTCTTCAAGCCTTACGCTCCCGACCAGTTTTTCAAGTTTCGGCGCAGCAACAGAGGCTCTCCAGAGGAGCATCCAAGCCATGACAACATCCCCGCAGACTTCCATAAATGGATATGCAAATGAAAATGCAGTTAGAGCCTTCGGAGACATTGCCGAAGCGCCGATGTGCATTGCTACCTCTCCGAGCTTGTTGAGCGATTTTTCGAGTTTTGCGGCAAAATCTTCAACTCCATGAATTCCTTTAGCCTCTGCTATCGTCTTTTGGATCTCACTGAAAAGATCCATTACAGCTTTTCCCTTATTCATGCCAAGCTTGCGCCCCAGAAGATCCATTGCCTGAATACCGTTTGTCCCTTCATAAATCATGGTAATCCGGCAATCTCTCAATAATTGTTCAACCGGATACTCTTTTATAAAGCCGTATCCTCCATAAACCTGAATGGCATGACTGCAGATTTCAAAAGACCTGTCGGTTATATAGCCCTTGACCAAAGGGGTAAGCACATCGATAAGCCCATGATATTTAGCCTTTTCTTCCTCGCTGTCTACAGTTGCGATCTTGTCGGAACAGAATCCGGAATAGTAAATCAGGCTTCTCATGCCTTCAACAAATGACTTCATGATCATCAACTGGCGGCGTATATCGGGATGCTGTATTATCGGAACGGAGGGAGCGTTTGGATCCATCATCTGCAGCAGATTTTTTCCCTGTATGCGCTGCCTTGCATAATTGACGGAATACATATATGCGGAAGAAGCGCAGCCAAAACCCTGGAGACCAACAAGCTGGCGTGCCTCATTCATCATGAGAAACATGGCTCTCATACCTTTATTCTCTTCTCCGAGGAGAGTTCCCCTGCATTTGCCTTTTCCACCGAGTGCAAGAGAACAAGTTGAATTTCCATGAATCCCCATCTTTTCTTCAATGCCGGTACAAACCACATCATTGAATTCTCCGAAGCTTCCGTCGTCGTTAACCCAGATCTTGGGAACAAGGAACAAGGATATTCCCTTTGTTCCGGCAGGCGCGCCCTCAATACGGGCAAGAACAGGGTGGATAATGTTTTCGGCAAGATCGTGCTCCCCGCCGGAAATAAATATCTTGCTTCCTGTAATGGAAAATGTGCCGTCGTCATTTCTTTTTGCGCTTGTCGTAAGAGCCCCGACGTCAGATCCGGCTTCCGGTTCCGTGAGAAGCATGGTTCCGCCCCATTTGCCGGTAAACATGTTTTTTAAAAAAAGTTTTTTCTGCTTTTCGGTACCGAATTCCTCGATTAACTTTCCGGCACCGTGTGTCAGCCCGGCATACATCATGAAAGAGTAATTTGCGCCGACAAGATAATCACCCGCAGCAAGGGCAAGGGTCTTGGGCATTCCCTGACCTCCCCATTCGGGGTCTTCTGTCATGGCAACCCATTCTCCATCCTTAATCAGATCAAAAGGCTTGTGGAAACACTCCGGAACACTTACCTTTCCGTTCTCAAGCCTGCAACCTTCTCTGTCTCCCAATTTCTGCGTAGGAAGAATCTCCTTTATTGCCAGATTACGAGCTTCCGACACAATCATATCGACTGTTTTTCTGTTGAACTCTGCAAATTTTTCATGCTTGCTTAAGTCTGCAACCTGCAGTTGCTCATGAAGGACAAAATCAACATCCCTTCTGTCGGCTATTAGCTGTGCCATAATTTAATCTCCTTGATTAATAATTTATTTATCATCCTTTTGAGAATCATTGCTGTTTATAATTTCTGCATTTCCTATACCCCTTATGAAAAGGTCAACAAGCGGGTCGGCCATAGACACAAGATCGTATTTTCCACCTGAATGGAGCCAGGTATTTATTACTTCATCAACACCGCCTATTATGAATCTCTTGACAAGGCTCACGTAAATATCTTTGCGTATTCTCCCCTCTTCCTGTCCTTGCTCAACTATTTCTGAAACAATGTCCAGATAAAGTTTCGACATCTCTTGTATTTGCGCTTCAACGAGGCGGCTGTTCTGATGCGTCTCAACCTGGTATAACACAGCCATATTCCTGTCATTCTGAAATTCTTCAAGGTGACGGCGTATCAAATTTCTTAACTTGTCATAGCAATTGTCAGCCTTATCGACTTCCTCTCTGAACCTGTCGAAAACCAACTTGGTCTTGTAAGTGAAAAATTGGACAAGAATATCGTCCTTGTTTTTAAAATACAGATATATGGTACCGTCCGCCACACCAGCCTCCCTGGCAATCTGCGATATGGTTGACTGGTAGAAACCCTGTTCGGCAAATACTTTTACAGCAGCTTCGAGTATTCGGCGGTACTTATCATTTCCTTTAACTTTATTACTAATAGCAAGCCTCCATTTATAAATTATAATAGTACACTTATGAATGAATGCTCATTCATTAACAATAACATCTTTCCTGTGTCAAGTATAATCGTAACAAATGCATTTTTGTAAAATAATATCGACTAATTTTATAATAATCCGACAGTTAAGCCTTATGGCACAAATGTACCGGCACTCTCAATATCCTGCTAATCTTATTTAACCTGTTGAGCACTTATTCATAAAATAAATATTTCAAAAACCACCCTATTATATTTGATTATTCTTCCAACTCCAACTAATCCATAGATAATCCTTATATTATTATCATATTGTTTATGCGTCGTTTTTTAAATTTTTATAAAAATATCGAACTACTAATTGCATTTTTCGTGTGTTTATGGCTTATTGTTAAATTATCGCTTAATTGCATAAAGCATCTTAAAAACATTATATGAGTGTCCGCAAATGCCAAATAAAACAGAAAACGAATACATTTTAAAAGCAGTAAAAGCCTTTAAAAGAAAGGTTGTCATAATATCGCCTGATTTTAAAATCCTTTCAATTAACACCGATCCAGGTCGGATTTTAAAACATGATGTCACAGGCAGACTATGTTACCAGGCCCTTTATGACCGCACCTCTCATTGTGATAATTGTCCTGCCCTGAAGGTTATGGAAACAAAACAGCCCGCCATGGTTGACAGAATAAATACCCCAAACCATGGGAAGATACTCTGCCTATATTCATATCCGATAATGTCAGGAGATAATGTTGACGCTCTTGTTATTTTCGATTTTGATCTTCCAGTCATCGAAAAACTGGAAGAAAAACTGAAAAGGTCGAACGCTTTTTTACGAAATCTGATTTTAAGCTCGGTGGATGCCGTTCTTGCTTCAGATATGAATGGAAAAATTCTTATTTTTAACGATGCTGCGGCTGAAATAAGCGGATACGAGGTTGAAGAGGCATTAAACAATCTTAATATCCGGAATGTATATCCGGGCAATGGCGCAATGGAGATAATGAAGAAACTCCGGAGCAACGACCACGGCGGCAAGGGAAAACTGAAATCATATATAGTTGATGTTAAGGGAAAAAACGGAAATATTATCCCTATCAGCCTGAATGCCTCAATCGTTTACGAAGAGGAACGTGAGGTCGCCACAATCGGATTTTTTCACGATTTGCGTGAAACCATAAAGATGAAAAAAGAACTTGAAAATGCCCAGATACAGATTCTTCAGTCCGAAAAAATGGCCTCTCTCGGGAAATTAGCGGCAGGCGTTGCGCATCAGTTGAACAACCCTTTGAGCAGCATCACCCTTTTTACACAGCTCGTGCTTGAAGAATATAAACTTGAAGAAGGGGCGCGTGATGACCTCACCCGCGTCTATAAAGAGGCCCAGAGATGCCGGAATACGGTTAAGGAACTGCTCGAATTTGCGCGGCAGACCCGCCAGGAAATGCGTCCGCACGACGTAAACAGCGCGATTTTGCGCACCGTATTTCTGCTTGAACACCAGACTCTTTTTCATAATATTGAGATAGAAAAGGATCTCTCTCCCTCACTTCCTGAAGTTTACGGAGATATCCAGCAGTTGAATCATATTTTTATGAACATAATTTTAAATGCCGCGGATGCGATGGAAGGAAAAGGAGAGCTTACCATAAAAAGTTATAAGCCCCTGCAAAGTGATACCATAATTATTGAAATCTCAGACACCGGCCCCGGAATACCCCAAAACATACTCCCGCATATATTCGAACCCTTTTTTACAACGAAGGAGGAGGGAAAAGGCACGGGTCTCGGGCTTAGCCTTGTATACAGCATGATAGATAATCATAAGGGAAGAATATACGCAAAAAGCCGGCAAGGCAAAGGAACAACTTTTGTAATTGAACTTCCCACAGCCAAATTGGACGAGGAAGGAACTGTAAATTGAAAAACAATCCTGAAACAGCATATGTTCTTGTTGTTGATGACGAAGAAGGAATAAGGAGCGGATCAGAAAGAATACTTATCCGGATGGGGTTAAAAGTGCTGACGGCGGCAAGAGGAAATGAAGCTCTTGATATCATGGAAAAGGAAGATGTCTCAATAGTTCTTCTTGATCTGAAAATGCCGGGACTTGACGGGATGCAGGTTTTAAGACGAATCAAGGAGACCAACCTGAATATTCTCGTAATAGTGATTACAGGTTACGCAACCGTTGAAACAGCAATTGAAGCCATGAAACAGGGCGCATATGATTTTATTGCAAAGCCTTTTGAACCTGATCATTTAAGGATAGTTGTAAACAGAGCAAGAGAAAAAATAAGATTAAAAGCTGAAACCGAAATTCTTGAACGTGAAAGAAGAAAAACACTTGCCGATCTCGGGACAGAAAAAAGCCGCATAAGGACCATAATAGAATCTCTTCCCAACGGAATAGTCGTTACAAATTCAAAGGGGCATGTTGCCCTTGTAAACCCTGCTTTTTTCAAACATATAGGCCTCGATCCGGCAGACAATCCTCCTGGAGAGCATATAGAACACTATGTCAAGGATGAGCGCTTCTGCAAGCTTGTAATGGAGATATCGCAGGGGGAACATAATGATATAGTTGACATGCCACCCTGTGAATTCTCACCAATACAGGGAAAGTTTCTCATAGCCAGAGGAAGGCCGGTACTTGGAGATGAAAACGAATGTCTTGGCGCTGTCGTTGCAATTGAAGACATTACAGCAATGAAGGTTTTAGACCGACTTAAATCGGAATTTGTGGCTAAAGTTTCCCATGAGCTGAGATCTCCCCTTTCTACAATCCATGAACAGATAGCTGTTGTTTTAAAGGATATGGCCGGTGAAGAATCAAACGACGACAAACTCGTACTTGCACGTGCAAAGGAGAAAACCAGCGGGCTCATCGCCCTGATAGGTGATCTTCTCGATCTTTCGCGAATTGAAGCAGGTATGGTATATCAGAAACCAAAGCCTATAAATATAGCCGTTCTGCTTAAGAGTATAGTTGACTTTCTCGGCGCCAGGGCAAAATCCAAGCAGCAGTCACTTGTGTTAAAGCTCCCGGAAGTTCCCCTGCCTTCTCTCACAATTGATCCGATGGCTATTGAAAGCATTTTCGGGAACCTGATTACAAATGCAATCAATTACACAAATGAAGGAGGAGAGATTACAGTCACTGCTGAGACTGATGGGAAAAACATCATTGTAGATGTGAAGGATAACGGCTTTGGAATAGACCCTTCATATCATGAGAAAATTTTCGACAAGTTTTTCAGGGTAAAAAATGAGAAAACAAGGCATATAACCGGCACCGGACTCGGGCTTCCTATCGTTAAAGGACTTTTAAATGACCTTGGCGGATCAATAAGCTTAAAGAGCGCTCCGGGCAATGGATGCGTTTTTACCGTATCGCTCCCGGTTAAAAACGAATAAAGGAAGATGCCGTTTTCAGTCCAAACCGCTCTTCGCAAGTTCATTCAATACGAACGTCAGCGGCCTCTCGTCTTCACACTTTCCAACGAACCTGATAGGACCAGGCTTCCGGTAATCATCTTCACCCGGAAAAGCACCGAGCCATTTTTCCCTGAGTGCTTTCACTATCTTAAAACAAGGCGAATTCACATCTACAAGGGTTTTTTCCAGAACAAGATCAAGCTTCCCTTTTCTTTCTTCTATGTGCATAAGGGAAGCAATAGGAATACCAATGGGCTCCCACAGTGCAAATTCTTTTTCAAGGTTTTTTATAGCCGCCATCTGGCCGGTTGCACCGTTAGCGACAAGACTAAAGGCAGTCAGACCTAAATTATATGCGTAAACGCAGTCAAAACCGCTTGGGTCATTGCCTCTGCCGTCATAGCCATAAAAATGGACTTGGGTTTTAAATATAGGAACAGATTTTTTAAATACTTTTTCAACGTTGGCAGGGATCTGATCGCTCTCCCCGATAATACCATCCTTAACGAGAACCTGCTTTAGGGTTTTAACAGATGTAATTGACTCTTTAACAATAAGGAATTCATCTTTGTAATTTTTAAATAAAGCGGGGCCAAAAAAATCGGGGTCGAGATTTCCCTTTTCAAGAGCCTTTCTATAATAATTACTTGATATTCCTATCTTATACTGACCTTTTTCTTTAAGGATATCAAGATAATCTTTCACAAGCCCCATAAGTACTTTGTCGGTTTCAACCTGGGAAAACTGGAAATTGCCGTGGCTGTCCCTTTCCATGAGCAGTCCTTCCTGGAAGAATGCGGGTATGTCATTAAACAAATCATCATCCCTCGTATTCCATATTGTGAAAATACCTTCTTCCCGTGAAGTTTTCGCCAGGCGCCTCAGATATTCCAGCTTGTCATCAAGGAGCGGAAAATTGGTATGGAAATCGGTGTCATGGGTTGAATTATACTGGGCAATAATGGTATTAAATTTAATGATAAAAACCTGAATCTCATTTATAAATTCCAGTATGCCTTCCGGGATAACCATTACACCATAATTCTTGCCGACAGCCGCCCTGCGCACAATCCCGTCGCATATCACACGGGACAGATGCCTCAAAGTCATACCAAATGCCGTATAATCGACTGTCCCCTCCCTTGTTGCCTTTTCGATTCTTCTTTTATCCGTATAATCAGCAAGATCTTCTCCGATAAGAGTGATATTAGCATGAGTCTGAAGAGCTACTTCAAGCGCGAGATGACTTGCAACCCTTCCCATTACTTTACATATATGCCAGTATTTGACGTCGGAGCTGCAGTCTGTGCAAAGATTACTTATTGCATTTGCGAAAGCAAGCGCTGCGGTATGAAATCCAAACGAGATTGCGCACAAGACCGTTCCTTTTGAATCCCTTACCTGAATGTCGCCGTCAATTGTCTTTGGAATTCCTATAATTTGTATTCCGTCTTTGTACATCTCCTGCGCAAGAAACGCTGCATTCGTGTTTGAGTCATCGCCTCCTACAACTACGAGTGCATCAAGCTTAAGCTTCTTAAAGGTCTCCCGCGAAAGAGCCATTTTATTTTTGGAATCTATTTTGGCACGACCCGTTTTTATCATGCCGAATCCGCCAAGATTATTGTATTCGTCAACAATA
This sequence comes from Desulfobacteraceae bacterium, assembly GCA_041298995.1. Lineage (GTDB taxonomy): Bacteria > Desulfobacterota > Desulfobacteria > Desulfobacterales > RPRI01 > RPRI01. The sequence goes on from JBFYVZ010000291.1 coordinate 30,705, forward strand.
CTGTCGGTAATCTCAACATATTCATTTTCAACAATCCCGTCCGGTCCAAGCAAAAAGCCGAATATGCTGCTTTCCGCATTAGCCTTTTTTGCTGCATTATAAAACCCCGCTATCACATTATGCCCTCCGGGAGCAGGTCCGCCTGAAAATACAATGCCAATATTTCTTCGTTTATGATATTTTTCCTTATAAGAACTGTCAGGAGAACTAATGGCTTCAACATATTGCACCTTGTTATTTATTATGTCAGGCAAACGCTTTTTAGCTTCCTTATCAATATTAAACGTGAATTCGTCGCTTTCTCTCAGGGTGTTATATTCATTTAAAAACACGTTGCAGATTGAAGGTTTGTTTCCCCTCCTTGTAATCAGCTCATGATTAACATTGCTTACAGCCTGTTTTATATCAGGATTGTTTTCAATAAGGGCAGCAAAATCGATATATTTATCACTTAGCATAGACGACCTCGCGACATGTTAAAATTGTTTAAAACAACCACCCGATGTTAATTCCACAGAAAAATTCTTATCATACATAACTGGCCGGAAATATTCATGTCAAGCTTATTTAATTTACTTCAGCGACGGATAAGGATTGTTACAGAGAATGCGCTCACTTTTCCGTTTTAACTTGTTTAAAACCTCAAAGCACCATATATTGTACTTATATAATCACAAGATACCCTCTATTGTGTTTTTTTCTTTACAACCTGTTTATTCTCTGTTATAGTCCAGTCGATAAAATATTATCCAATTCTTTTTCATGAAATTCCTGATTTTATGCGGTTCGATGTATTATTGTTAAAACAATCAAAAGGAGGGTATGTCTTAACATGAAACTTAAATCGCTGGACATAAGCGGATTTAAATCTTTTCAAGACAAGGCAAGTATTGAGTTCCCTCCCGGTATCTGCGCAATAGTTGGTCCTAATGGCTGCGGCAAAAGCAATATTGTTGATGCGCTAAGATGGGTTATGGGCGAACAAAGTGTTAAACAACTGCGCGGTAAATCTATGGAAGACGTCATATTCGCAGGCGCAAACGGAAAACCGCCGTTGAATATGGCCGAAGTAACTCTCACGCTCGCAAACGACAATGGGTCTGCACCGGAAGAGTTAAAAGATTTTACGGAAATAATGCTGACAAGACGCCTTTACCGCTCAGGTGAAAGCGCATACTATTTAAATAAAAGACCCTGCCGCCTTAAAGACATCCACAATATTTTCATGGGCAGCGGCCTTGGCCCTAAATCATACTCGGTAATCCAGCAGGGCAATATCGGTGCAATTATCGACGCTGGGCCTGAAGAAAGAAGATTCTTCATAGAAGAGGCTGCCGGAATAACCCGTTATAACAGTCGTAAAAATGAAGCTCTAAGAAAGGTTGAAGCTACAAATCAGAATCTTCTTCGGGTTACAGATATAATTTCCGAAATCAACCGGCATATGGCGGGATTAAAACGTCAAGCCAGAAAGGCGGAGATTTACAAAAGCGTCCAGGATCGCATCAGGAAGCTGGACACCCGTATTACCATTTACCACTATGACGAACATACAAAACAAATTAATGAAACCGAAACTATCTTAAAAGAACTGAAAGATGCAGATATAGGGCATACTTCGAAACTGCAGAAACTTGACGCTGTTGTCGAAGAAATAAAGCTGAATTTGTCTCAGAAAAATCATGAAATATCCAGCCAGAAATCGAGCATATTTGAAATACAGAGAAATACGGACCGGTTTGAAAATGACCTTCTATATCTGCGCAAGGACGTAGAACGGCTTCTCTCGGAAGTTTCTGAACTCGAAACAGCGCGAACCGGGCTTGATGAAAGAAGCGCTAACATTCTCTCGGAAATATCCCAGGCTGAAAAGGAAATCCTTTCAGTTAATGATGACATAAACGTAACTCGATCCGGACTCGATCAGGACCGCAATGCATATCAAAATATAAAACTCAAACTGTCAGACCTGAACAGGGAACTAGATACATGCAAAACGAATATGATGAATCTTGTCGCCCATGAAGCAAGGTATAAGAACATCTATCAAAACGCCTCGAACAACAAGGAAAATCTTAAAAGGCGACTCAAAAGAGCGGATGAAGAATTAGTTCTTGCAGCAGAAAAGGTCACCGGAACATCCGGTTTGGAAGTTAGCGCAAAAGAAGCTCTTGAGTGTTGCAGGCAGAGCCTCGACAATATCGGTAAAGAGATAAAATCCGTCGAACAAAGCCTTGCAGATAAAAGAAAGTCTCTCGGGAGCCAGGTAAAGATTGTCCAGACACTTGAAATGGATAAAAATAAACTCAGGTCAAATTATACCGCATTAAAGAAAATGGAAGACAATTTCGAGTGGTATAAAGACGGCGTTAAAGCCATCATGAAAAGAAGGAGCATGCAGAAAGCAACTGAAGGCAAACTTGTTGACGGTATCATAGGGCTCATGGCCGATATT
>JBFYVZ010000005.1:0-21005 GCA_041298995.1 Desulfobacteraceae bacterium
CATTATGCCAAATTCGATTATAACGGGAACGGGAAGTTATATACCGTCATCAAAAATACCGAACAGATACTTTCTTAATAATGAATTTTACAGATCAGACGGGATAAAAATCAAAAAAGCAAATATCGATATCATTAACAAGCTCGAAGAAATAACTTGTATAAAAGAGAGGCGATATTTAACAGATGATCTGAATACCTCCGATATAGCATTTATGGCTGCCGACAGAGCGCTTGAGAATACGGACAGGGAAAACCTTGACTATATAATTGTCGCTCAGAATTTAGGTGATGTGAAAGCGGGTAACAACAGATCCGATACGGTTCCGACTATTGCGGCCAGGGTTAAGCACAAGCTTAAAATAAAAAACCCATACACGGTTGCCTATGATATTCCCTTTGGCTGCCCAGGCTGGCTGCACGGAATGATTCTGGCCGATTATTATATAAAATCAGGCGATGCAAAGAAAGTGCTGGTTATCGGCGCGGAGGTGCTGTCGAGGGTTATGGATCCTCATGATGTCGATTGTATGATATTTGCCGACGGAGCCGGGGCAGCCCTGGTGGAAGCAACTGTCCGGAATGCGGGTATATTGTCACACGTAACAAGATCCGATACAATTAATAATGCTTATCTGTTAAGGGTCGGGAAGTCTTATAACCCTGGTTATAATGGCGATGAACTGTTTATTAAAATGGATGGTCACGAAATATATAAATATTCAGTCAGGACCGTTCCTTTAGTAGTTAAACAGAGCCTGGATAAAGCGGGATTTACATTAGCTGATGTAAAGAAAGTTCTGATACACCAGGCAAATCAAAAAATGGATGAAGCAATACTGGAAAGATTGTTTAAATTATACCAGGTCAAAAATATTACTGACAACATAATGCCGATGACGATTTCATGGCTCGGGAATAGTTCGGTCGCGACTCTTCCGACCATGTTTGATCTTCTGCAGAGAGGCGCCCTGGATAAACATCAACTTCATTCTGGGGATATAGTCGTATTTGCTTCTGTAGGAGCGGGCATGAACATCAATTCCATGGTTTACAGGATGCCGTGATAAAATTTATTTTTTAAGCGGATCGCACAGGCGCCAATATCCGGCAATGGCGATAGATCAGGTGTTATGCAAAGGTCTCGGAGGATTATTCTATGAAATTTAAGGCTGCGCTTTTTGATCTGGATGGAACACTTCTTGACACAATTGATGACCTTGCCTATTCCATGAATACCGTCCTGAAAAAATTCGGATTTCCCCGGCATGAAATAGAAAAATATAAGTATTTCGCGGGTGATGGCATGGATGTTCTTGTAAGAAGGGCTCTTCCCGAGTTCTGCCGCGATGAAGAGCTTGTTTACAGTTGTATTCAGGCAATGAAAGAAGAATATTCCCTGCACTGGGCAGACAAGACGAGGCCTTATAGCGGTATACCTGAACTCCTTGACGCTTTTTCAAGTGGAGGCATACAATTATCAATACTTTCAAATAAGCCCCACGCACCGACAATAGCCGTTGTCTCTATAATGCTTGCAAAATGGAAATTTGAGATGATTATTGGGGTGAAAGAGGGTGTTCCAAGAAAACCTGATCCTACTGCTGCTATTGGGATTGCGGACAACCTTGGAATTCCGCCACAGGATTTTATTTATATCGGTGATACCGATACAGACATGAAGACAGCCATTGCGGCAGGGATGTTCCCAGTGGGTGCTCTTTGGGGATTCAGGACCGGAGAGGAACTTATTAAAGCAGGCGCCCGTATTCTCATAAAAAATCCTGCCGACCTGCTGCGGTTCATCTAGCGAGACTTTTCAAGAACATTCAATTTTGTCCAAGTTCAGGGAAGGTGATATTTAAGGCATAGGTTCGTGGTTTTCGGAAACTTTCATTTTACTAACGATATTCGATGTCCGATATTCGATATTCAATGCCGTGTGTTATGGAGGATTTCATGATTACTCTTGAGAAAGTCAAGAAAGCGGCAGATCTTATCGGGGAAATAATAATCATGACTCCGCTTGTCCATTCTCCCGCCCTGAGCCGTCAGTTCAATGGCGAAATATTTTTAAAACTCGAAAATCTTCAGAAAACCGGCTCGTTTAAAATAAGGGGTGCGGCAAACAGGATATTATCCGATATTGATAAAATAGGTCATGCCGGCGTTGTTACCGCATCTGCCGGAAATCATGCCCAGGGAGTAGCCCTTGCCGCAAAAAAGGCCGGTGTGTCTGCTGCCATTGTAATGCCTGAGTGGGCTTCCATTACGAAGCAGGAAGCAACGCGAGCATATGGCGGAGAAGTCATAATATCAGGTCAGAATCTCGGCGAGAGCCTTGCAAAGGCAAAGGAACTTGCCAAAGAAGGCAGGATATTCATTCATCCCTATGATGATCCCGATGTAATAGCAGGGCAGGGGACAATCGGGCTTGAAATTTTGGGGAGTTTAAATGATGTTGATATGATAATAGCGCCCGTGGGAGGCGGAGGACTTATTTCTGGAATTGCTTCTGTTGTGAAAGCATTGAAACCTGAAACAAAGGTTATCGGGGTACAGTCCGAAGCCTGTCCCTCAGCGTATGAATCGTTGAAAAAAGGCAGGATTGTTACAGTTGGTTCGAGCCTTTCCATTGCAGACGGCATAAGCGTCAAACAGACCGGAAAACTTAATTTCAGCATCATCCGGAAATACCTGGATGATATTGTTCTTGTCAGGGAAAGTGATATTGCGGCGGCAGTGCTTATGCTCCTTGAAAGAAAGAAAATCCTTGCCGAAGGAGCCGGAGCAGTCCCTTTGGCTGCATTGATGAGCGGAGCAGTCAAAGTAAAAAAAGGAAGCAGAACAGTTCTTCTTATAAGCGGCGGAAACGTGGACAGCCCCCTTTTAGGGCGCATAATAAGACAGGGCCTTATCAACAACGGCCGCATAATTCGTTTCAGCGTATGCCTTGATGATATTCCAGGAGCGCTATCAGGACTACTTGCCCTTGTGTCTTCATTAAAAGCAAACGTCCTTCATATATTGCATCACAGGAGTGCACGGAATGTTCCCATATACAGTACGATAGTAGAGCTTGAGATTGAAACTCGGGGTCCGGTTCATGTGAAAGAGATTACGGGCAACCTGAAGAAGGCGGGGTATGTGATCGATATTTAGTTTCCATCCGGAAATGGCCCTTTTGTGCGAGCACGGCGCTGTCTATTTTGATTGACATGTTTTTAGATCTATGTCAGCAATCCGCTGTTATTATCAGGATCTGAGCATCTGATGTTTGATATATTAATCAACAGGAGCAGAGCAATAAATGAATGTACTTCCGACTTCTCTTGAGGGTGTTCTTCTGGTTGAACCCGATGTTTTTCATGACCCACGGGGTTATTTTACCGAAATATACAAAAAAGGCGGCTATGATATACTTGGAAGAGAACGAGATTTTGTGCAGGATAATCTCTCATATTCGGTTAAAGGCGTAATAAGGGGTTTGCACTATCAGGTAAAACACAAACAGGCAAAGCTCATCAAGGTTATAAGAGGAGAAATATTTGATGTTGCAGTTGACTTACGGCCTGATTCTTCAAACTTCGGGAAATGGGAAAGTTTCATTATCTCGGATAAAAATAACCGCCAAATCTTTATCCCGGAAGGCTTTGCCCACGGCTTATGCGTGCTCAGCGAAACAGCGCATCTTTTATATAAATGCACCGATTATTATTACCCTGGTGATGAAGGCGGGATAATCTGGTCGGACCCGCTCCTGAACATAAACTGGCCTGTTCAGGATCCTATTGTATCTGAAAAGGACAAAAAGCTCCCCGCCTTCGCCGATATTTTTGGAAAGATTCGCCGCAACGGACTTCTGCAGGAATGACCTTAAAGAGAAAAATGAGATGAAAACACTTATAACCGGATCGGAAGGTCAACTCGGATGGGAGCTTTTAAAGCAGGCCGCTCTTTATAATATTGAAGCTATCGGATTAGATCTTCCTTATCTTGATATAACGGTTAAACCAAGCATAATGAAAGTCTTTAAAGAACACAAACCGGATATTCTTATCAATGCCGCTGCTTATACAAATGTTGACAAGGCTGAAACTGATGAGAAGGCCTGTTTTGCTGTAAACATAAACGGCCCCGAAAACCTGGCCGCAGCATGCAGAGATACAGGAATTCCGATGATTCATATTTCAACCGATTATGTTTTCGATGGTACGAATAAAACCCCATATACTGAAAATGATCCGGTTTCGCCTGCCAATGTTTACGGGAGAAGCAAAGCTGAAGGAGAAAAGGGTGTCAGAAATATTATAGAAAAGCACATAATATTAAGAACCTCATGGCTTTATGGTGTTCATGGGCACAATTTCGTAAAGACTATTCTTAAGCTTGGAAAGGAAAAAGAAGTTATCGGGGTAGTTTCCGATCAGTTCGGTTCACCGACATCTGCCGTTGACCTTGCCGAAACCGTATTAACAATTGCTTCCCGCATTTTAAATAATTACGAAGGCATTACATTCGGAACCTATAACTATTGCGGAGAAGGGATAACATCATGGCATGGATTTGCGGAAAATATAATTGAGGCTGCAAAACAACATTCTCCTGTCACAACAACACAAGTAAAGCCTCTGGCTACTGAAGATTATCCCACTAAAGCCAGAAGGCCGGCTTTCTCGGCCCTTGACTGCAACCTGATTCGGCAAAAGTTCGGAATAATTCCAAAACCCTGGCAGAAAAGCCTTGAAGCCGTGATAGGGGAAATTTATTCGTGCAAAAATTGAACAGAAAAATCGAGCTTCTTGCGCCTGCGGGCAATTTCGAAAAACTTGAAATCGCCATACATTACGGCGCCGATGCGGTTTATCTTGCCGGGAAAGATTATTCCCTAAGAAACTTATCGGAAAATTTCACTCTGGAAGAGCTTGAAAAGGCTCTCCTGTTTGCAAGAAAATCCGGAGTGAAAGTTTACGTGGCATGCAATATATTTTCAAGAAACAGCGAACAGAAAGCCATTTCAGATTATTTAAAGAGTCTTGCCGAAATCTCGCCGGATGCCGTTATTATTGCTGACCCTGGAATATTGCTGGAAGCCCGCCAAGTGATGCCCGGCATGCCGATTCATCTCAGCACACAGGCAAATACCACGAACTATAAAGCAGCTCTTTTCTGGAAAAATCAGGGAGTGACGAGGATCAATGCTGCAAGAGAGCTTTCATTAAAAGAGATTGAAGAGATCGCCCTGCCCGGCAATGTTGAGGTAGAAGTATTTGTTCATGGCGCAATGTGTATCTCATACTCAGGGCGCTGCCTTTTAAGCAATTTCATGGAAAACCGGGACAGCAACAGAGGCGAATGCTGCCAGCCGTGCAGATTCAGGTATTCGGTTGTTGAAGAGACAAGACCCGGGAAATATATGCCGGTAGATGAAGACAACCGTGGAACTTATATTTTCAACTCAAAAGATCTCTGCATGATAAGATACATTCCGGAAATGATAAATGCTGGTGTCTCTTCGCTGAAAATTGAAGGGCGCATGAAGGGCATAAACTATGTCGCTTCGGCTGTCAAAGTTTACAGGGAGGCTATAGACTCATACTATGAATCACCCGGGGAATACTCGGTAAAAGACAAATGGATCGAAGAGCTTTCAAGAATAAGCAACAGAGACTACTGCACGGGGTTCTACTTCGGAAATATGAACGAAACCATTCCGAATTACATGGATATTAAACCTGCCACGGGAAGAATATTTGTTGGGAAAGTGACTGGTGTTGAGAATGGGAATATCGCAGTTCTTGTTGTCAGGAACAGGTTTTTTTTAAATGATCCGGTGGATATTCTCGGAAAAAAAGGACCGGTTAAGCGGGATACCATAAAGCGCATTCTGGATATCGAGGGAAATGAAGTCAAGGCAGCAAGGTCGGGGAGTACTGTGAAGGTGTTGCTTGAAAATGAATGTTCGGCAAATGATCTTCTGAGAAAAATTGAGACTTAATGGAAAAAATATGAAAGGTTACGTTCAGGTTTACACCGGAAACGGTAAAGGTAAAACAACATCGGCACTCGGACTGTCAATAAGATCTGCCGGAGCAGGATTAAAGGTTTATATCGCCCAGTTTATCAAAATGGGCGATTACAGCGAAATCAGGGCACTCAAAAAGTTTTCCGATTTCATTACAGTTGAACAGATCGGTTCCGGGCGCTTCATTAAAGAGATGCCTTCGCAAGAAGATATTGAAGATGCAAGGGCTGGAATTGAAAAGATAAAGAGCCTGATGGTCTCAAGGGATTATGATGTAATCATACTTGAAGAAGCCAATGTAGCTGCAAAGTGCGGTCTTATATCCGTAAATGACATCCTTGATTTAATCTCATCAAAACCTGAAAATATCGAACTTGTGATAACCGGCCGAGGCGCGGCTCCGGAGGTTATCGAACAGGCCGACCTTGTCACTGAGATGAAGGAGATCAAACATTATTTTCAGAAGGGTGTACAGGCAAGAGTTGGAATAGAAAAGTAGACTGTTTTCAAAGCTTCGGGCATCAGTGTCCATCCGGAAAAATAATTTGGACACATGCAAGTTTCCAGTTCGGAAATCGGCAATTTTGGGCAAGCTCAAGGAAATCAAGGGATTGCGCGGAGACATACGCATTGTATGTCGCACAAGCAATCCCGCATATTGACAAAGAGATCGCACAAAAGGGCCATTTCCGGATGGAAACTATTTAGGAAAAGCGTCTATAGCAACTTATAGATCACACCACCCCAGGTCAATCCCGCCCCTAAGCCGATGAACAGGATGGTGTCCTTTGGTTTCAGCATGTTTTTTTCCATAAGTTCGTCAAGTGCAATAGGAATGGTTGCTGCAGTTGTATTTCCATATCTTTGAATATTGTTATAAATTTTTTCTTCCGGGATATTCATCCGTTCCCTGAAAGCTTCATTTATTCTCAAATTTGCCTGATGGGGAATAATCATATCCAGGTCTTCAATTTTCATGTTTGCTTTTGCCAGCAGCTCCTCTGTAACCTTTGGCAGGCGTGTCACAGCCAGTTTGAATACGGCCTTCCCATCCATATAAGGAAAATGCTCTTTATTTTTTATTACGGTTGGACTAATTGCCTGTCCGGATTTTCGAGCGGGTAATCCAACCCGCAATGCCCCTGAATATTTTCCGTCAGCATGGAGAATCGATGTTATGATTCCAACGTCCTCACCGGTTTCAACAGCTTCAATGCAAACAGCACCGGCGCCATCGGCAAAAATCACCGCTGTATCACGATTTTCTGTTGTCAATTCTATGTACCGGCTCTGGACTTCAGCGCCTACCAAAAGGATTTTCTGTGCCTTTCCGCTTCTGATATAGGCGTCACAGATCTCCAGACCATGAAGAAACCCTGTGCATTGTTGACGGATATCGAGAGCAGGCACATTTTTATCACCCAGCCGGTTTTGCAGAAAGGCCCCCGAACCCGGCACGTTCACGTCGGGTGTCATAGTTGCAAATACAATTAAATCAAGGTCCTCCGGATTCCAATCCGCTCTTTCCAATGCTATAATTGAAGCCTCATAAGCAAGATCCGATGTCCCGACATCCTCACCTTCCCTGACCCAGTACCTGGCTTCGATACCTGTGCGTTGAACAATCCATTCATTTGATGTGTCCATCAATCCGGCTAACTCTTCGTTTGTGACATGCCTATCGGGTACATACCTGCCGGTGCTTTTTATAACTGATCGTTTCATAGTATTGGAATAATCCGTTGTCTTTGTTAGTTTCAATCCGGAAATGACTCTTTTGTGCGATCTCGGCGTCAATCTGTGGAATTTCTTGTGCGACATACATTGCTTATGTCTCCGCTCAATCCCTTGATTTTCTTAAGCTTGCCCAAAATTGCCGATTTCCGAACTGGAAACTTGCATCCAGCCAAATTTAGTTTCCGGATGGACACTGGTTAGTTGTTTATTAACGGTTTTTTAATCTGTAATTGATAAGATAAAGCTTCTGAATATTGCAAAACAATGAAGGAATCATAAAAGAACAGGTTTTAGAGGTCAAGAAAAAATGTTATGAGTAACAGTAAAACTGTTGGAAACATCCTCAACTTGAGGGGGAAAGGCGTAATGCGTTCGCTGCTTCGGTTCAAGGGACGGAGAGCGGGAAAAAAAATCGCGCATTCATTGAAAGTCTTCCGATCGGCCTCTATTGCAACACGCCAGGTCCGCAGGGTCCTTTCATCATGGTTAATACGACGACGGCCCGGTTGCACGATTTTAATTCCGTAGATGAGTTTTTCAGTCAGAAAGTCCTGTACCTGTACGTTGATCCGGCACAGAGAAAGGAGGTATCGGCAGAGTTGTTGGAGAAAGGTTTTGTCTCGGGTAAGGAGGTTTACTTTGACAGTAGTGTCATCGATATCACGGAGCGCAAAAGAATGGAGGCGGAAATCATCGCTCTTTCTATAATCGATCAGCTTACCGGCCTGTATAACAGAAGGGGTTTTCTCTCTCTTGCGGAACATCAGTTAAAATCAGAAAAACCGGGAGTACAGACTTTCAATCAGCGCAGGCTGCTCTTGCTATGATCCTGACAATCCCTGTTCTATCGATGAACTCATTGCAAATGCCGATAAATTGATGTATGAGCAGAAGCAAAACAAGAAAAGTCTTCTCATGTAAAATAGTCTCGGTTTAAACAGATAGAGAGAATGTAATGGCAGGTACCGATATAAGGCAAAAAGCTCTGGATGCGCTGGTCGTTTTAAATACTGCCATAAAGAATGTGAGGCTCTATCCTCCTTCAAGCGCGACTATCATCAGCACAATTGAAAGGCTTGATCAGGCTTTTCAGGAAATGCTTGCCCTGGAACACCCTGTAATATTTGCCGAATCTGAAAAAAGCATTCTTATCTGCGGCAATCCCTTGAATCAGAAAGACCAGGAAAAAATTCAGGTTGCCGCACTCCTGAACCTTCTGCTTGGTTTCGGCCTGAAAAGCATCTCTTTTGAAAAAGGCCTTGAAAAAGCGGAACTCGCCGCCTTTACCGAAATACTTTCCAGAAAGCCGGACTTGATTAAAAGCGAAGGAGGCCTGACCCGGGTTCTGGCGGAAAATAATATCACCCATATTTATACGGATCAAAAAGTATATATGGCGGTACATAAAGATAGCAAGACCTTACAGCCTCTTGATATCAGCAATGATCTGTTTGCCAAGTTCTTCATGAGTACTCATCAGGGGCAGTCGGCTGATCCAGGGAAACTTAAAGAAATGGTCAAAGACCCTGAATGGTTATCACAGTCTTTCCATGCCGGCTTGATACAACTTGTGGCTCAGAAAGGCACTTTGCCCGATATTCAGATTACCGAAAGATTGGGAAACATGATCGGCCTTTTGGACAAGGTTTCAGGCTCAATGGAGCAGGAAGACAGGGAAAGCATATCAAAACGCATCGGAGAAGACATTGTAACGGCTGATCCTGGTATTGCCTCCGAATTAACAACTCAGAAAATGGAACATCTTTTCGGCGGCATGTTCACGCAATATCTTATCGGCAAACTTAAAGATATCAAATATGCCGGAGCACAAAAAACGGGAGATGGAACCGCTCCAGGCAAGATAAAAACAGCCTCAGGTGAAACCGGTTTTAAAACCAGGCTTATTCAGATTTCCGAAAAACTGTGCCTGAGTCTGAAGGAAAATGAAAAGGCTTTATTCGATGAACCGCTGATGTCGGCTCTGCCCAGGATTATCGGACAGCTTATAGCCCAGAAAGAACTGGAAACGATGAAAAAGATCATCATCAGCCTGATCGATAAGCTGTTCAGTGAAAATGCCGGGGTGCGCGCCCGCGCCGCCAAAGCCTTGACCGATATTATCGACAGCCTTCAGCCTGGTCGTAGAACAGAAATTATCGAAAGCATTTCCGGACGATTAATCGAATGGATCAAAATCGAAACGTCTGTAACTCCGGCCTATAAGACTGTCTGCAAATACCTGCAAAATATCGTGCAAGGTTTTATCAATCAGATGCTGTTTGCTGAAGCGATTCCGTTTCTTGATGTTTTCAGCGACATCAATTCCAGCACGACGGAAAAGAATGACGCGATTCGCGAGGTCAGCGCGCAGCTTATCAGCAATCTGGCAACCGAAGAGAATGTCACACTCCTTTTCAAAGAATTCAGCGCCAATGAACATGATAAAAAGGACGAGGCCGGCAAAATATTATCAAGATTTGGTGATATTACACTGAAATGCATGCTTGATAATCTTCTGGAAAGCAGCGATGGGAATGAGCGTGTGCGTATTATGCAACTGATTATCGGAGGCGGTCAAAGAGCCATCCCTCTTGTACTGGAACGTATCCATAGAAACGCGCCATGGTATTATCTGCGGAATATTGCCTACATACTGGGGCAAATCGGCAATGAAGAAAGCGCCGGAGAGCTTCAGCCGTTTCTGCATCATGAGAACGAGCGGCTGCGGCAGGAAACTTTAAAAAGTATTTCACGCATCGGGGGAAAACGGATAGGGAAACTGCTTATCACCGCATTGAACAGCGCGGATGAAAAATTCAAACTGAGCGTCATTGAGGCCCTCGGCAGCGCAAAAGCCGCAGACATTGTGCCAGATCTTCTGAATATATTAACAACCAGGCCTTTTGTAACAACGGCCGCCCGGATTCTGATGGAAGAAAATATCTGTGTAACTCTTGGCGCCATAGGTTCACCGGAAGCGATACCAGCTCTTTCTGAAATTGCCGAAACAAAATCATTTTTCAGCATCAGCACTTATCCGGAAAAGGTAAAAGCAGCAGCCGCAAGGGCTCTCGAATCTATCAGAAAGAACCAGGCAGGAAGCTCTACTGATGCATAATCAGTTTTTCCCTTCTATGAATCCAGGTTTTACAAATGCCGGCACGGGATAGTTGTAAAATCCCTTCCCGCTTTTTACCCCGAGGATCCCCTTTTATTCTTTCTTTCCTATCCACATCCTGTATAAAGCAGGTACAATAAACTGTGCTGCCAGATAACCGGCCATAAGTCCCATCGTAAGAGTCAACCCTATTGAAAAAAGTACGGGATGGCGTGCAAACAGAAGTGAAAAGGCCCCTACAATAGTAGTCAAAGCCGAAACCCACACCGCTTTTTCCGTGCCTGTGTCCAGCTCATGATGATAACTGTAAAGCATGAATACCCCGTAATCTATGCAAAGCCCTACCACTACCATTGCTGCAATAACCGCCGGAGCGGTCAGGGATATATTGAGAAGAGAAAATCCTCCCAGCACGGCGGCAACAGCGCTTATTACCGGCGCAAGTGAAATAACGGTGAGTTTTATGTTTTTGAGAAGAAGGAACGTGAACACCATGATAAGAACCCCTGCAACCGAAGCAAGGAAGAGAACCTCTCTTGAAACCGCCCGTGAGATTGTATCCGAAAAAGAACGGCGGGAAACAATAAAGGTTCCCGGGTGATCCTCTGCAATTTTATTCATGGTGGAGACGTATTCAGTGCTGTCCGGGAAAAACGAGATAATCCGGAATCCCTCATCATATTTATGAACAAACTTCTCCTTTATCCGCCCAAGAAACGAAAATTCCGGCAATTTGTCGTTTACAGCCTGGGACAGATTCAAACTGCTGAAAAACGGTTCAAAAGCCTTATCTGAAAAATTATAAATTATCCCCTGTTCCTTAATCAGGTTACGGGTCTTTTCAACGCGGTCGGGACCCCAGAAAAATTTCCAGCGCAACTCATTTGCCATGCGGGTTTCTTTCGAAGGAAAGACCGGTGCAATGCTCGAAAAAACATCTTTCCCCACCTCTTGCACCGCCCGGGCATAAATCATTTCGTTTAATTTAAGAGCCTCTTCTTCCGTCTTACCGCTTACCACAAAAAACGCGGGCTGATTCAAACCGCCCCAAACCCTGTGGAATTCATTTTCTGCCTGCACAATTGCCGGGGCTGCTCCATCAAGGCGCTGGACATCGTTGTCGAATTTTACATTAAAAGCGGATAATGTCAGGATTCCGGCAATAATAGCCCAGACCATAATCTTAATGCCATCCGGAACCGCAAAAAAGGGTTGAACCTGCTTATTACTTTCAGGAAGCGGCAGGGGCCGGGATGCTATAATGTACGGAAATACGAATAAAACAAATCCCAGGCAGAGGAGGATGCTTACAATCGCAAAAAACGCAAGTTCATGATAGCCCGCAACATTTGAAAAGAAGAAGGCGCCGAATACGCTTATGGTTGTTAAAACAGCGATTACAAGAGGCCTTGCCACCTCTTTTACCACATCAACACGGCCTGATGTTCGCATAGCGGTGTACACATGTATGCCGTAATCATCCGCAATCCCGATGATCACCGCTCCCATGCCTGCGACAAAATAGGAAAGCTTCCCGAATACCAGCGCTGAAATATTCATGGAGATCAGGACTGAAAACATCGGAATAAGAAAAAATATCACGGCGCGGTAATCGCGAAAATTGAAAAGAAATATCAGAAGGAAAGCAATTGATGCGGTAACGGAGGTTATGGTGATATCTCTCTTTATGACATCCTCATTGCTTACTGAATGTGTATGCCCTGCAATTATATCACATGAAATATGATCGGGAAGTTTTGATATCTTACCGTTTAAATATCCGATCAGTTCCCTTGAACCTCGAGAGTCTGTAAGATCAACAGGCGTATCCAGTATCAGCATGACATGCATGCCGTCGCGTGAAACAAAATGATTATCTGTAAAATTTATTTCATAACCCGAAGCTCCCGAAAGATTAAGCAGATTTCTGAGGCTCACAGAGGCAATTCCAAGCGGATCGGCGCGCAAAACCGGCGCCAGAAAAGAGCTTGCCGGTGAAAGCATCTGCCGGTATATGCGGCTTAAATTTTCTTTAACACCTTGAGGGGTTAACTTTTGCCCGATAAGGTTAAGGTCGTTTTCGTTCACAAGCTGCGGCGCATAACGCATGAAGAGAAGAGTTTCATCCCTTATTGCTTCGGAGGCAGCGCCGGATTCAACCTTGCTTATCAAAGGCTTTTCCAGGCTCTGTGCAAGCCTGTCCGCTTCTGAAATCAGCTCATTGAGAGAATGTCCGGGAGATTTGATTTTCAAAGAGAGGACAATCTTTCCCGAAAATTTCGCTCCCCGTAGAAATTCCATGTCCCGAATTATCCCGCTGTCCGCCGGAAGCATCGATTCCATGCTGCCGGAAAACGGAATTAACTTAACTCCAAAACCCGAAGCGATTATAATCAAAAGAATAATCACAGCGATCAGGCGCTTATGCCTTCCCGCTGAATCATATAAAATGGAAAAATATTTTTCTATCATTATTGTTTATATCTTCGTAAAAAGTCGAAAACATTGTCACTCCCGTGAAAACGGAAGTCCAGAACCACCCGAAATTCCTTGATAGCGCTGTTGCTTCACTACGTGCCCCGCTTCCGCGGGAATTAAGATTTCTACCATCCGATACATCTGATTTCAACAAAATAATCAACCGCTTCTCCTTCCGCCGTAATACGGGGAAATGCTTTATTTCAGGGAAATCGCTGCCGGGTGAAAGGGCGAATCCGCTCAGGCGGATTACGGCTTCCTGAGGGAAGCTTCATAAA
The DNA here is from genome assembly GCA_041298995.1 of Desulfobacteraceae bacterium. Classification (GTDB taxonomy): domain Bacteria; phylum Desulfobacterota; class Desulfobacteria; order Desulfobacterales; family RPRI01; genus RPRI01. Next base: position 13,636 of record JBFYVZ010000005.1, read on the forward strand.
AAAATCGGGGAACAAAACATTATTTCGAGTTTACAAAAATTTTACAAGGACCGAGAGGAAGGTTTAAGGAGTAATCAATTCTTCTGTTTTTTCCATACAGGCCGGATTAATGAAAACAGATTCCGTTACACTATTCTTACCGTGAATATCGGCATAGTATGTTCTGATTTCTCTCATATCAGCTTCGATATCCCCGGTTGGAAAATAAACAGGGCCAATCCCGCCGACCTTTCTTTTATAGTCAAGAAATCCCAGAACAATCGGAACATCGGCGCCCTTTGATATATAATAGAATCCGGTCTTCCATTTCATGACTTTTTTCCGGGTTCCCGACGGCGGAATTGTCAAAATAAGTTTTTTACTTTCGGAAAATTTCTGAATCATCTGTTCAACTATATTATTTGATCTGGAACGGTCGATAGGAATTCCTCCAAGCCATATGAAGAAATTTTTAAAAGGCCGGCGGAATATAGCCTCTTTTCCCATCCAGTAAATTTTGGCTTTTAAAGCAAAGGCTATGAATATTGTTATTGGAAAATCCCAATTGGAAGTATGGGGAGCTGCAATAAGAACGAATCTCGGAATATCGGGAAACCGGCCTTCAACGCGCCACCCCATTATTTTGAGTATAATCAGAGCAAACCATCTCATGAGGGTTTTTATTACAGGCGTATCAAATATAGTGTGCCGCAATTTTTTTATACTCCTTGTATGAGTATGATACTCTTGTAAAAAGCCGGTTTTTCACATTTTTCTTTGTGTCCTCCGTGATCTTTGTGTGAAACCGACTTTTAAAAAGCGGTTAAACGTCTATAAGATGCTATCTGTTATTGCAAAGCTATAATAAGGTATTACAAATGTTTTACAAATGAAAGATATGGTAAGAAAAGGGAGAGTCTGAAATAGATATTTTTTTACTGTGAAGCCAGATCTCCAATAGGTCGGGTTGACTATAACTCTTAAGTCTAAGTACAAATAATTTATTTTATTGTTGTAATCCTGCGAGGCTCTTAGCAAGATCAGGCAGTCTGGAAAGAACATCTTCTTCCTGCCCCTGGACAAACTTGGTTGAAGCAAAACCCAGAGTAGCGAATGTCTCCACATCGATCCGTTTAGCCTGTAAAATATAAGTCTTGCCCAGCATTCCAAGTTTTCCGGTAATGATCTGGTTGGCAGCCAGTCCTTTTCCGGCCTTAACAGCCTGTTTTTCGTCAATAAGGCCGGTCTGCTGCAATGTCATCTCATTAAGTATCTGCTTAAGAGTTTCACGGGTTACCAGTGTAAAACGATTAAGCCTGAAGATCTCTTCCCTTAGAACCTCGGTTAAGATAAGTGCCACAGTTGTATAATTTTCAGGAGCCTCCAGGTCGTATATAACCAACCTTTCCATACCGGCAACATTTTTCCCGCTGGATATCAACGGAGCCTGACCCACTGGTTTTAAGATCTCAGGCATCTTAGATTTTATTTCAGGAGTTGGAGCCTGTGTTAGTGCTTTAGGATCCGGAGCAGCCGTAATCATTTTCGGTTCAGAAGGCGTCATTTTAACCCTCTCACTCTTTCTGACGGCAGTTTCGAGCATGTCCTGTTTTATACTGCTAAAAACATTGCGATACAGTTCCGTGATGATTGCTGTCCTTCTTTCAGAATTTTCCGCGTCAGACGGCCACATAATCGCTCGCGCTTCGAACCTTTTTCCGGTATCTATGTTTATCATGATAATGGTAATATAAAGATTTGTTCCTGATATTTTGTTACTATCGAGACTTCTTTCAACTATGAAGGCATATTCGGCATAAAGAGCTTTTCCTATATCCCTTGCAAGCCTCCATCCGTTTCTTTCCATCTCCCAATATTTAAGTTCTTGTCCTCCAAGCACTTCTTCAACTTCGTTTCCAGGCACAACTTCATAAATACCTATTTTTTTCAAGAATGATTCCACTCCACGCATATTTTTTTCAACATACTCCTTATGAGACATACCCCATGTTCCTGTGGAATAAGGAAAGGGACCCGTTATCGGCTGGACATAAACCCTAAGCTTGGTTGTCGGTAGAGGCGGAGGAATCGTTTTCAAGGGGATATTGGCACATGAGGCCAGTATAAAAAGGTAGATCAACGAAAGGATCGTTACGATCTGTTTAGGGTGAGTATTCTTCATAAGCAAACCTCTGTACCTCTGTATGCCGCAAAATCTTATTTAGTTTCCATCCGGGAATGGCCCTTTTGTGCGATCTCTGTATCAATCGGCGGGATTTCTTGTGCGGCATACAATATGTATGTCTCCGCGCAATCCCTTGATTTCCTTGAGCTTGCCCAAAATTGCCTATTTCCGAATTGGAAACGCATTAGTATCCATAATTTGTTTCCGGATGGACACCAATTAAATTGCAGGTGGCGTGCAGGTGGCGGGCAGGCCGATAATTCATACATTAAATGAATATTGTCTGCAAGTATTTTGACATAATTTCAAGAAAAGTGTATTGGAGAAAAAGTTTACCCCCATCTCTTTTATTGTTCCGTGATACGGCTGCATTGAAAGGAAATATTGATATGAAAAAAATCCTGGTTGTGGATAATGATGTCATGCTGCTGGAATTCATGTCCGATCTTCTTGAAAAGGAAGGGCATCATGTTTTAACGGCAAAAGATGGTCTTACCGCTTTAGAGAAATTGAAAGCCTATATTCCGGATATTATGTTCATTGATCTTGTCATGCCCAATATCGATGGAGAGAAACTATGCCGGACAATTAGAAAAATCCCGGAATTAAACGGTATTTACATAGTTATTGTTTCGGCAATAGCTGCTGAACAGGAGATAGATGTCTCTGAAATTGGAGCCAATGCCTGTATTGCCAAAGCGTCTTTTGATAAAATGTCTGAACATGTTCTTTATGTTATAAACCGGCTGGATAATAAAGTCCCCGAAGATATAACCGATGACATAACGGAAAATATAATAGGCCTTGAAGATGTCCATTCACGCGATATCACAAAAGAGTTGCTATCCTGCAAAAGACATTCGGACGCCATATTAAATAATGTCTCCGAAGGCATTTTAGAGCTTAACCTGAATAATAAGATTGTTTACGCCAACCCCTTTACTCATTTTCTGACCGGTATGGGGGAGGAGGAACTGCTCGGTTCATACTTTACTGATCTGTTTGAAGATCCTCATAAGACGCGGATTAAAGAGCTTATTGATTTGATTGATTCCGGGCCGCATGAAATTGCAGGTGATTTACCGTTAAAGTTAAGCGGTAAAGCGGTTTCTCTGAATATTTTGCCGGTTTATGATGGAGAGCACAAATCTATAATTGCAATCCTGAATGACAACACTAAACGAAAGCAGACCGAGGATGCAATCAGGGAATCCGAGGACAAATTCAGAAACTTTGCCGAACAGTCGATTGTCGGCATCAACCTCATTCAGGACGGCGTTTTCAAATATGTAAATCCTAAATTCGCAGAAATGTTCGGATACACCATTGAAGAATGCCTTAACAACATGCCTTTCCGTGAACTCGTATATCCGGAAGACATGCCTATAGTAGAAGAGCATATTATCAGGAGATTATCAGGAAAAGTAAAGTCGGTCAGGTACGATTTCAGAGGAGTTAAAAAAACCGGTGAAATAATCCATGTCGAGATTTTCGGATCTTCAATTCTTTTCAATGGGAAACCGGCCTCCACAGCGACATTGTTGGATATCACCGAACGCAAACGAATGGAGAATGAGATACTGGAGCTGTCTTTGCGGGACCATCTCACTGAACTGTACAACCGGCGGGGATTCATTTCCCTTGCGGAACAACAGATTAAAATGGCACAAAGAGCTGAAAAAAAGATTCAGTTGACATTCATCGATGTCGATGATCTGAAATTGATAAATGATACGCTGGGCCATGAGCAAGGAGACAAGGCTCTCATTGAAACGGCGAACATTCTCAGGCATGCTTTCAGGCAGTCGGATATCATCGCCCGGGTAGGAGGAGATGAATTTGCCGTAATTGCCATAGATACAGTGGATATGAATTCCGAAGCCTTTTCGAAACGCCTTCAGCAAAAGATTGTCGAATTTAATGCAAAAGAACTCAGAAAATACAAGCTATCCATGAGTTGGGGTACGGCCGTCTATGATCCCCAATCGCCTGTATCCATGGGCGAACTCATGTCATCGGCAGATAAATTAATGTACACTCAGAAAATGGCCAAGCAAAAAGTCGTTTTATGACTTTTTACTAATGGATTAAAAATGATGAACTCATAAAAAGCTATTTTTTTCACACGAAGGCACAATGACACGAAGAAAGGCGCATTGAAAACATTCGGGGATTTCTTTGTGACCTCCGTGATCTTTGTGTGAGAACGGCTTTTTCTAATTAGTCAAATATGGAGAATAAAATGGCAAAACTTTTTGAAGAAACACAAATCAATGGAATGGTTCTGGCCAACCGGTTCGTCCGTTCGGCAACATGGGAAGGGATGGCGGGAGAAGACGGGAGCGTAACACCAAAACTGATCGATTGCATGATCAACCTTGCCAGAGGAGGCATCGGACTGATAATTTCAGGCCATACCTATATCCACCGGGCCGGACAGGCGGGTCCATGGCAACTCGGGGTTTACAGCGACGACCTCATCCCCGGACTAACCGCCATGGCAGATGCAGTCCATAAAAACAGCGGCAAAATTGTCATGCAGCTTGCCCACGCCGGCTTTTTTGCCAATGCCAAGCTCTCCGGACATCAACCCTTTGCTGTTTCAGACGTTGAAGGAATGGCCAAATCTCCCCGCAAGGAGATGACCGTGCAGGAGATTGGTGATATAGTACAGGCCTTCGCCGATGCGGCAAAAAGGGCCAAACGCGCCGGCTTTGATGGAGTACAGATTCATTCGGCTCATGGATATCTTATGAGCCAGTTTCTCTCACCTGCATTTAACCGACGCACCGACAAATATGGCGGGAGCTTGGAAAACCGCGCCGGAGCTCTATTGGAAACACTCCGGGCTGTCCGGAGCAGTGTCGGACAGGACTACCCGGTGCTGGTTAAAATGAACAGCGTTGATTTTATTGAAAATGGCCTCAGCCTTGAAGATTCAATAAGGGTTGGAAAGATGCTCGAAGAAGGCGGGATCGACGCGATCGAGCTGAGCGGTGGAGTTCTTACCAGCAGCAAGCTTAGCCCGAGCCGGATGGGAATTCATTCCGAGGATAAGGAAGCCTATTTCCGGCAGGAAGCCAATGCTTTCAGGGAGAAGATCGCCATTCCTCTGATTCTGGTCGGCGGAAACCGCTCTTATGATATGGCCGGGCGCATAATTGCCGAAGGAACAGCCGATTATATCTCCATGTGCCGCCCCCTGATCAGGGAACCCGGCCTGATAAACCGATGGAAGTCCGGGGACTTTGCCAAATCAGCCTGCCTCTCTGACAACCAGTGCTTCGGCCCGGCTATGTCCGGAGAAGGGATATACTGCGTCACGGAGAAAAAAGAAAAAGCTTTATGACATTATGCTATGGGAATATAGGGGATTTTTCCACACCGAAAGACCGACCGGGGAAGGAACAATATGCTGGAACTGATGAGAAAAAGAAGAAGTATCCGAAAATTCAAAAAGGAGCGAATTGCCCAGACCACAATAGATGATTTGAAAGAAGCTGTATTGCGATCACCCTCGTCGCGTGGGAATAGACCGTGGAAATTTTTCTTCGTCCAGGATCACGGGGTTATCACAAGACTGTCACGCTGCAAGGAAAGCGGATCCGCTTTCCTGAAAGACGCTTCTCTTGCTGTGGTGGTCTGCGGCGATGAATCTGCATCCGATGTATGGATAGAGGATTGCTCCATTGCCTCCATTATCGTGCACCTGACCGCTGAAAGTCTGGGACTGGGAAGCTGCTGGATACAGGTAAGAAACCGGAGATACAACTCTGAAACGACCTCCGAGGATTACGTGAGAAACATTCTTAGTATCGACCTCCCGGTCAGGGTTTTAGCCATCATCGCCATCGGACTTCCGAATGAGGTAAAGGCCGGCCATTCCTACGAAAGCCTTGATCATGGGAAAGTCATCGCCTGAAAACGACAAACGAAGAGTGCGATTTAATTTTGTTAACCGGGCGTTACCCATCAAAATCGCACCGACGGCTGATTAAACATACTGAAAACTGAAATCACAGGTGTCGGTACTGATGGAGGAGTCAGAGCTGTGGAGATATCCGGTCATCCATTCTATGTTGCCACGCTTTTTCTGCCGCAGATTTCTTCAGTGCCAGAGGCTCCTCACCCTCTCATTGTCGCTTATTTGAGGGCCGCTTCAGCTCTTCGGCACCTGCTGAGAAAAAGCAGTCAAGCTTCTAAGCAGGCGTTTTAAAGTTTATCCCGCGGTACCCTTATAAAGAACTGGGCTCATGAAAGGGTGAAGCAGGAGATTGCCACATAAGTGATAAGATGAAATAAAAGGACCTGCTCATTCGGTATGCATCTGAGCATTTTTTCTCTGACCCGGACAAGGCGTGCCGGCGACGGATTACTCCAGCGAAGCAGAAGAGGTGTTCCCATGATTTTCAATTATATGATGATGTCAATGGTTGCGTTATCGGCTCTTGCCGCTGGCGTGGCCGCACCTGAGTTCGAAGCGGTTTCGTATGATGGCCGAAAGATAACTCTCTCGACGTTGCAGCAGCATGGCCCCGTGATTCTTATCTTCCTGCGCGGGTTCAGCTGACCTTATGCCCGAAAACATCTGGGCCAGATGAAACAGGATTTCAAGGAATTTACGTCAAAAAACGCCACGATTGTAGTCGTCGCGCCGCATAACGCGGAGAAGGTTGCGGAGTACTGGAAGGAAGAGGAACTGCCCATGATCGGCATTCCCGACGAGGACGAAAAACTCGCCAACCTTTACGGACAGGAATGGAAACTGCTGAAACTTGGGCGGATGCCCGCGTTTTTCGTGATTGACCGGAAAGGCGCTCTTGCATTCGCCCGGTACGGCACAAGCATGTCAGACATACCGAAAAACAGCGAGATTCTGAAGGTGCTGGACGGATTGAGGGGATTACAAAATTGATGGATTAAAGGAGGCGCCTGAGACATCCATCAAAGTATAAGTTCAGCAGGAGAAACGGAATTCGGTTCAAATATTCTCCAGGGATCTGCTCATGGGTCGAATTCCCTACGGTCGAAGATTCCCGCAGTTTTAGACGGTGAGAGCTTTGCATAACATATTATTAAAAGGTCTGATGGGTAATGGGTTTTGGCATATCGCAAGAAATTTTTATGGTGACATAGCAACGCCCCCGGATATCCGACAGGTATCATACAGGCGGGTACTGTATAAGGCTTCGTGACTATTCATCCT
>JBFYVZ010000021.1:0-20442 GCA_041298995.1 Desulfobacteraceae bacterium
TTTGTAAAAAGTCATTCTGCTGTGTTGCGCTTCATCTTTCGTCATTGCAGCGTACTAACATGTACGCTTCATTCCTCAAGATTCGCGCGCCTTGCATAATGAGCTTTTTACTTTGCCGTCTGATTTTCGAGTTTTTACGGTGCCATCGATAATGATCATAAGGAAATAGCAGAATGAAAATTCACGAGTACCAGGCTAAAGATTTGTTTAAAAAATACGGTGTTCCCGTTCCTGCGGGCGGAGTTGCAATTACGCCCGAAGAAGCGGCCGGAATTGCAGGTACTCTTGGAGGCTTTCCGGTTGTTGTAAAAGCCCAGATTCATGCGGGAGGCCGCGGCAAGGGTGGCGGCGTAAAGCTGTCTAATTCCCTTGAGGAAGTAAAAAACAGCGCATCCGCTATAATAGGCATGAATCTTGTTACACATCAGACAGGGCCTGAAGGAAGGCTTGTAAAAAAGGTTCTGGTTGAGCAGGGACTCAATATTCACAAAGAGCTTTATCTCGGAATTATCCCCGACAGAGCTTCAGCAAAGATTGTTATTATGGCAAGTGAGGCCGGAGGAATGGATATCGAGGAGGTTTCGGAAAAGAGTCCCGAAAAGATTATAAAGATATATGTAGATCCCCTTGCGGGAATTTATCCGTACCACTGCAGGGATGCGGCTTTCGGACTGAATCTGCCGGCTGTTGCGATAAAGGAGTTTTCTGCAATGCTGAAAAATCTTTACAGCCTTTTTGTTGACTATGACTGCTCTCTTCTGGAAATAAATCCCCTTGTCATTACTGCAGCCGGCGCTGTTATTGCCCTTGATGCGAAGATAAACTTTGATGATAATGCTCTTTTCAGACATAAGGATATTCTGGAATACAGGGATTTTGATGAGGAAGAACCCCTTGAGGTTGAGGCATCCAGGTTCAATCTGAATTATATAAAAATGGATGGGAATGTCGGGAACATGGTAAATGGCGCAGGCCTTGCGATGGCTACGATGGATATTATCAAGCTTGCAGGAGCCGAGCCGGCCAATTTCCTTGATGTAGGCGGCGGAGCCAGCGCCGAGATGGTAGAAAATGGCTTCAGGATTATTCTTGGAGATAAGAATGTCAAAGGTATCTTTATAAATATTTTTGGCGGTATTTTAAGATGTGATGTCCTTGCAGAGGGTGTGGTTCAGGCGGCAAAAAAGACAGGCATAAATGTGCCTGTTGTAATACGAATGGAAGGGACAAATGTTGAGATGGGGAGGAAGATCCTTTCCGAATCAGGGCTGAATCTTATTACGGCCGTTGATCTGCAGGATGCGGCGCAAAAAGTTGCAAAGATAGTAAGAATCTGATCAGGGGTGGTAGAATAATAAGGATTCAAGGATTCGAGGGGGCAAGGGTTCGGGTGGAGGAAGAAGAACCAATATATGTGGCTTTTATACAAGCGAGGTTATAAAAAGTGAGTATCTTTATAAATAAGAATACACGTCTTGTTGTTCAGGGAATAACCGGGAAGGAAGGCCAGTTCCATACCCGCCAGTGTGTTGCTTATGGAACCGGCGTTGTTGCCGGTGTTACCCCCGGAAAAGGCGGCCAGAAAATGGATGATATACCTGTTTTTAATACTGTAAACGAAGCAGTGAAAAAAACAGGAGCCGACTGCAGTATGATCTTCGTCCCGCCTTCTTTTACTGCAGATGCCATACTGGAAGCGGCAGATGCCGGGATTGCGCTTATCGTGGTCATTACCGAGGGGATTCCGGTTATCGACATGATGAAGGTCAAGAATTATATTGCAGGGAAAAAGAACCGTATCATAGGGCCGAATTGTCCCGGCATAATTACTCCCGGAGAGTGCAAGGTAGGTATAATGCCGGGACACATTCATAAACCGGGCGGTCCTATAGGAGTTGTTTCCAGATCAGGAACTCTCACGTATGAGGTTGTTCATCAGCTTACGCAAAAGGGAATCGGGCAAACAACATGTATCGGAATAGGCGGAGACCCTGTAAACGGAACCAATTTTATCGACTGCCTGGATGCCTTTCAAAAAGATCCTGAAACAAAAGGGATAGTAATGGTGGGAGAGATAGGCGGAACTGCCGAAGAAGAAGCCGCAGAATTTATATCAAAGAATGTTACTAAACCGGTTATTGGTTTTATTGCAGGGCTGACTGCTCCGCCGGGACGAAGAATGGGACATGCCGGCGCAATAATAAGCGGAAGGAGCGGGACGGCTCAGGGGAAAATCGCCGCGATGAAGAAAAGCGGCATACATATTTGCGAGAATCTGGGTGTTCTTGGTAAACTCTGCGCTTCGGTGTTCGGCTATGCATGAAATGGGCATAGCAATGGAGATTGTTGAAATTGCTTCGGCTTCAATTCCGAAAAGCGCTGAGAATATTCAGGTGGAAAGAGTTAATATCAAGGTGGGAAAGCTTTCCGCCGTCGTGCCGGAGAGCTTGAAATTCTGTTTTGAGATAGTGATAAAGGATACACCGCTTTCAGGCGCAAAGCTTGTAATAGAAGAAGTTCCTGTAGTTGCAAGATGTAATGAATGTTCCGCCGAATGGACAATAACAGGGCCGGTCTTTACCTGTATAAAATGCAGCAGCGGTTCCATTCAGATTCTTTCAGGCAGAGAACTTGATATAGTCTCAATAGAAATTGCAGACCCGTAACGGCTTCGTAAAAAGTCATTCTGCTGTGTTGCACTTCATCTTTCGTCATTGCAGCGTACCAGTAAGTACGCTTCAGTCCTCAAGATTTGTGCGCCTTGCATAATGATCTTTTTACAAAGCCGTCAGATTGGAGTATCTGGTTCACTTGAACCCTCGAATCCTTGAACCCTTTCCCACTAATTGGGAGAAGAACAATATTTATAGAGGAATAACACAATGGAAATAAAGGTTGTACGAAAAGTTCTGGATGTTAACGATACAATGGCCCAGCAGAACAGGGATCGTTTTGCCGGTGAAAAAGTTTTTGTATTAAATGTCATGAGCTCTCCTGGCTCAGGAAAAACCACCACGCTTGTAAAGACGATTTCACGCCTTTTGCCGGAAATAAAATGCGCTGTTATAGTCGGCGATATTTGTTCAACTATTGATGCTGACCGTCTGTCTGTGACGGGAGTTCAGGTTGTTCAGGTAAATACCGATGAATTTGGCGGAGACTGCCACCTTGCCGCCCATGTTATAGGTAATGCTGCAAACAGCATAGATTTAGATGCCGTTGACCTTCTGATTGTTGAAAATGTCGGGAACCTTGTTTGTCCGGCTGAATTTGATATAGGTGAAGATGCCAGAGTAGTTGTTTTAAGCGTTACGGAAGGTGAGGATAAACCGCTTAAATATCCCCTGATGTTCCGGGTTTGCGACGCGGCTCTGTTAAACAAGACGGATCTTCTTCCTTATCTGGAATATGACAAAAAGGCTGCCGTAAAAAATATACTGCAAATACATCCGGACATGAGCGTTTTTGAGATTTCAGCAAAGACGGAAGAAGGTTTTGATCCGTGGATCGACTGGCTTAAGGAGATGGTCAGAAAGAAGCTTGCTTGAAGCATAAGATATGAGGCATAAGGCGTGAATCGTGGATCGTGAATCGTTGGTCGAACCACGAACGACGATCAACGAAGTACGATGTACGAAATTCGATATTCCAACCAGAGACCAGGAACCAGAAACCAGAGACATATTTTTATAAGTGTATCTGCTGGACAGAAATAATGTTCGGGAGTGATTTTATATCTTCGATCACTTTCTTGTCTGCAGGCGTATCAATGTTTACCATGCAGAGCGCCTGCTCATCAAGCCTTCCAAGCTGAAAACGGCCTATGTTGATGTTATGACGGCCGAGGGTAGCGCCCACATTTCCGATCACTCCCGGCCTGTCGTAATTCCGGATTATTATTATTTCGCCTTCGGGTATGGCATCCATGCGGATTCGCCCAAGCTTTACAATTCTAGGATACTTCTTTCCGAATATCGTACCCCATATCTCTCCAGGACCGCCTTCATGCTCCTCAAGTTTGAGCTTAATCAAGCTTGCATAATCATCGCTTGTTCGGCTTACAGTTTCTTTTATATTTATGCCTTTTTCCCTGGCCAAGGCAGGCGCGCTTACATAATTTACCGGCTTATCGGTAAAGGTGCCGAGAAGTCCTTTAAGTACCGCATGTGTAAGCGGCCTGGTATCAAGTTCAGCGACATCTCCGCTGAAGGTAACAGTGATATCGTGAATTTTCCTGACAAGCTGCCCCATAATGGATCCCATTTTTTCCGCAAGATCAAGATGGGGACGGAGCTGTTGCATAACTTCATCGGATACGGACGGAAAATTTACGGTATTTATCAGAATTCCGTCGATTAAATATGCGGCAATCTGCTTTGCAATCATGTCAGCCACCTTTATTTGGGCTTCGCCCGTGCTTGCGCCAAGGTGGGGTGTGAATATGATATTCGGATGCTGAAGGATTGGTATTGAAGAATCAGGAGGTTCCTTCGGGAAAACATCAAGGGCTGCTCCTGCCACGTGCCCGCTTAAGAGAGCATCATAAAGATCATCAAGATTTATGGTTTCGCCCCTTGCGCAGTTTATGATTCTGACGCCCTGCTTCATCTTTGCAATGGAGGAGGCATTAATCATGTTGATGGTATCTTTGAGACGGGGAACATGCAAAGAAATAAAGTCGGAAGATGAAATAAGTTCGTCAAAGGAGACCAGTTCGACTTCTAGGGAACGCGCCGCGTCCTTACTGACAAACGGATCGGAGGCTATGACTTTCATTTGAAGACCCCTGGCCCTGTCGGCAACAACCCGCCCTATCTGACCCAGTCCCAGAATCCCAAGAGTCTTTCCACTTATCTCAACGCCCGTAAACTTTTTCTTTTCCCATTTTCCTTCCCTTATGGATGCGGTGCCCTGCGGAATATGCCTCGCGAGAGAGAGCATCAGCGAAACCGTATGCTCTGCCGTTGTAACAGTGTTGCCGCCTGGGGCATTTACGACAACAATGCCCTGTCGTGAGGCTGCCTGGACATCTATGTTGTCAACGCCGATTCCTGCGCGGCCTATTACCTTCAGCTTCCCGGCTTTTTTTAAAACCTGTTCGGTGACTTTGGTTCCGCTTCTTATGGCAAGGCCGTGAAATTCCCCTATGATTTTTGCCAGTTCTTCAGGATCATTAGTGGCTTTCTCATTATCAACAACAACTTTAATCTTGCCCGTTGCTTCAAGAAATTCTTTTGCGACAGGGGACATGTTGTCCCGCACCATTACTTTAAACATAATCAACCTCGTTTCCTTTTCTTCCAATCAAGTAAGTCTATTGCAAAAACTCTCAAAAATTCACTCTCCACTTGTGGGAGAGTATTAGGGTGAGGGGAAATATACTTTTCAAGAGCCTCGAGAGTTCAGGGATTTATCCGCAACTGTTGTTTTTCCAGAAAGGAGATAATTCCCTGAGCCGTTTGATTATCGGCGGAACCTTTTCAATAATAAAATCGATTTCATCTTCCGTATTGTATACGCTCAGGCTGAAACGTATTGAGCCATGGGCTGCAGTGAAAGGAACTCCCATTGCGCGCAGAACGTGCGACGGCTCGAGAGATCCGGAGGTGCACGCCGAACCGGATGATGCACATATGCCGAACTCATCCATCATCAGCAGTATGGCTTCTCCTTCAACAAATTCGAACCCGATGCTCGTTGTGTTGGGAAGACGCTGTTCCCTGTCGCCGTTTATCATCGTATTGGACACAGACTTTATCAGAGTGTTTTCAAGCTTGTTCCGCAGCTTTTTTATGCGTGTTGACATTTGATCAAGGTCTGCAAGCGCCATCTCGCTTGCTTTACCAAGCCCGATAATGGAAGCCACGTTTTCTGTTCCGCCTCTCCGTCCGCTTTCCTGGTGGCCGCCTATGAGAAAAGGGGAAAATTTGGTCCCTTTCCTTATGTAAAGAGCCCCGATTCCCTTTGGGGCATGAATTTTGTGTCCCGACAGGGAAAGCATATCCGCCTGCACCTTTTTCATGTCAACAGGGACTTTCCCTACGGCCTGAACTGCATCCGTATGAAAAACGATACCCTTTGCCTTGACGGCCTGGGCAATTTCTTCAATCGGGAAAATCACGCCTGATTCATTGTTTGCCCACATAATGCTGACTACCGCGGTATCATCGTCAAGATGTCCGTATAAATAATCGAGATCGAGCAGCCCCTTGCTGTCAACCGGAACAAATGTAACCCGGTATCCGTTTTTTGCGAGGTTTTCAAACAGGTTTTTAATTGCAGGATGTTCGACTCTGCTTGTTACAATGTGTTTCCTGTCAGGGTTTGAGATAAGGGCGGCTCTAATTGCGGTGGAGTCGCTTTCGGTGCCGCAGGCGGTAAAAAGTATTTCCTCGGGCATGGCGCTTATTAATTTTGCGACTTTTGCACGGGACTCTTTTATCTTCCTCGCAACATTTCCGCCAAAGGAATGCATGCTTGAGGGATTCCCATAGAGTTCAGAAAAATAAGGAAGCATCTCTTCAAGAACTTCGGGAGCTACACGTGTTGTAGCGTTATTATCGACATATATCGGTTTCATTGCTGCACCTCCTCAACAATGAGTTCCGGAGCCACAAGTTCTCTCAGCTTCGATTCCACATAATGCTTAAGCGTAATCTGGGATTTACTGCAGGATGCGCATGTCCCGCGCATTTTTACAATTATCCTGTTTCCATCAACATCTATAAGCTCTATATTCCCGCCGTCTTTTTTAAGGGCGGGTTTTATCTCGCGTTCAAGGGTCTCTTCAATCAGTTTTATTTTCTGTATATTGGTAAGCTTTATGACTTTTTTCTTAACAGGCTTATCTTTGCTTTGAACAGAGTCGATAATATCCTGTATTTTTTCATGGCATTTGCCGCAGCCTCCGCCTGCCTTTACATAATCTGTAACATCTTCAATCGTTGAAAGATTGTTTTCCGTGACCGCGCGCCTTATATCGACATCTGTAACGCCGAAACACTCGCATACGATTTCACCTTCCACCTTCTTTTCTTTTTCACCACGGTAGTGTGATATGGCTTTTTCAAGGGCATCCCTGCCCATTACGGAGCAGTGCATTTTTTCTTTCGGAAGCTCCCCGAGATAAGAGGCTATATCCTCATTTGTTATTTTAGAAACTTCATCGAGAGTCAATCCCTTTATCATTTCAGTCAGAGCGGATGAAGAGGCTATAGCGCTTGCACATCCGAAAGTCTGAAATTTTGCATCATTGACTTTACCCTTTTCATCGAGTTTGAAATAGAGCGTCAAGGCATCTCCGCAAGCCAGTGAACCGACTTCGCCGACACCGTCCGGGTTTTCGATAACCCCGACATTTCTTGGGTTTAAAAAATGATCTTTAACTTTATCAGTATATTCCCACATGATATCCTCCTGTTATATGCCATACAAAATCAGGATCGTCATTCCCTAAAATTATCCGGTCAATAGAGCCAATTGCAAAATTCCTGGATTCCCGTTTGCACGGGAATGACGACTTTTGCAATTGCCTCAACATATTAATCATTTAATTGAAAAAAAGAAAGTCGAAAATTAAAATATATTGCGGATGACGGCATTTCTTATATGTTCGCTGAAACAGCGATGTAAATGGTCAGTCGTTGAATAACTCCGCAGTCATAACAACCGTCAATCCGTCACCGTTAAGAAGGCGTTCAGCGAGACCCAGCGTTTTGGGAAGCTCATATCCGAAAAAATAGCGCAGCGCAATAAATTTCCCCTGATAAAAAGCAATATCTTTCTTATTTGAGGCATTTTGCAGGGCTTTCCGGACTGCAATTCCTTGTAACAGCCACTGCCATGCGATAGCGACAATTCCGAACAATTCAAGATAGAGCGTCGCATCCGCCAGAAAAAATTCGGCTCCCTTATCCATAAATACCTGCATGAGATGCCGGGTAACCTCCTGAAGTTTTGTCCGGGAGTCGTTTAGTTGTTGCGCAAAGATCCGGAGCTCAGGAAATTCATTTGCCATTGCGATGGTTTTTTCGATTTCTGCTATAAACAGTATAAATGGCCGGCCATTTTGTGCGACTACCTTACGCCCCAGAAGGTCCATGCCCTGAATACCGGTAGTGCCTTCATGGATAGGGTGGATGCGTGCGTCACGGTAATACTGCTCCATCGGATAATCATCACAGTATCCGGATCCGCCAAAGCACTGCAAGCCCTGACTGATAGACTCTATGCCCATTTCAGAGGGATAACTTTTTGCAACTGGCGTTAAAATCTCCAGGAGATTTATATATTTTTCTTTCTCATCATCAGGAAGGACTTTAATCATATCAACATATTTACTGCACTGCATGAGAAGAGAAAGAGACCCCTCGACAACAGCCCGCTGAAACAAGAGCATTCGTTTTACGTCCGCGTGCTCAATAATTGGAACCTGGGGCAGGGCCGGGTTTTTTTTAGAAACAGGACGACCCTGGCGACGGGTTTTGGCATAATCAAGAGATGCATAATAAGCGGCCGTAGCAATAGAGGCGGCGCCTATACCGACTCCGATGCGCGCCTGGTTCATCAACTGGAACATGTATCTCAATCCATTGTGAGGTTCTCCGACAAGCCAGCCGCGAGAATTATTTTTGTCTCCCATGCTGAGCTGTACGATCGGACATCCCCTGTAGCCCAGTTTGTGATATATTCCGGACGTGTTCACATCATTTGAAATCAGGCGGCCGTTTTCGTCAATTCTGTTTTTTGGAACGACAAAGAGTGATATTCCCTTTATTCCGGCAGGCGCGTCCTTAATCTTGACCAGCATGAGGTGCACTACATTTTCAACCCCGTCATGGTCTCCGGCAGAGATAAATATTTTCTGTCCTTTTATCAGATAATACCCATGGTCGGTCGCTTCCGCTGTAGTTGTGATATCCGTAAGTGATGAGCCTGCTTCAGGTTCAGTTAACGCCATGGTTCCCTGCCATCTGCCGGCATATATGTTCGGCACATAAGTATCGAACAGCTCTTTGCTGCCGAAAGATTCGATCAGGTGAGCGGCTCCGGCAGAAAGTCCGGGGTAAACGCCAGCCGAATAATTTGCCGACCCGAATATAAAGTCACAGGCATCGGCGATTAAATGGGGAAGCTGATTGCCGTCAAGTTCATAAGGCATTCTGCTTGAAATCCATCCGCCATCGCCGAATTCTTTCATTATGGTTCGTACAGAGGGGTGTACTTTGACTTTACCCGCGATAAGCTCCGGAGGATTACGGTCCATTTCGGTAAATACCGGGTAAAGTAAATTCCTGGAGAGTTTGAGCGCTTCTTTGAGAACCATATCAAATGTTTTTCGATTGTGTTCACGATAATACTCGAAGCGGGTCAGGGATTCAATTTCAAAAACTTCATACAAAAGAAACTTGAGGTTTTTTTCACTTAAGAATTTGGCAGCCATAAGTTATTTATGCCTCCTTTGGACTCGTGGAAGAAGAACACTAACCATTTCGGCAAATCCTTCGCCGCCATTTTTTTGTGTTACCCAAACCGGTTCATGGGCTATTCTTCCTGTAAACAGGCTTACGTTTGCAACACCGACCGAATGGGGAAAATAGGCAAACATCGGGGCATCATTGGGAGAATCACCGGTGAAAATTATCTGCTCTTTGACTTGATCGAGGGCTACATTGAAAACATCGGTAAAAAGCAGCCTGGTCATGGAAAGTTTGTCATAATCCCCAAACCAGCCGTTAACATGTATGGAACTGATTTTTGCCCGGGCGCCGGCCGCCCTGAAGCAATCAACAATTTGATCAACCGCTTTCATAGAAAGGGGCGGAACATCTTCACAATAATCGATAGCAAGATCCGCTTCACGGTACGCCTGGTCGGATGCTACACTGCATCCGGGGATTCCGGCCAGTATTTCCCGTTTGATCTCATCAAGTTTTTTCCGGTCGGTTCTGCGCTCCTTTTCGGATTTCCAATAACGGCGCAGCATCTTTTTCCGGCGCTCGTCGTAACTGAAATAGAAAGCGCCGTTTTCACCAACCAGGCCATCTATGGGCCACATCCTGGCAATATGATCACACCATCCGGCAGGGCGTCCGGTGATCGGTATAATTCTGATACCGGCTGTTTTCAGCCGTTCCATGGCGGCAAAGACTACGGCAGGAAGCCGTCCGTTACTTGTGAGGGTGTCATCGATATCTGTCAGGATATAGCGGATTTGTTCTTTTAAATTGGGGGGAAATTTATGAAACGGTTTCATCATTGGGAATGTCCGTAACCATATTGAGATGTTTAACTAATAGCCGTTTATTTAAAACATCTATAATGTCTCTCCCCGACTTGTCAAGGCTGAAAGGGATTTTCCCTTTACCTGAAAGTAAAAAGTCGTTTTTTTGACTTTTTACTGAGGTAAGGGTATAAGCAAAGATCACGGGATTGAGTGTTCCAAGTGGTTGCTTCAGATTCAGTTTCAAGGAGCTTTTATGTATGATATTGCGGTAATCGGAGGCGGAGTGATAGGCTGTGCCATTGCCCGCGAACTGTCACGCTACAGGCTTAGCGTCGTTATAGTGGAAAAATACGAAGAGGTAGGCTTCGGCACCACTAAAACCAACAGCGGCATTATCCATGCAGGGCACCACAGCCCGCCTGATACGCTAAAGGGAAAACTTGTTGTCCGCGGAAATAAACTGTACGACAGGCTGTGTAAAGATCTTAATTTCGGTTTTCGACGAATCGGCGAACTGGTTGTGGCCAGAAGCGAATCTGAAGTCCCGGAGCTGGAGCGGTTAAAAAAACAGGGAGAAGCAAAGGGGGTTCCGGGCCTTGAAATATGGGACAGGGAACACCTCCGGAACGCGGAGCCAAATCTTTCCAATACGCTCGTTGCGGCACTGCATGCTCCGTCAGCAGGAGTAATCAATCCCTATGAGCTGGCTAACGCGCTGAGTGAAAACGCCGTTGATAACGGTGTAGATCTTAAAGTGAACTGTGCGGTAGAAAAGATCGCAGTCGAGAAAGGCTTTCTTGCCGTGCATACATCTACGGAAACAATAAAAGCGCGGTTTGTGATTAACTGTGCCGGAGTTTATGCTGATAAGATTGCCGAGATGGCAGGTTTAAGGGATTTCACCATACATCCCCGGAAAGGAGAAGAATATATGCTGGACAAGCGACTCAAGGGGCTTGTCCAGAGGCTTATCTTTCCGATACCGGAAAAGAATACGAAAGGCATTCTGATAATTCCTACTTTTGACGGAACGATCATGGTCGGCCCAACTGCCCAGGACACGGCGGACCGTGAGGATGCTTCCACAACATACGAAGGTTCGGAGCATGTGTTTGGATTTGTGAGCAAAATATGTCCATCCATAACAGAGCGTGATACCATTACCGAATTTGCCGGACTGCGGGCCGTCAGCAATACGAATGATTTTATTATCGGACCGACACGGATAAAAGGTTTCATTAACGCTGCAGGCATCCAGTCTCCCGGGCTTACCAGCGCGCCTGCAATAGCTCTGTTTGTGCGTGATATTTTAAAATCAGAAGGACTGGTTCTGAAGAAAAAAGAAAACTTCAAGCCGCATCTTCCCGGGCCGCCGCGCTTTGCCTCACTGAATGATGAGCAGCAGAGGCACCTTGTTGAAAAAGATCGCATGTTTGCAAAGGTCGTATGCCGGTGTGAACTGGTGACCGAAGCCGAGATCCATAGTGCCGTTGATCACGGTGCTCGGACATTGGACGGCATAAAATTTCGAAGTCGCGCAGGCATGGGGCGTTGCCAGGGAGGTTTCTGCGCGCCGCGCTGCATGGACATTCTGTCAAAACGTCTGGATAAGCCTTTTCAGGAAATAACAAAACGTGGCGGCGATTCGTGGGTTGTGAGAAAGATGATGGATGACTGAAATTGCAGGGGTAACCATAGAAAGTTATGCTGGGACGGGTTGAAAAAAAATATGGGGTAGTGGTTGTAGGCGGTGGTCCCGCAGGAATGGGAGCGGCTTTGGGCGCCAGGGATTTCGGCGAAGACAAAGTTTTAATTCTGGATCGTGAGCCTGAAGCCGGGGGAATTCTTCTTCAATGTATTCACTCGGGATTCGGAATGCACTACTTTCGCGAAGAACTTACCGGACCGGAATATGCCGAGCGGTTTCTTCAGAAGGTCATCGACCATGATGTTGATGTCTTACCCGGCAGCTATGTGTCAGGTGTAGTGATAGATTCCGGCGGTTCCAAAAAAGTTCGTATAATGAGTGAATCGCATGGACTCATAACTGTGGAAACAAAGGCTGTCGTATTGGCCATGGGATGTCGTGAACGCACGAGGGGCGCTGTCCGCATACCCGGCACAAGGCCATCGGGTATCCTCACGGCAGGGCTTGCGCAGAAATTCGTCAATCTCAAGGGCTATTTGCCGGGGAAAAGAATCGCCATTCTGGGATCGGGTGATATCGGGCTGATCATGGCACGGCGATTGACGCTGGAGGGCTGCCGTGTCGAAGGTGTTTTCGAGCTCATGCCTTATTCTAACGGGCTCACACGCAACGTTGTTCAGTGCCTTGAGGATTTTGATATTCCCCTTCACCTATCTACAACGGTTGCCTGTATACACGGCCGCGATCGCATCGAGAAGATTACAGTTGCGCCTGTGAATGCAGACTTAAAGCCCGACATGAGCCGGGCCTGGGATGTCCCATGCGATACTCTACTTATATCGGTGGGCTTGATTCCGGAGAACGAACTTACCCAGAACCTTGGAATCGGCCTTGATGTTGTAACCGGAGGGCCATTGGTATCCAGCACACTGGAAACCAGCATGCCGGGAATGTTTGCCTGCGGTAATGTTCTGCATGTTCATGATCTGGTTGACTACGTGACGCGTGAGGCATTACTTGCCGGGAGGTTTGCGGGTGAATGGTCTAAAGGTGTGAGACGGCCGAAGGATAATATCCGGCTTGTTCCCGGTGACAATGTGCGTTACTGTGTTCCGCATACATTGAGCCCTGAAAGAGAGCATACCATACACCTTCGCTGTAAAGCTGCGATGAAGCCATGTAAAATCAGGGTAGGCAGTCTAATGGAAAAAAAGCTGCGTTTTGTTTTTCCGGCCGAAATGATCATGTTCAAGATAAAGCCGGACCTGCTCGACAAATTTCATGGAGATACCCTGCGTATAGATATTCTTCCGCTTGAAAAGGGAGAGAAAGTTGATTGAGATAAAAAAATACATATGTATAGGCTGTCCGGTTGGTTGCCCGCTGCAGCTTGAACATGAAAAGAACCGGATAAAAGAAGTTTCCGGCAATGAATGTAATCGCGGCGCCAAGTATGCGAGGCAGGAATTCACGGACCCGCGCCGGAGCATAAGCACTACCGTTCTGATTTCAGGCGCGCTGAGGCAGCGCCTGCCGGTAAAGGCATCAGGGGCGATTCATAAGGATAGGATACTGGAGGCGGCGCAAAAAATACATCAAATTAAGGTCGTAGCCCCGGTTGAGATAGGCCAGATACTGATCAAAGATTTTTTAGGTGAAAAAGGCATTGATGTTGTTGCATGCCGCTCGATGAAGCGGGTTACCGGAACAAGGACAGCCTGCCGGACTAAAAAGCCGGGGAACAGTAAATCCGGCAGGCCTAAAAAAAGATAAAATAAAATGGTTTATTTATCTTTTTCAGCTCTTCATCCCTGAGTACTCTTCTCAATACCTTGCCGATAACCGAGGTCGCGAGACCTTTGAAGAACGTTCGATTTTGGCCAAGTACAAGGAAGGCGATAATTTCAACCACAGGAATACATTGAGTATTTCGAGGATTGAAATTTGAGCCTGACGCCGTAATCGGGCAAAAGAGGGCGTTATGCAAAGGTCTCGTCGGAAGAGTCTCTCTGAATTCTACCGTTCTGGGCCATTTGTATCCGGCAAGCTTCTCTTTGCAAAAATCTATGATCTCCTTTTCGGTCGCTTCCAGTTCCGGTTTGAGCTGGATAAAAGCCTTCACAGCTTCACCGCTTCTTGGATCGGGAATGCAGACCAACCGGCTTAAAGAACCATGCACATTTTTAATCAAAAGAATTCCTCGAAGCTCTTCTTCGGGGTAGTTCATTATTCAGGGCTGTTTTAAAATGCCGTCTTAATGTTTTGTCCCTTCTGCCATGCGCCAGACGATGGAGGCATGATTCGCCACATCGGAAAGTGTTGCAAAAAGCCCGCGCGCCAACTTACGGCGGGTCTCATAATCCCTTCCCGGAAACAGCGACGCCGACTGGGCCGGAATGGAGAAAAAATCCTGTAGGAATTCAATATCAAACGGCCTTACCCACCGATGGTTGGTAACAGCGCCGCAATAAAGAGAAAGAGCCCGGCAAGCCTTATCATAATCTGTTATCACCCTGAAACGCGGTACCGGTTCACCGAGACGGTTAAACGCCTCAGCCAGGAGATCTTCACCCGCTACACCTTCAAGAAAGGGATAGAAAGAAAAGGCGATTTTGCCGCCCGGGCGCAGGCAGCCGGCAGCCTCTCTGATGGTTCGCTCAACATCGGGGATAATAAAGATCGAGGCGTTATAAAGGATGTAATCAAAAACCTGGTCTCCAACAAAATCTGCAAGCTTTTCTCCGTCTCCGACTTCAAGGCGGATATCTGTAGAATCACACATCAACCTGCCTGCCTCTACCATTTTTTCCGATAAATCAACTCCCAGTATACGGCAGGAATAATATTTATTTAAAACCTGCGCCGAGATTCCGCTTCCGCAGCCCACATCCAGCACCATGGAATCGGGCTTTAAATTAACACTTTCGGCCAGCTTCAGGGCAAGGGAAGCGAAAAAATGATGCTTCTCTTCAAACGCATTGTACATTTGACAGCTTTGATCAAAATTATCTTTAACGTTCAGTTTTACCTTCTCATTGAACCCGGCCTGAGCCATTCCAATCCCTCCTTCGCTCTTAATCCGAGAGCCTTACATAACATCTGATTAAACGGCCGGCAGAGGTGATCCTTATTTTTTTGCTTCCGCCCGAAGAAGCTTTTTATTAAGCTTTCCAACCGCTGTAAGCGGAAGCTCCTTTCTTATCTCGATTATTTTCGGAACCTCGTAGGGGGCAAGCTTCTCCCTGGCAAATCTTAGTATGTCTTTCTCTATCTCGTTTTTGTCTTTGTCCTGATATTCTTTTGCAAGCATTACAAAAGCCTTTACAAGCTCTGAACCGGGCCGCTCAGGATTAGGTACGCCGACTGTCGCAATCATTTCTATTGCCGGATGCCCCGTCAGTATCTCTTCCACCTTCTTTGAAAAGACCTTAAATCCGCCCACAATTAACATGTCCTTGGTTCTGTCCACTATTTTCAGATAACCTTCCTCATCCTGGACAGCAACATCCCCGGTATGTAAATATCCATCCGCATCGATTGTGTTTTTCGTTTCATCAGGCTTGTTAAAATAACCAATCATTACCTGGGGTCCTCTTACGCATATTTCTCCCGGTTCACCCAGGGCAACTTCTTTGCCGGTTTCCGTATCCAACAGCTTGATGTCCGTGTTTAATAAGGGCAGCCCGATCGACCCCAGGTTCTTTTTCCCTTTACCCGGATTCATTGTAGTCAATGGGGATGTTTCGGTCATTCCGTATACTTCCAGCAGCTTGCCCTTCCCCACGATTGCTTCAAATTCTTTCTGTGATTCCTCAGGGAAAGGCGCTGCCCCACTTATGCATATATCAACACCGGAATAGTCCAATGCCTTGAATTTCGGGTTGGCCATCAGGAGTTGGTACAGGGACGGGACATTAACGATCAAGGTCGGCTTATATTTTTCTATCTGTGCACATATTTGGTCAGTATCTCTCGGGTTGGGTACGAGAACCTGCGTCAATCCCAGGAATATGCAGGTTGTGTTGAAGA
This sequence comes from Desulfobacteraceae bacterium, assembly GCA_041298995.1. GTDB lineage: Bacteria > Desulfobacterota > Desulfobacteria > Desulfobacterales > RPRI01 > RPRI01. The sequence continues at coordinate 15,903 of JBFYVZ010000021.1, forward strand.
AAAGGCCGGCCATATGAAAAAACGGAAAGCCAGACAAGGCAAGGCCCTTTCCCGATTCCCATCCCATCCAGGTTGTTGTTATTATCATATCCGAAACCGCATTCCGGTGGCTCAGCATGGCCCCCTTGGGCGCCCCTGTCGTGCCGCCCGTGTATTGCAGATATGCTATATCATCAGGTGTTATCTTGACATCAGGACTTTTTGCAGAAAATGTTTCGGCTTTTATTACATCTTTAAACAAATAAATCTGCTTCCCTTTCAGGGGTGTAACATCTCCTTTCGGTATTTTCTTGAGCAGTTGTCCCAGTATTCTTTTTATGGCAGGAAGAAATCCGCCCACACTTGCAGCAACAACAACTTTCAGATCAGGGAGATTCGACTCAATTTTTACGAGCCTTCCCGCAAATATGGCATCAAGCGTAACAAGGGCTTTTGCTTTTGAGTCATTAAGCTGATATTGCATCTCTTCGGGAGAGAGAAGGGGCGAAACACCTGAAACAACACATCCGGCTTTTAATGTTCCCAGCCACGCTATAACATATTCAGGAATATTCGGAAGATTGATTCCGACCACATCCCCTTTTTTGAGCCCGTTTTGAATGAGCATATTGGCAAATTTATTCGCGTACACGTCTAGCTGGACAAAAGTCACCTCAATACCGAAATAGGAAAACGCGGCCTTGTTAGGAAATTTTTCAAACGCAGGTTTAATAACATCTACATACGAGGTTTCCCATTTACTTGGATCAACATCTTTAAGTCCGGCATCATATGATTTTTTCCAGAATTGTTCCCTTTCCATGATTAAATTACCTCCTGTTTCACGTTTAAATAAAGTTATTGGAGTAATTCTGATCCCACGGTAACAATACTTGGTTTCCTTCTATCGAAACATTCCCGGCGGCGGTCCGTTGTCCGGCGGACCGGCAAATGCCTGGGCCTGCTTCATCCATTCGGCGGCCACGTCCCCGCAGACTTCTAACCCGGTGTCATCCACATGCCTGCGCTGGGTCACCACCAGGCAAAAATCTTCCGCCGAACCGCACACCAGATCAACGGAATTTTCCGGGCCCCAGGTCCATCGGCTTCCCGAAGGCGCGGTCAGCTCTACCCGCACCGGCTTTTCCGGAATCGGCAGATTGCGGTTGGCGAAACTCCAGCCAAAGGTTTTGACTCCAAGGTGGGCGATATGGCGCAGCCTGTCACCGGGTGTACGCCGTATTTTAAGGACATCGGCCACATCCTGTCCGTGAGCCCATGTTTCCATAAGACGCGCGGTAGCAAATGATTTGGCGCTCATGGGCGGACCATACCAGGGCAAACGGTCTTTCGGATCGAGCATTGACAGCGCCTTGATGAGGAGCAAGCGTTCGGTGCGCCACCAGGCCAGAAGCCCGGCAATAGTCATCTCACGCCCGCGCGTCAGGGTTTTTTGATTAAAGCTCCCGAAGCTGTCCAGATCTTTGAACAACGCTTCCGCACTCCGCGAAAAGGCAGCAGCATCCGTTACAGCTTCTCTGGCCGCCGCATCGAAAAAGGTGATATGGCAGATCTGATCTTTTACGCTCCACCCCGCGCAATGGGTTCGGAGTGCCCATCCACCGGCATCGAGTTTCGCAACCATGTTATCCAGAACCTGGTACTCATCCCCTAAATCCCGGCAAATCTCTTTCATACTGTTTCCTCTTCATTTATCTATAATTATCAAGAATTATCAGGCTTTTAATTCCGCCCACAATATAAGTGACCGCTGCCCGGCCGATGGCATTGATATCGCCGGGTCGTTTTCGCCAGATTTTGTAATACATGCCCAGCCACACGAAAATGGCCGTAGTGCATACGGCTACCACTTCAGCGGAAATACCGGAGGCGAATTTAAGTCTCAGGCCATCCTTGCCTTTCATGAGTGCGCCATGAACATCCTCCGTCATTTTGAGCATGAAATTTCTGCGGGCGTTGATAAACTGATCACTGACACCGATGGATTCATCGTACAGCAGCGACGCTTTTTCAGGATATCTATGACACAGTTCCTCAAAAAAGGCCATGCCTGCATGTTCGATCCCTTCAAGCACGGAATCGGCATCTCCGAAAGCTTTACCCGCCAGCTTGCGGATGTATAAGCCTATATCATCCAGCACGGCCGTGAGAAGCTCTTCCTTATTTTGGAAATAACCGTAGACCGTTCCCACAGAAATCTCAGCCTTTTCGGCAATATCTTCAATCTTTGTCTTTTTGTATCCATTGTGCGCAAACAGGATTTCGGCGGCGCTCAAAATCGATTGTCGCCGCAACTGTTTTTCCCGCTCCCTTCGCAGGGCGCTTGCGGAAAGCGTCTTTTTTTTCGGTGGATTTTTCATATCTCCAGGTCTTTCGCTCAATATCCGGCCATCTTGAAAATAATCTCACTCATCACCTCGCTGGCTCCACCGCCGATTGCAAGCAGACGTGAATCCCTATAGGCACGGGATACCCACGTTTCGTTCATGAAGCCCATACCGCCATGCATCTGCAGACACCCGTCCGTAACCTTGTTTATAAGGTTCCCGGCCAGGAGTTTCCCCATCGATATCTCCTGGGTAACATCCATCCTGTTTTCTTTCATACGTACGATGTGGTAGGTCAGCTGTCGCAATGCTTCGGTTTCTGCCAGCCACTCGGCCATTCGATGCCGAAGCACCTGCTTGCTTATCAGGGGTTTGCCGAAAACGACCCGCCTTTTGAGATGGTCGGCGGTCCTGTCGATGAATCTTTTACACGAAACGTAGGCCATGGGCAATACGGCAAACCGCTCATGCTGGAACTGCATCATCTGATGGACAAAACCCTGGCCCTCGGTACCGATCAGATTTTCAGCAGGTATTTTCATGTCGTCGAAAAACAGTTCCGCCGTGTCCGAAGAGCGCATGCCCATCTTGTCTAGTTTTTTACTTACCACAAATCCGGGAAGATTGGTAGGCACCACAAACAGTGAAAAAGAATGATGTCCCTTTGCTTCGCTGGTGCGCGCCAGTAAAGTCAAATAATCAGCCTGGGTCCCGTTGGTGATATAAGTTTTGGATCCGTTCAGAATATAATGGTCACCCTCACGCCTGGCAGAAGTTATTATGGCGGCCACGTCTGAACCCGCGCCTGGTTCAGTTACGGCGATGGCGCCAACCATCTCTCCGGCTATGGCAGGCTTGAGATATGTTTCCTTCAGGTACTCACTTCCGAATTCGGCGATAGCCGGGGTGGCCATATTGGTTTGAACCGTGATGGCCATGGGAACGCCGCCACAGTTAATAGCAGCCAACTCCTCGATAAAGGCCGTCTCAGCCCAGAAATCCATCTCCTGACCGCCGTACCTGGCATCGTAGCGGATTCCCAGAAACCCGAGATCCCCCATTTTCTTGAACAGATCATGAAGCGGAATGAGCCCCTTTTCTTCCCATTCATCCACAAAGGGATTGATTTCCTTGTTTACAAAATCTCTTACCGCACTTCGAACCATTACGGCTTCATTATTGAAATAAAGGTCTTTGGCCATTTACCACCTTCCTTTCCGCAAGTCTTAAACTCTATTGGTCTATTCCCAAAATAGCCCGTGCCTCTTCGGCAGATGCCGTTTCCCTGCCCATATCGCGGACGATTTTTACCAGAGCGTCAACGAGTTGTCCGTTGTCCGTCGCCTTTTCACCATTGGGGAGATAGAAGGTATCCTCAAGGCCGGTTCTGACATTACCGCCGAGTTCGATACATTTCCGGTGAAGGTCCCAGATTTTTTCACGGCCGGGTCCTGTAGCGATGACTTGCCAGTGAGCGTTCGGGGGAAGTTCATCTTTCAGAATGGGCAACAGATCACCCCTTGCCGGCATTCCTGAATCAACGCCCATGACGAATGAAAGATGGGGATCACCCGTAAACATGCCGCAGGCCTGGTACATGGCTACACTGCGAACAATTCCGGTATCGAAGCATTCAAATTCCGGGATAATGTGATTGGCTGTCATCACGTCCAGAAACGTCTTAATCTTTTCAACCGGGTTGTCGAAAAGTATGGGGGGCCAGGCCCAGACACCATCCTGGCGGATCTTAAGATAATTCAGCGAACCGGCGTTGCAGGCCGCTATATCGGGCTTAAATGTCTTAAGGCAGGCAAGAGGCCCTGATATATCGGCTCCTATCATGCCGGTGCTCATGTTTATAATCATTCCGGGAACCCGCCCTTTGATCGCGGCAAGGATATTTCCGACCTCCTTCAGGTCCCATGTGGGCCAGGCGCCGGCTCCAGGCTGTTGTGATCTGAAGTGGGCATGCACGATTGAGGCGCCGGCGTCGAAAGCCTGCTGTGCTGCCATGGCCATTTGTTCGGGAGTCACGGGCACGTTGAACCGGCCCGGGTCGGTCAATACACCGGTAACAGCACAAGTGACAACCACTTTATCCTGATTGGGCATTTTTCTTCTCCTCTGTTTTGAAAATATGATTATGGACAGCTTCGTAAAAAGTCATTCTGCTGTGTTGCGCTTCGTCTTTCGTCATTGCAGCGTACTTCTAT
>JBFYVZ010000089.1:0-15648 GCA_041298995.1 Desulfobacteraceae bacterium
ATATTGGTGGGGGCATTGAGCTTAATTCTTGGCATTTTCCTGCACCCTTATCGAAAACAGTTCGACACGGAGCTTCCCGGTCTATCCAGGCTTTCCTGGAAAAATGTAATCGAGTCGGTAAAAATGGTAGTTTGCCACCATGAATTGCGCCGTATTGTCATTTCTTCATTTTTCTTTTCCACGATGCAATTGTGCCTGGTCTCTTTTATCGTTATTTATTTAATCGAAAACGTGAAAATGACGCTGATCCAGGCAGGGATTATACTAGCTGCAACCCAGGCGGGTGGAATTGTCGGGAGAATCATATGGGGCGCGTTGGTCGATCGGTGCGTAAAGCCCCGTTTTATGCTTGGTATTTTAGGCATTGCCATGGCTGCAGGCGCGCTGTTATCGGCAACTTTCTCACCGCAATGGCCTTTTTTTGCATTGTTGATGGTTTGTGCACTTTTCGGATCTGTTGCAATCGGTTGGAATGGTGTATATCTCGCTGAGGTTGCACGCGTTGCAAAGCCTGAATTTGCAGGGATGGCGACCGGCGGATCACTTTTTTTTACATTTGCCGGCATTCTGATCGGGCTTCCCGCTTTTTCTTTGATTGTTGAAAAAAGTGGCAGCTACCCGCTCGGATTCGGGATTGTTGCAGTTGCAACATTTGTCAGCGGTATATCTTTGTTGCTTTCTCATAATTCGCGCTGAAGAGAATTTCATACTATTGAAACTCCCAGCAGCAAGCTACGGGGAATCTTCAACCGATGAAGCAAAGCATCCGGCAATTCTGAAGAGATCTATCCTTTCAAACAGCTATCCTTACCGGCGGAACTGTTATTTTACAAAATAATCTAATCTTCACAACCTGGATCTTCAATTTGGTATGAAGAAGAAATGCGCATCAATATGGCGCGCTCCTGAGCGGAAATATTATCGCGGATTATCCTGATCATCAAAGGGGGCATAGCTGTCTTGTTTGCGGCAAAACCTTTGCTGGTTAATTATCTGCATTTTGTATGCGGTTTATTTGATGACATTTTATGGATTGTTACAGCTTACGAGCCGGAACAAGAAGATTTGATTAATAATGTAATGAGGAGGTCCGCGCAATGAGATGCTTTGAATGCGGATGCGAAGTTCCGGAAAAAACGGGAGTCGTCAGAATGACCAGGAAAGACGGCAGCATGATAATTTTCAAAGGGATTCCTATAACGGAATGCCGCCAGTGCGGTGAACAATGTATTCCGGGGCATTGGGTTGAAAAGATCGGCGAACTAATGCGCAAGGAGGAATTGTTGACATCGGAGGAAGTTGTCTCCATTCCCATCATCAATCTTTGCCAAGAAGCCAGAACTTGATTTGAAAAACAGCTCGCCAATCCTTGGAATCAAGGAATTGAAGAAAAGTCATAATATGGTATTTCAGAAAAAATCCCACACCATGAAAAAAAAGGCTTACCGTATAGCTCGATAAATTCTTGATATTACTGGTACGCCCGGCAGGATTCGAACCTGCGGCCTACGGATTCGAAGTCCGGCGCTCTATCCAGCTGAGCTACGGGCGCAAAAGGAGACCTTGAACTTGGGCAAAATTGGACGTTCTTCAAAGGTCTCAAGGATAGTTAATCAAACCCATAAATAAAAATGGGGTGAGTGAAGGGGATTGAACCCTCGACAACCGGGGCCACAACCCGGTGCTCTGCCAACTGAGCTACACCCACCATATTAGATTTCTGGTCTCTGGTTTATAGTTCCCGGTTATTAATATTAATTCATAACAAGCAAGTATGAACCGGAAGCTGACTTTTTGTGCCTGGTCAAAAACAAGTGATCAAAAGTCTGATGCCTTTTAACAAACAACGCAATCCATTTCAAGAGATATTTTGAAAATAAAGGATTCAAGGATTCAAGGGGCCGAGGGTTCGAGGAAAAACCAGTGATCGGCAATCAGTGATCAGTTGTCAGTAATCTGTTGCCTACAACAAGAAACCAGAGACCAGGAACAACGGTTTTAAATCCGATATTCGAAGTCCGAAGTCCGATATTCGATATTCTGATATTACCCTTTGCGGAGCTTTCTGATATCCCCGATACGGATTGTAACGTTCTTTGAATCAAAATATTCGAGAAGGGGTATCAGGAACTTGCGGGATGCTCCCGTCATATCTTTAAACTGCGGAGTCGTCATTTCACCGTTTTTTCGAAGAAATTCGACCATCCTGTTTTTAATGTCACTGATATTGTCGGTATGGAAATAAAGGTCTTCTTTGACCTTTAACACGACACCCTCATCTACAAGAAGCATAAGCACATCTTTTGCCCTTGCGGAATCTATTTTATGCTCCTGAACCAGTTCCTTGAGATATGGAGGTGTGAGTCCGCTCTCTTTATAGGCTTTCATTATTTTAATTTTTATGCTGCTCTGATCTTCCCCGAGTGAAACCTTATGCCCTTCGAGACGAACCATATCCTCATCAAGGGCAATTTTTTTATCTTTTATCATCTGGTTGATTATAAGGATAAAAAGCTTCGGGTTCAGAAAGTCCGGCAATTTGGATTTCAGCTCCTCCTTGGGCATGCCTGCTTTGAGGGGATTTGACTTGTGATAAGAATCTATAAAATCATGCAGTTCTTTCTTGAGGTTCTCGATACCGGCCTGGTGAAGAAAAATTCTGCTCTCTTTATCAATCAGGACAATCTTTTTTTTCGACAGAAGATTCTGCAGGCTGCCGTCAAGATTCTTTTCGGTGATGTTTGTCATGACCTTCAGGTCCGAAAAGGAGACGCCCATGTATCCGGATTCGGCAACATAATAGGCAATAAGTTCTTCCGGTGAGAGACCTGAAAGGTTTTTTAAGGCTTCCGTAACTTCAGGCTTGAATCTTTTGTGCTTCCGTGGGACCGGGTTAAGGATTTGCCCGCCTGCTATTGTCCTTATTGGAGAAAAGCTCCTGAGAACAAACCTGTCATCTTTTACAACTGCTGTCGGAGTGTCGAGCCTGATCTGGGCCACAGTCTCTTGTCCGGGAAGAAGTTCCTCCATGTCAAGCAGAATCAGATTGCCCAGTATTTCGCTTGTGCCTGTATGAAATCTCACACGGGTGCGGTTTTTGATCGGCTTCCTGTTGCTTTTAAGAAGATGGAGAGAAACGTCAAGCATGTATCCAGGGATAAGGGCGCCGGGTGTTGAAACAACCTCTCCCCGGTCTACGGATGTTTTGTCAAGCCCCTGAAAATTGATTGCCGTCCGCATGCCCGCAACAGCCTCATTCACGCTTTCGTTATGAACCTGGATTCCGCGCACCTTGGAAGTTACGCCTGAAGGATATATCATGATTGTTTCACCGACCTCCACCTTTCCCGATATAAGAGTTCCGGTTATAACAGTTCCGAATCCCTTCATTGTAAAAACCCTGTCTACGGGAAGGCGGAAGAGGCCGGAGGAGGATCGTCCCGGAATTTTAGGGCTCAGTTCATCCAGAGTCTTGATGAATTCGGGGATTCCCTTTCCGGTTGCGGCGGATACGGGAAGAATAGGGGCGCTGTCGAGAAAAGTGTCTTTTACAAACTTCCTTATGTCGTCTGTTACAAGCTCCAGCCATTCGTCGTCGACAAGATCCGTCTTGGTAAGGACGACAAAACCGTACTTTATCCCGAGAAGCTGGCAAATCTCCATATGCTCCCTTGTCTGGGGCATAACGCCTTCATCCGCCGCTATCACCATTGCTACAACATCGATGCCTGTAGCTCCGGCAACCATATTTTTCACAAATTTTTCATGTCCGGGGACATCAACGATTCCTATTCTGAGGCCTCCCGGAAGATCCAGCCACGCGAACCCGAGCTCTATCGTTATTCCCCGGAGCTGTTCTTCCTTGAGCCTGTCTGTATTTATGCCTGTGAGGGCTTTGACGAGAGTTGTTTTCCCGTGGTCGATGTGTCCGGCGGTTCCAAGAACAATCTGTTTCACTTATCCCTCTTTCTCCAGTATTCAAGAATATAGGCAACTGCTACTAAAAAAGCACCCAGCCCGGCAACATATATGATTTTCCAGTCCGGATAAAAAAACCGGGAGAGTAAAACGGCAAATGCTGCGCCAAGTATAATCCTTATTATGAAAACATAGAATCTGGTCATGAATAAAACGGTCCCCGGTTTATGGTTTCTGGTCTCTGGTTCCTGGTTCCTGGTTCGAATTTCGGACATCAAATTTTACCTTCAGCCTTCAGCCTGTCTTTCGCCTCACGACTCATGCCTATCCACTATTTACATCCTACATACAAACTCAGCGCAAATGCTGTCAAGAAGAACCATACCTTTTTTTGTGAGAGCGCACCTATCATCGCAAATATGTATAAACTCTTTTCTGCTTAAATCCGATAAGGTATCACTGAAAACATCCTTGAACTTTACATTGAACTTTTCATTAAATAAACAGATATCTATCCCGTGCTTTTGTCTCAAGCCCAGAAAGAGGGCTTCAATAATCCGCTGTTCTTTTGTAAGTTCCTCTTTTCCTTCTACAGGCATTATACCTGAATCGATATCGTTTATATAGTCTTTGACGCTGCGGCGGTTCCAGCTTCGCCTTGTTCCGTTGAATGAATGAGCGGATGGGCCGAAACCAATGTATGGAGCATAAGACCAGTATTTTACGTTATGCCGGGATTTTTTCTCTTCGGAGCGCGCGAAATTGGAAATTTCATAATGGATATAACTCTTGTTTTCAAGGAAATCGCCCGTTGATCCGAACAGGGAGGCTGCAAGAGATTCCGGCAGGGGAGATAGCTTGTCGCTTTCAAAATCTTTGTAAAGAGGTGTTCCGTGTTCATATGTCAGCATATAACAAGAGAGATGTTCCGGTTCAAACTGGAGGGCTGTTTCAAGATCTGAAATCCAGGATTTGACTGTCTGTTCCGGAAGCCCGCATATAAGATCAATGCCGATGTTTTCGAAACCGGCGTTTCGCAAACATTTGATCGCCGTCTTACCTTCATCCGCCGAGTGAATCCTGCCCAGAAATTTCAAATTATCATCCTGAAAAGACTGAATTCCGATGTTTATCCGGTTTATGCCCGCTTGCCTGAAACTCTTCAATGATTCAGGAGTTACTGTCCCGGGGTTGACCTCGATTGTTATTTCGGAATCGGATGCTATTTGAAAGAGGGAAAGAGCTTTTTTTATAATTCTGTCTATCTCTGTTGATTCGAGAACGGAAGGAGTGCCGCCGCCGATGTACAGGGTATCAAATAGAAGTCCGACTTCACTGTACATCTCCATTTCAAGTATCAGAGCATCGACAAATTCTTTAACAAGTGAATGATCTGTGATGGAATAAAAATCACAATAATGGCATTTTCTTACGCAGAATGGGATGTGGATGTATAAGCCAGCAGGGCTGGTCGCGGGTTTCTGGTTTCTGGTTTCTGGTTTCTGGTCTATGGTTTCTATTCTATGGTTTCTGATCTATGGTCTCTGGTTCCTGGTTTATGGTTCGAATTTCGGACATCGGACATCGTACTTCGAATATCGCCTCCTGATTACCGATCACTGATCACTGATCACTGGTTTTTCCTCACGCCTTGTACGGCTCGCCAAGTTTTATTCCAAGCTCAAGAGCTTTCCTGTTTATTTCTATCATATTGGCCGGTATCCTTTTCTCAAGCACCTTCATTATGGATTCGGGCCTTACTACTTCCGTTATCCCGATTACTGCTCCGAGCATGCATATATTGAAAACAACCGGTTTCCCTATTTGATCCATTACCGTCTGATACATTGGAAGTTCTCTCTGGCGCGCATCGACTTTTTTATGAGTTTTGACAAAACGGATATCGGTAATAAGAAGACCTCCGGGGCGGATAATGGGTGAGAATTTATGGTATGCTTCCTGGGTCAGGCAGACAAGGATATTGGGATGTGTTACCTTGGGAAAATTTATTTCGGAATCTGATATGAGCACATCGGATTTCGTTGCGCCGCCTCTCGCTTCAGCTCCGTAAGACTGGGACTGAACCGCAATAAGGTTATCATAAAGCACGGCTGCCTCTGCAATTATTATAGAGGCGGTAATCACTCCCTGACCGCCGGAACCTGAAAATACAATCCTTACTCTTTCCATGATTACTTTCCCTTCATCGCCCTGTCGATGATTTTGGCATATTCGCTGCAATACTCAGGCATATCTTTTTTTATGAAAATACCTCTTTCAATGAGACTCTGATTTTCCTGCTTTGCCTTTGAACCGATCGGAGTCGTATTATCTTTCATACGCTCCATCATTTCAACGGCGCCGCCTTCCTTGTTTTTTCTCCCGAAGTAAGTCGGACACTGGGAGAGAATTTCAACCACCGAAAAACCCTTGTGAGTAATAGCCTCCTTAATAATTTCAGGAAGCTGCTGTGCGTGATATGTCGTAGAGCGTGCCACGAAGGTCGCGCCTGCGGCTGTTGCAAGGTCAACAATATCAAATGAATGGTCGATGTTTGTGTAAGGCGCTGTTGTTGCAAGTGTGCCGTAGCCTGAAAGAGGCGAGTACTGCCCTCCCGTCATTCCGTATATCCTGTTATTCATGATTATCGCGGTCATGTCTATGTTCCGGCGCGCGGCATGTATGAAATGATTTCCGCCTATTGCAAGGGCGTCCCCGTCGCCCATCGGAACTATGACGTTGAGTTCAGGTCTGCTCATTTTTATTCCTGTTGCAAAAGCAAGCGCCCGGCCATGAACCGTATGGAGTGTGTGAAAATCAAGATAGCCGGAAATCCTTGATGAGCAGCCTATGCCTGAAACCATTACAATATTGCTCTTCTCTATTCCAAGCTGTTCAACGGCTCTTATAAGGCCGTTTAAAACAATACCGTGACCGCATCCCGGGCACCACATGTGGGGAAAGAATCTCTCTCTTATGTAATCTTTTGTCGCCATGTCCTATACTCCCATACCCCTGATCAGCCGCATTATGTTTCTGATATCGGTCGGAGTTATCAGCGCTCCGTCGATACTGTTTGCAAGATATACATTTTCAGGCTTGTCAACAGCCATTTTAACCTGCTGAATCACCTGTCCCATATTCATTTCAACAACAATTATGCTTGTCGCTTTGGCGCATTTTTCCCTTACAATCTGGGCGGGAAAGGGCCACAGTGTCTGGAGTTCAAGAAGCCCGAGGCTTTCTCCCCTTGCTCTCCTGTTTTTAACCACATGAAGTGCGGAGCGTGCCGAAGCGCCGTATGAAACTAAAACGGTCTTTGCATCCTCAAGAAAATATTCCTTATACCTTGCAATGACGTTTTCATTGTTCATGATTTTATCGACAAGGTGGCGGAGAAGCCCGTGAACAATAGCCGGATCGCTTGACGGGAATCCCCACATGTCATGAAAAAGACCTGTGACATTATACCTGTGGATTCCGCCGAAGTCCGACATGGGGAGGCGTCCGTCTTCCCGCGGGAGGTAGGGGTGATAATCAACACCTCTTTTTACAGAAGTCCTGAGCCGCTCAACAATTGGAAGTTCCCCTTTTTCAGGGATTACCAGGCGTTCCCTCATATGCCCTATGATTTCATCGAAAAGGAGGATGACCGGAGTCCTGTAAGTTTCAGCCATGTTGAATGCATCCACTGTTATGGAGAATACATCCTGGTGATTCGATGCGGTAAGAGCGATTATGGCATGATCTCCATGAGTTCCCCACCTGGCCTGGTTTACATCACCCTGGCTTACATGGGTAGGGTTGCCTGTTGAAGGCCCCCCGCGCTGGACATTTACGATCACGCAGGGAATTTCAGCCATAACAGCATATCCGAGGGCCTCCTGCATAAGTGAAAAACCGGGGCCGCTCGTTGCTGTCATGACTTTATTGCCTGTCAAAGATGCTCCGATGATTGCACAAATTGATGCAATTTCATCTTCCATCTGGAGAAACCGGCCTCCTATCTGAGGGAGCCTTGAAGAAAGATGTTCGGCTATTTCTGTGGAAGGCGTTATCGGATAGCCGGCAAAAAAATTGAGCCCTGCATATAATGCCGCTTCAACGCAGACTTCATTTCCCTGAATAAATTTTATATTCTTTTCTTTCATATGATAGCCCTATTCAGTGATTATTTCTATGGCAAGATCAGGACATCTCAGTTCGCAAAGTTTACATGCTATGCAATCCTGAGGTCTTGCAGCAAATGCTTTTTCCTCCGAGTCGAGTTCAAGCACATTTTTCGGGCAGAAATGTACACAAATACCACATCCCTTGCACCAGTTCCTGTTTATCCGATGTTCTTTCAGTTTAGGTTTCTTCCCCATGTGTTGGTTCCTGGTTTCTGGTTCGAACGCCGTACATCGTACTTCGTACTTCGATGTTCGTGGTTCGATATGTATTATTCCTGGTTTCTTGTTTATACTTTAGGATTCGACTTCAGCCTTCAGCCTATAGCCTATCCTCTGCCTTTCGCCTCACGCCTTCCGCCTTATGCCTTCCCACTCGACTCCGTGAACCCTCGAATCCTTTTCTTCTTTACACAAATCTTTGCATAAGTTCATCAACAATTTTATCAACGTTATCAGATGTTATCCCGAGACTTGTGCATGCCTTTTCAGCATTTTCAAGCTTTTGATTATTCTGCATATCAGATAAACGTGAAAAAATACCAAGCCGCCGTCCGATCTGATAAGTTATCTGATTTTTTTGCGGCATGTCAAGGAATGTCCTCAAAACATTAAGAATTTTTTCCTTGTCCAGGGGAAGAGTGCCTTCCACGTCTTCAAAAAGGTTTAAAATGTGGTCGCTTTTAATGATGCTGTTTATTCCGTTAAGATTCTCTATAAACAGCAAGATTTCTTTTGCCATAATCACATCGGTGCATTTTTCAAAACGGCCTGCTTTATACTCATCGTATAGAGCTATTTTTTCAGGAATTGCAAGTGTGCGCAGGCGGATAAAATCGGGATTTATCTGATTTAATGCATCCGCTGTTTCGAGAGCGTGATCGGTTGATAATTTAATTCCGCCAAGACCAGGCATAACATATTCAGATAGCTCAAAGCCTGCTTTTTTTGCTTTCTGCCCCGCTTTTATCTGAGTCTCTTTTGACACACCTTTTTTCACCATTTCAAGGACTTTGTCGGAGCCTGATTCAAGGCCAATATGTATCCTGCTTAAACCGGCAGCTCTTATCGCGGAAAGTTCGCCGTCACTTATCCTCGCGACTGTTTGGGATCTCGCGTATGAGGTAATCCGTTCAACCCAGGGGAAGCAGTTTTGAAGATGTTTAAGTATTTCAATAAGGTCGGAGGGCTTGATTATCAGACTGTTTGCATCCTGAATAAAGATTGATTTCATTCCGTAAGACAGCCAGTGGTATGCCGCATTAAAAGCCTGCCTTTCTTCAGGGTTTATTCTCAGTTCGGCAGTATCAATCTCTATCAGGCCTCTTTTTTCTGCTTCGTCTGCAAGCTGGAGCAATGATACAACATATCTGTGAACTGTATCAATGTCTTTAATAACATGTTCAACAGGGCGTAGAGAAAACTTTGATCTTTTGTAGACAGGACAGAAGGCGCAACGGTTCCATGGGCAGTTTCTTGTAACGCGTATTAAAAGACTGTTGGCTTCGCTTGGAGGGCGAATTGGCCCCTGCTCAAAACCTTTATATTCTGAAGATTCAGTTTCTTTTGATTTCAAATAGTTATCCCCAGCTTATGGAGTAAATAAAATAATTATTCTAAAACGGATTATAAAACATAATACTAATATAATCAAGGGTCATAATATTAAACTTCAAATACGTCTTTGACAATTTATCCGGATTTGGCATATTATAAAAAAACAAGGTTGATGGACTCGTAAAAAGTCGAAATATGCTCACTTAATGAGCTTTTTGGGGATTTTTAAGGCACTTCGCTAAATCACAAGAACTCGGGCTAACACCCTCAAACAGCTTGTGATTTTTAACGCTCAGTTCCTTAAAAATCTATCTCCCAAAAATCTAAAATCCGTTCGCATAGACCTCAAATATAGCGCCCTTTTTATATGCTTGCCCGATGAAAAAATTGAAATTGTCGCAATAACAAAGCATTATCGGAAACAATAAGCTCAAGCAGAAACTTTTCCATTTCCCGCAGGATTGCGTTTTTGAAAGGTTTTCGAATTTCGGCATTGATAATTACTGGTACTGTTGTTCCGAAACTGATCATTTCCTCGCCCACATATTTCAAACATGGATAACAATTTCCGGCCAAACTACTGTGTATATGTAATGCGCCCGGAAGAGCGCACATGGGAATCTTGAGGGGGTGCTGTCAAAAATAGGATAAACTTTAACATGCGCTCTAAATAATTTCTCCGGTCTTTAAAATAAGGGACGGGGTTTTGGCTTTTTTTGCGAAGCAGTAATATTCCGATATCATAATTACGTGCCTATTCCCATAAACTTAAAAAAGGCTTTGTTATACGTATTGACAAAGGATAAGGCTTAAATCTATATTCCAAAAAAGCGATATAGGGAATGAATACTGGATACTTTATGGTGTGTACAAAAGCCGCCTCGGTTCAAACTGTATACTTAATACCCTTGTTGTTCATGTGTCGGGGTGAGTGACAGTTATCATCCCGTTATAATACTTAGTGTCATATTAACATGTTATAACTAATCAAGGGCTGATCAGATTATTGGCACACAGATTGCTTTGATATAGGGCTGACTCGAAAACTATATTCATATATTCTTCTATATATATGAGGAGGCCCTATGAAAAAAAAGTTCCCCGGAACCCTTATGATTGCGGTGTTGATTGCTCTTGGTGTTGCCGCTTTTGCCGGAGAAAGAACTGAATATAGATCAGGCGGAAAATACATCAAAAATAGAAGCGACTCGATTCAAGTTTCGCGCAAAATGAGAAATTTCAGGCGTTCATTACCTTCATGCCTGGATCCTTGGCTCATCCGGTGTGGCCTTTTCCTGTCAGGTGGTTATAGAAGACCAGCCTGTCAGTAATACTCTTCAACTTCGGGAAAAAATCAGCCGCAATCTGTTTGATAAGTTCGGGATTGATCATCCCGTTCTGCAATTTGAAACGGATGCATGCGGTAATGGGAGCCTTTTATGTGAAAACAACTGTTCGCCTATCAACTCATCCGATCATGACAAGCATGCTGATGACCATCCGGTTCATTCCAACAAGAGATAATAGAGGCGAGGGTTTTTATTTCTGAAAAACATAAAAACCCTGATTTTTGCCCCGAATATTTTCTTGACATCCCCAAAAAGCAGCTATAATACCATAATTAGCTAAATAGCTAATTATGGTATTATAAATCTGTGCCTGTCGATTCCAAATATTAAAATTTTGAGGGTTTTAGATTAAATGATAGAGATCATAAAAGGATGAATCAATGGATCAAGTACTCAGTACCACCAAAGCTCTGGCAGACGGAAACCGTCTGCGTGTCATCATGGCACTGAAAGATCACCAAGAACTATGTGTCTGTCAGATCACAGAGCTGCTCCATCTGGCCATGCCTACGGTTTCCCGCCATATGAGTGTTCTGCAGAAGGCCGCTCTGGTGAAAAGCCGTAAAGACAGCCGGTGGGTTTATTACAGGCTTTCAGAAGCGTTTCCGGCTTTATGCCTGAAGTGGCTTAATCAAGCGCTGATGGACTCGGATGACATCGCGGAAGATAAAAAACTAATGAAAACCATCCTGTCCTGCGATCTTGATGAATTGTGCAAAAGACAAAAAAACCGGCGAATGTGCAGAACAGGATAAATTGAATAGGGAATAAAACAATAGTTGAACAAACTATTGAGATGCTTATCAACGATGCATCTGTGGCGGGAGCAAGGTTGAATGACACGATGAATACTTTGAAGGAGTTTTATCATTACCTGAGACTATCAGAATGTTCAATTAATGGCCTTCATCACAATACGAATCTAAATTTCCGTGAAAAATGAGGAGAGACACAATGAGTAATAGAGGGATTCAAACCAAAGACTCTGATTTGGAGAAAAAACAGGACTTGAACGTATTTGAAAAATACCTGACCGTCTGGGTCGCTTTATGCATCATCGGAGGGATAATTTTAGGCAAGGTCGCTCCCGGTGTAGCCCAGTCGCTGGACGCAATGGCTATATATGTCAATGGAGCTCCGGTTGTGTCGATCCCCATCGCCATCGCCCTGTTCTTTATGATGTATCCAATCATGGTTAAGATCGACTTCGCTGAGGTACTCCGCGCCGGGAAAAGCCCCAAACCAGTAATCCTTACACTTGTTGTAAACTGGGCAATTAAACCGTTTACGATGTTCGCTATTGCGACATTCTTCCTGGGTTATGTCTTCCGCGACCTGATTCCGGGCACAGAAATTATCAAAGACGGGAGCCAGGTTGAACTGTTCCGCTCGTACATCTCCGGAGCTATCCTTCTCGGCATCGCCCCCTGCACGGCCATGGTGCTGATGTGGGGCTATCTCGCCAAAGGCAACCAGGGACATACACTGATCATGGTTGCCATCAATTCGTTGACCATGCTGGTATTCTACGGGTTACTCGGTGGTTGGCTTTTGGGAGTCAACGAAATGCCCGTTCCATGGGAGGCGCTTCTTCTTAGCATTGCCATCTATGTGGCGCTTCCGCTGGTAGCAGGGTATTATTCCCGCAAGTGGATCATCAGAACCAAGGGTTTGGAGTGGTTCTCCTCCAGGTTCCTCCATGTGCTTACACCTGTTTCCATAATCGCCTTGCTGGGTACTCTGGCTCTGCTGTTCAGCTTCAAGGGCGAGACTATTATTGCAAATCCCCTGACCATACTCTGGATAGCGATCCCGCTCTTTATCCAGACGTGGCTGATTTTTGGCATTACCTATTTGCTGGCAAAACTTCTGAAATTTGATTACGAGGATGCGGCCCCCTCAGCAATGATCGGAGCATCAAACCACTTCGAGGTCGCCATTGCAACGGCTACCATGCTTTATGGGCTCTCAAGCGGCGCTGCCCTTGCTACGGTGGTCGGGGTATTGATCGAAGTTCCGGTCATGCTGATGCTTGTCAAGGTGTGCCTGCGAACCAAAGGATGGTTCAAGGTATCCAACAAACGATAAAATAGAGGCGTATGCCTGCGCTTGAAAAGCATCATAAATTAATGGGAACGCACACAGGGATTGGGTATGGCCCATAACCGAAACCATTTATCAGCATCAAGAAAGATGAACCTACTTGCAAAAATTCTCAAATGACGGCTTATTCGAAAAGAAGATGCGCGGTGTTCTGGATGCCTGTGCCGACTGTGATACATGTCGCATTTTCATGGATGAAAGCTGCCTGTTTTTCCCGGAACTTTACCGGCTGTTCGACAAACAAACAGAGGAGGGTAAGCCTGTTGATGTTGCCGAGTTGCAGAAACTGAGTGAACTTTGCACCCTCTGCGGTCTGTGTCCATGCCCCAATATTCCCGCCGATGTGATCCGGGGTAAAACCGAGTACGCACGAATGAAAGGCATACCTCTTGGCGCCCGTTTGCTGGCTGATGTCCAGCTCTTAGGTCGTTGGTGCGGAATGATACCCGGCGTCGCAAACACAGTCATAGCATTTGCGCCCTTTGATCGCACAGTCAAAAAAATCGCAGGAATTCATCCCAAACGCCGCTTGCCTGAAATCGCACGAGAGAGCTTCTTTGCATGGGCTCAAAAGAAAGGGCTGGACCGCCACCCGCCGGAGCAAGCTCACAGAACAGCCTATTTTGCCGGTTGCACGGCCGGTTATTTTTTCCCGCAAGTGGCCATCGCCGCGGTCAAGGTAATGGAAAAAAACGGTATTTCAGTGTTCGTTCCCCGGCAGCAATGCTGCGGTATGCCTACCCTGTTGGAAGGGGACAAAGAAACCACTCTTCAGCGGATCAGCTATAATCTTGAAATGCTGCTTGAAACAACGCATTCCGGTTACGACCTGGTATGCTCCTGCCCTACCTGCGGTTTTTTGATTAAGGTCCTGCTCAAGGAAAGGGCTTGCTATTCGGATGATTACCAGCGATCTGTCAATGCCGGCGCGGATGAAATCAAGATCCCGGACAACAAGGGCGGAACAGAGGGCTTTGTCAGTCTGAATAAATCCATGTATCATAAAATTCTGAAAGACGACGGATATTTTAACGCCCTGGGCCCGCTCAAGCGAATCGCTCTGTCCGGTAGTATGCTGGACATGGGTGAATATCTGAACCGCCTGTATCTTGAAAATCGTTTTAACACGCGTTTTGGCAGGCTCGTCTCAAGGATGGTCTATTTTGCCCCCTGCCACCAGCGCGAACAGGGAATCGGCAGCCCATATGAAAAGCTTCTGGCGCTTATCCCCGGCCTTGAAATTTTACGCGTGGGCGGCGCCTTGGACTGCTGCGGCATGGGCGGCAGTCTGGGATTCAAGGAGAGTTTTTATGAAAAATCGGTTGAACTCGGCCGTTTCCTGTTTCGGAAAATTGAAGCGGCTGTGCCGGATGCAATCATCACCGACTGCATGAGCTGCAGGTTGCAGTTTGAACATATGCTGCCATACAAAGTGTTTCACCCTCTTGAAGTTTTATCGCGGGCATATGAATCGGCTGATCTGGCGCAGATATGATATGCAAGAACTGACAACGTAAAAAGCACGAATATGCTTAATCCCGAACAATGATTAAAAATATACCAATACGCATAAAACATTCCTCTGAAATCCGGATTTATTGTATTTGCCTTGACAAAGACGACCGCAGAATCTATATTCTAAAAAAGGAATATGGAGGTCGTATATGAAACATTTTATAAAAGTTACAAAAGCCCTTTCGGACGCTAACAGAGTTAAGATCTTAAAGATGCTTCAGCATAAGAGGCTGTGTGTATGCGAAATTCAGGCGCTGCTTCAAATTGCCCAGCCAAGCGTTTCAAAACACCTTAAAATCCTTGAGAATGCAGGTCTTGTAAACTCGGAAAAAGACGGGCTGTGGGTTAACTATTATCTTGCGGACGGGAGCAGCTCACCATATGCGGCAAGTCTTCTCGGCAATCTGAGACACTGGCTTTCGGATGATTATGAAGTAACAAACATTGTAAAACAAATATCTTCGGTTAAACGCGAAGAGATCTGCAGAAAATTGCCAATACAAACTATATAGCTGAATATTCATATTGCTGTATTAATAAGGAGGTTTGGTTGAAATGAAAGAGCGGACAAAGCTTTTGATTATAATAACGGGTTTTCTTGCCGCATATTATATCCCATGGGACCATGAAATAATACGAAGATCTGGTCTTGAAGCGTTTATGATGCTTCAGGATTATGCCAGAGAGCATATACTTACCTGCTTGATACCGGCATTTTTTATTGCCGGAGCAATATCGGTTTTTGTTTCCCAGGCATCGGTGCTTAAATATTTCGGCGCGCAGGCAAAAAAAGTTTTATCCTATTCAGTAGCTTCCATTTCAGGAACAATTCTCGCTGTATGCTCCTGTACCGTTCTGCCGTTGTTTGCCGGAATTTACACGCGTGGAGCTGGAATAGGTCCGGCAACCGCGTTTTTATACTCCGGCCCTGCCATTAATGTGCTCGCAATCACGATGACAGCAAAAATATTGGGCTGGCAGCTTGGCCTTGCGCGAGCCATAGGAGCTGTATTATTTTCCATTGTTACCGGTCTGCT
>JBFYVZ010000105.1:0-7806 GCA_041298995.1 Desulfobacteraceae bacterium
TATTGAGCAAACGTCCCGGCTGGGTATTTACCCGTTCACATATAGTAGATGAGGTCAGGGGCGACAACTATCCTGTAACAGAACGCAGCGTTGATGTTCAAATAGTCGGACTCCGGAAAAAACTTGGCCCATGCGGACATTACATTGAAACTGTGCGAAGTGTGGGCTACAGGTTTAAGGAGAATCCATGAGAAAAAAGTACCCCCTGTTCTGGAAACTATATCCCCTTTTTCTGCTTATAGTGCTTATTCCCCTTTTGGTTTTCAGCCGGTATGCCGGTTTTTCAATGCGCCAGTTTTTTCTCGACCAGACGACTGTCAATCTCGAAGCGAGGGCTAATCTTCTGAAGGATCCCGTGAAGAGTTATCTCCTGGCCGGAGATGAAAAAAGCATAGATCTGCTGTGTAAACGGGCGGGAAAATCTTCCAATACGCGTATTACTGTAATAAACCCTTCGGGAAAAGTTCTGGGCGATACCGAAAAAGACCCGGATGAAATGGAAAACCACTCGGACAGGCCTGAGTTCGTGAAAGCGATCACAGGAGAGACAGGTTTTTTCACACGGTACAGCGATACACTTAGTGAGCCGATGATGTATCTGGCAATTCTGTTAATCGAAGACGGAAAGCCTGTTGGAGTTTTGCGGACATCAGTGAGCATAAGCGCAATAGATAAACAGCTTGAAATAATTAAGAAACGCACGTCGCTTGGCGTGCTTGTTGCTGCCCTTCTGGCTATCCTGGCCAGCCTGTTTTTTTCACGACGAGTAAGCCGGCCCCTGGAACAAATCCGTGAAGGCGCCGAGCATTTTGCAAAGGGAGATCTGGCATATAGACTTCCCGTATTTGCCTCATCAGAAACCAAATTGCTTTCTCAGACCATGAATGATATGGCGGCAAACTTGGACGAGCGCATGCAGACAATCATCCGGCAGCGTAATGAGCTTGAAGCAGTCCTTTCCAGCATGCTTGAAGGTGTTATAGCAATTAATCTGGAAGAGACCATCATCAGTGTTAATAAGGTTGCCGCCCGGATCTTTCATCAGGAGCCGTCTGAATTGCTGAACCGAAGCGTTCAGGAAACTGTTCGCAACCCTGATTTCCAGCGCTTTGTCAGGCTGGCACTTCTGGATGAAAATCCCCGCGAGGCCGATTTGTCCTTTTACATAAAGGATGAGACCTTGCTTTACACACGATCAACCCCGCTCAAAAACGCAGCAGGTGAGCGCATAGGGATCCTTATAATTTTAAATGACGTAACCCGTTTAAGGCGCCTTGAAAATATGCGTCGTGATTTTGCGGCTAATGTTTCGCACGAAATAAAAACACCGCTTACCGCAATTAAAGGTTTTACGGAAACCCTTAAAACAGGAGCGCTCAGTAATCCGGAAGAAGCTGCCCGATTCGTATCAATTATTGAAAATCACACCAACCGGCTGATTGCTATCATAGAAGATCTTATGAAACTTTCGATTATTGAACAAAGCACGGACAACAAAATAATCAAACTTACAGAATGCCGGGTTCTGCCTGTTCTTTCAGCAGCAATGAAGGTCTGCCGGCCTAAAGCAGATGAAAAGGATATAAAAATTCTCTGTTCATGTGACGAGGCGCTTTCTGCAAAACTTAATGCTGCGCTTATTGAGCAGGCTTTTGTAAATCTTCTCGACAATGCAGTCAAATACAGCGATACAGGCAGCACTATTGAAATAGAGGCAACAAAAAACGATTCCGAAGTTTCCATAGCCTTTCAAGATCACGGTATCGGAATCGGGGCCGAACACCTTTCACGGTTATTTGAAAGGTTTTACCGTGTGGATGCTTCCAGAAGCAGGAAAATGGGAGGCACAGGACTCGGACTTGCGATTGTCAAGCATATCGTAATTGCAAATGCTGGAAATATTTCAGTTAAAAGCACACCAGAAGAAGGAAGTAGGTTTGTCATCCATCTTCCTGCCCAGGACTTTTAACGGCGATTTCTCATTTTTAATCAATTTTTCACAGAATCCTAATAATTTTCTAACAATCAACCCTTAATCTTGGCCAGAATGAAAAATGAAGATTCATTTTTCAGGTAAAAACAAAAAAATAATATTGATCAAGAATGGAGGGTAAGATGAAAAGAAAAAAATGGATTGCCGGTCTTATAATTCCGGCGGTAATATTAACAGTAAGTATGGCTTTTGCGGGCAGTATCTCGATTAACGGATCTACAACCGTGCTTCCAATAGCTCAAAAAGTAGCAGAAGCCTATATGAAGGAAAATCCGGATACAAAAATATCCATTTCAGGCGGCGGTTCCGGAAACGGAATCAAGGCGCTGATTGACCGCACAACCGATATTGCCAATTCTTCACGCGCAATCAAAAAGGAAGAATTTGAAATGGCAAAAGCTAAAGGTTCGGACCCGGTGGAGTTCATTGTGGCATATGACTGCATCGTGCCGGTTGTACATTCGTCAAATCCGCTTAAAAACTTAACGCTGGATCAATTAAAGGCGATGTATAAAGGGGAAATCAGGAACTGGAAGGAAATCAGCGGACCCGACAAACCGATTGTGGTTATTTCGAGAGATACTTCTTCAGGCACCTATGAAGTCTGGGAAGAAAAAGTAATGAAAAAAGAGCGCGTCTTTCCCGGGGCTCTGCTTCAGGCATCAAACGGCGCCATTGTTCAGGCAGTTTCCAAAAATCCGAATGCCATCGGTTACATAGGTCTCGGATACATGGATAACAGTGTAAAGATGCTCTCCGTCAACGGCATTACCGGTTCAAAAGAAACCACGCTGAACAAGTCGTTTCCGGTCAGCAGACCGCTTTATATGTACACGCCGGCTAAACCGGCAGGTGATGTCAAAAAATTAATGGACTATATGGTCAGCGAAAAAGGACAGAAACTGGTGGAGGAAGAAGGTTTTATACCGTTAAAGTAAGCCATATCAGGCTGAAGACTTAAGGCGGATGGCGGGAGGTTTTGTCAGGTTAAAAACCATCCTTTCGCCTTCTGCCTGTTTCTATAAGAATTCATACGAAGGCATTGAAATTATACATGACAAACGTCCGCAGTAGAACAGATAAATCGGTGCGCATATTCTTTTTCAGTGTGGCTCTGGCTTCAATTGCGATACTTTTCATGATCATGCTCTTTTTGTTCATGGAAGGAATACCGATTTTCAAGAAAGTTTCAGTTACCGAATTTATTTTCGGGAAACTCTGGTACCCGACTTCAAGCCCGCCTGATTTCGGCATTTTCCCCTTGATTCTGGCTTCCATAGTCGTAACTCTGGTCTCTGCAGCGATTTCAATCCCGCTCGGCGTAATGACTGCCGTTTACCTTGCAGAGCTTGCGCACAAACGTGTAGCTGAACTGATTAAGCCGGTGGTTGAGCTACTTGCAGCCCTTCCTTCAGTAGTAATCGGATTTTTCGGAATGGTCATAGTAGCGCCGTTTCTTCAGGAAACCTTCGGAATTCCAACCGGGTTGAACCTGTTTAATGCAGCGCTTATGCTTTCATTCATGTCTGTTCCCACAATATGCAGCATTTCCGAGGATGCGATATACAGTGTGCCTGTCGCGCTTAAAGAGGGGTCACTGGCTCTGGGAGCAACTCACTGGGAAACTCTGATAAGGGTTATTATTCCGGCTTCGATCTCAGGCATAAGCACTGCGGTCATACTGGGTATGTCAAGGGCAATAGGAGAGACTATGGTTGTCCTTATGGTGGCGGGGGGCGCAGCTATGATACCGGAATCGATATTTGACCCGGTGCGGCCCATGCCCGCCAGTATTGCCGCGGAAATGGCAGAGGCTCCGTTTCGCGGAGACCATTATTACGCACTTTTCGCAACCGGAATTGTCCTGTTTCTTTTTACAATGCTGTTTAACGTGATCGCTGATCATGTTACTCATAAATATCGTCAGACAGGGGAGGCATCGCTTTGATGGAAGAAAAAAAGATTTTCGAGCTTTCCTTCGAAAAAGCTCTCTGCCGGAGAAAAAGGGTTCAGAAGATTCTTTTCATGCTTTTCAGAATAGCTGCGCTTATCAACTGCGCTGCATTGTTTCTGATTGTCGCTTTTATATTCATGAAGGGCTGGAAAGCAATAACGTGGGAATTCCTGACACAGTCTCCACTTGAAATGATGACGAAAGGCGGGATTCTGCCCTGCATTGTCGGGACGCTCTTTCTCGGAATCGGGGCAATTGTCGTAGCATTGCCGATCGGGGTTGCCTCCGCCATCTATCTCAATGAATATGCCCACCCCGGAAAACTGCTGCGGTTGATCCGGTTGGGCATAAGCAACCTTGCAGGTGTTCCGTCGGTTGTTTTCGGTTTATTCGGCCTCGCATTTTTTGTCATATGGCTGAAGATGGGAGTGAGCATTATTGCCGGAGTATTGACACTTGCCTCGCTGACTCTTCCGGTCATAATCGGTTCCACCGAAGAAGCGCTGAAATCGGTTCCCAACACGTATAGGGAGGCTTCTCTGGCGCTGGGCGCCACCCGATGGCAGACGATCTATCGGGTTGTGGTTCCTGCTGCTCTTCCGGGAATACTCACTGGCGCAATTCTTGGTTTGAGCAGGGCCGCAGGAGAAACGGCCCCGATCATGTTTACTGCGGCGGTATTTTATACGCCGAATATCCCGGCCTCGCCGTTTGATAAAATCATGGCGCTGCCTTATCATATCTATGTTTTGGCGACAGCTGGAACAAATATTGAAGCCACGCGCCCGCTTCAGTATGGCACAGCTCTTGTTCTGATAACCCTTGTGCTCGGGATGAATCTTGCCGCAATAGTTTGGAGATCTAAGCTTCGGAAAAAAATGAAATAAAGAGGATAATAATGACCGAAAACTACAAGATGCGTGTCAGTCATCTCAATTTTTATTACGGCAAAGCTCAGGCGCTGCATGATATCTCCCTGAATATTAAAAAGTCTCAGGTTACGGCGCTTATCGGACCTTCAGGCTGCGGAAAAAGTACTTTTTTACGCTGCCTGAACAGAATGAACGATCTTATTCCTTCAGGCAGGGTTGAAGGTGAAATCCTTTTCGACGATTTCGATATCAATGCTCCTTCAGTTGATGTGGTCATGTTGCGGCGGCGTGTGGGAATGGTCTTTCAAAAACCCAATCCCTTTCCGAAAAATATTTTTGAAAACGTAGCTTACGGGCTGAGAGTCAACGGCGTAAAGGACAAAGCGTTTATTGAAAGCAGAGTCGAGGAGAGTCTTAAAAAAGCCGCTCTCTGGGATGAAATAAGAGACCGCCTGCATGAATCGGCGCTGGGACTATCAGGCGGCCAGCAGCAGAGGCTTTGCATCGCGAGAGCTCTTGCCGTTGAACCTGAAATCGTGCTTATGGATGAACCCGCATCGGCGCTTGATCCTATAGCTACGCAGAAAATTGAAGATCTTATCGGGGAACTCAAGGAAAACTACACGATAATTATCGTGACTCACAACATGCAGCAGGCTGCAAGAGTCTCCGACATGACCGCCTTTTTTTACATGGGAAAGCTTATCGAACTGGATGAAACAGATACATTGTTTACCCGTCCCCGGCTCAAGCAGACAGAAGATTACATAACCGGCCGTTTCGGCTGATAAGGAGTTAATATGGCAAAACATTTTCAGAGAGAACTTGAAAAAATCAAAAAAAGCATCCTGAGCCTGGGCGCTATTGTGGAAGACCGGGTAAGGCTCGCCATAAAAAGCATTGAAAGCAGGGATGCCGCCATTGCAGAGCAGATCATCAATATGGACTATGAAATAGATGAAATGGAAGTGGAAATTGAAGAAGAATGCCTGAAGGTGCTGGCGCTGCATCAGCCGGTTGCCGTGGACCTCAGGTTCCTGATAAGTGTGATTAAGATCAATAATGATCTTGAAAGAATAGCGGATGAAACCGTAAATATCGCCTATCGCATCAAAGTCATTTCAAAAAATAAAGATTGCAAATTCATTTTTGATTATGCGCTGATGGCTGAAAAAGCCAGTGCTATGCTCAGAATGAGTCTTGATGCCATGGTTGGGCTCGATACGGATATGGCTTTTAAAGTCTGCCTCATGGATGATGATGTTGATGTTTTTGTTCGGAATACATATGAGCAGCTTAAACTGTCTATTCTTAAAACACCCGGGGACGCTGGTATTTTAATAAATATGTTCTTGATTTCACGTCATATTGAACGCATAGGCGACCATGCGACCAATATTGCCGAAGAAGTCATATATGTGACCGATGGCGAGATTGTCCGGCACGGGAATTTTTAAGAAGGATTGATGTTGAATAAACGGCAGGTGTTTTCAAAGATTTTTAGAGAAAGCTCTTCAGGGTCTTCTTTTCTTATTTCTGCAACCTTTAAGAGCACTGATTTTACAAAAGCAGGCTCGTTGCGCCGGGTGCTGTTTTTTTCAGGGGCGGGTGTCAGATAAGGTGCGTCGGTTTCAACAAGGATTCGTTCCACAGGGATGTGAGGTACAAGGTTTCGCAGGTTGGCTCCTCTCGTCATTATGGTGATGATTCCGGTTATGCCGATAAAAAGCCCCAGATCGAGGTACTCTCCAAGTTCTTTTTTATTTCCGCTGAAACAGTGCATAACTCCTTTGATTTCTTTGTTGAAACTTGATTTTAATATTTCAAGAAACCTTCCATTGCTTTCTCTTTCGTGAAATATAAGCGGGAGGCCAAGTTCATCTGCTGCTTCAAGCTGATTTATGAACCACTTTTCCTGGACATCCTGCGGTGAAAACATCCGGTTGAAATCGAGCCCTATTTCTCCCCAGGCTTTAACTTTATGATTTCCTGAAAGATCCTTGAGAAAATTCACAGTTCTGTCGCTGCATTCTTTCGCGTCATGCGGATGTACGCCTACGGAAGCATAACAACTGGAATTTTCTTCAGCAATTTTAACGGCCTTTGCAGAGCTTTTATCGTCTATTCCGACTATCATTATTTTGCTTACCCCGGCAATTTCAGCTCTATTAATTACGGAATCCAGATCCTTATCATATGCCCGGTCATCCAGATGGGAGTGACTGTCAAATAATTTCATTTAATCCCCATTTTTTTGCTGCAGTTAAATGTTCATGTTGTTTTTGTTAAATGAATGTTGCGTTTAGCATTTAAAATTGAATATTTCAAGATAACGGTCCCCAATAAAACTCAATTTAATTTTGAAGTTGATTTAATAGCTATAATGTGGTTTTTAGAACTTAAGTATAAATCGGTTCACCGGTTATTGGTGACTTCAACTGGCAGGCATAATTGAAATTGCTGCCGTATTTTATAATATATTAATTATTTGTCCTGGAGGTTATGATGTTTAAAATTGTAAAACGCGAAGAAATGGCCGGAGGCACTGTGATTCTGAATGAAATCGAAGCGCCTTTGATTGCCGGGAAGGCAAAGCCGGGCCAGTTTGTTATCCTGAAGGCCAATGAAACAGGGGAGAGAATTCCGCTTACAATGGCTGATACTGACCCGCAGAAAGGTACGATAACCGTAATATACATGATTGTCGGAAAATCGACGGCTCTTTTCAAAACACTGAAAGTTGGGGAAGGCTATAAGGATGTTATTGGCCCCCTTGGAAAGCCTACCCACGTTGAAAAGGTCGGGACTGTCGTCTGTGTTGGAGGCGGCACAGGGGTTGCGGTTCTGCATCCGATTACAAGAGCGCTGAAAGAAGCCGGGAACCACGTAATAGGTATTATCGGCGCGAGGAACAAGGGGCTTCTTATCCTTGAGGAGCAGATGAAGGCTGCTTCAAGCGAGCTTCATGTATGCACCGATGACGGTTC
>JBFYVZ010000126.1:0-2870 GCA_041298995.1 Desulfobacteraceae bacterium
CCCATAAAATAAACCGGTCCGCCGCGCTTTTCCTCCGGTTGGGAAAAGGCAAACAATATCCCTCCGGCTTGCGCCATTGCTTCGATGATAAGAACTCCAGGCATACTGGGGGCTCCGGGGAAATGTCCCACAAAAAAAGGTTCATTAATGGTGACATTTTTCAAAGCAATAATTCTATCCCCCTCACCGGTATCCGTTTATTCTGGTTGACAGGGTTGTCGAGCTTGTTGAGAGGGATAGGATTATTGCTTTGAAAAATGTCACCATCAATGAGCCCTTTTTTGTGGGACATTTTCCCGGAGCCCCCATTATGCCCGGAGTCCTTATTATCGAAGCAATGGCGCAAGCCGGGGGGATATTGTTTGCCTTTTCCCAACCGGAGGAAAAGCGCGGCGGACCGGTTTATTTTATGGGGATGGATAAGGTAAAATTCAGGAAACCGGTTGTTCCCGGGGACCAGCTTTTTTTTGATGTAAAAATTTTAAATATTAGGTCAAAAGCCGTCAAAATGTCCGGCATTGCGACAGTTGACGGCAAGTGCGTGGCTGAAGCTGAGTTTATGGCCGCTTTCGGAGGAAAAGAATGATTCATGAGACTGCTTTAATTAATTCCGGGGCCGAGATCGATTCAAATGTCGATATAGGCGCATATTCCATAATCGGGGATAATGTATTCATAGGTTCAGGGACCGTGATAGGCCCTCATGTTGTAATAGACCCTTTTACGACTATCGGCCGGAACTGCCGGATATTTCAGTACGCGGCACTAGGCGCAGTTCCCCAGTCGCTCAAATTTGAAGGGGAAAAGACATATGTAAAGATCGGCAATGGAACAATAATAAGAGAATTTGTAACTATTCACAGGGGAACCGGATTTGGCGGTGGTATAACCGAGGTCGGGGAAGAGAATTTTTTGATGGCCTATACCCATATAGCGCACGACTGCAGGGTAGGGCGCAAGGTTGTCATGGCAAACAGCGCGACTCTGGCCGGACATATAACCATAGGTGATCATGCAACAATAGGGGGTCTTGTTGCCGTGCATCAATTTGTCAAAATCGGAGAATATGCTTTTGTCGGCGGCAAATCGGCAGTTGTTAAAGATGTGCCCCCTTATGTCATTGCCGCTGGAGACAGGGCGGAGTTGCATGGCTTGAACTCAGTCGGCCTTAAACGTCATGGGTTTTCGCCGACAACATTATCTCTGCTGAAAAAAACATACAGAATAATATTCAGAATCGGACTTACCATGAATGAGGCGATTGAAAGAGTAAAGGCCGAAGTCGAGCAAGTCCCAGAGGTTGTAAATTTCATCGATTTTATTAAATCTTCCCAGCGTGGAGTTACACGATAATCTGATGACAAAAAAGATCGGACTCATTGCGGGGAGCGGCCAGTTCCCCATAATTTTTTCAAAGAAAGCCAAATCAGGCAACTTTTTAGTATATGCCGCGGCTTTTATTAATGAAGCCGAAGAGACACTCAAAGCTCATGTAGAGGCAATAGAATGGATGCATCTCGGGCAGGTCAAGCGGTTGATCGGTTTTTTTAAAAAAAACGGAATCAAAGAAGCAGTGATGCTTGGCGCAATAAAAAAAACAAGAATGTTTTCAGATGTCAGGCCCGATATCAAAGCTATTTCACTTGTAGCGCGTATGAAAAGCACACACGATGACGGACTTTTGAGCGCGTTCGCCGGGTTGCTTGAAAAAGAGGGCATCATAATAAAATCCTCGACTTTTTTACTTCCGGATCTTCTGGCGGAAGAGGGCTGCTGGACGAAGCGAAAGCCGACAAGGGCGGAAAAGGCGGACATAGATCTCGGATGGCATATTGCAAAAGAGGTAGGCCGCCTTGATATAGGCCAGTGTGTAGTTGTTTGCGGCGGATCTGTTCTTGCTGTTGAGGCTATCGACGGCACGGATGCCACAATCAGAAGAGGAGGAAAGCTCGGAAACGGGGAATCCGTCGTGGTTAAAGTCTGCAAGCCGAATCAGGATACCAGGTTCGATATGCCTGCCGTAGGCTCACAAACGATAAGTTCAATGCATGAATCGGGAGTTATACTTCTTGCTGTTGAGGCTCAAAAAGCGGTTGTCTTCGATAAGGATGAGATGGTCATGCTTGCCGATAGATTCGAGATAAGTATTGTCGCAATTTCTGGGAAGTAAAATAATGAAAAAAATGCGTGTAGGCGTTGTGGGCGCCGGCTACCTTGGCAAATTTCATGCGGAAAAATATTCACAGATGGATGATGTCGAGCTTGTCGGGATAGCGGATTTAAACAGAGCGCAGGCAGAGAGGGTTTCAAAGAAGGTAAAAACAAATGCCTACACTGATTATCGTGACCTGATAGGAAAAACGGACGCAGTCAGCGTTGTTGTTCCAACCCCCGCCCATTACAAGGTGAGCAGGGATTTTCTTGAAAATGACATAGATGTTCTTATAGAAAAGCCGATTACGACAACCCTTCGTGAGGCGGATGAACTGATAAGTATTTCTGAGGCAAGAGGCCTTATCATACAGGTCGGGCATCTGGAACGATTCAATCCTGCGATTCTCGCGCTTAAAGATATTGTAAAAAATCCAAGATTTATTGAATCGCATCGTTTAAGTATTTTCAAAGAACGAGGAACGGATGTGAGTGTAGTACTCGATCTAATGATACACGATATAGATATAATATCCGGTTTTGTGAGATCTGAAATAAAGAGCATTCATGCCGCAGGGATTCCGGTAATAACGGGCCTGGCCGACATAGCAAATACACGGCTTGAATTTGTGAACGGATGTGTTGCGAATGTTACGGCGAGCAGAATCTCAACAAAAAATGAACGCAAAATCAGGCTGTTTCAGCGTGATGCGTATATA
>JBFYVZ010000141.1:0-3082 GCA_041298995.1 Desulfobacteraceae bacterium
AGCCTACACTGCCTATTACTATATTTGGAACCCACATTCCAATAACAGGTGGATAATAGACTGTATTCTTGAAAACATAGCCTATTGAAAGAAGCAGATAATAAAATAAAAAAAAGGCAAGCGCCACAACCAGCCCGTATGAGCGTCTTGAAGATTTAAGTTGAGCGCCTAGCGGAAGAGCCAATATTCCTAAAACAAAGCAGGCAAAGGGAATTGAAAATTTTTTATGAAGTTCAATAAGAGCATCATAATATCTCGAGTTTTTATCTGTGGCATTTATTAAATAATAACGAAGTTCTGAAAGGGTCATCTCTTTTTCGTCTTTTTGTGCCCACTTTCTTTTTGTGTCTGTAAGAGCGCTTTTTAAATCCAGATTAATATCATAAGTTTCAAAACTGATCGAATTGACCGATTTATTTTTTATACTTACCTGGTTTATTCTTCCGTTAAACATTCTTAACCGGAAAACGAGCTTATCTTTCTCACTGATAAGCACTCCCCTTGGAGCCACTATGGTACTGATTATGTTTTCAGTCCGTTTGTCTTCGACAAAGACATCTATGAGTTCGCCCTTTTTCGAATTAATTTCATTCACATAAAGCATTACGTCTTTAAAATTGTCATTGAAAATTCTTTCTTTGAGACCCAGTTCAAGATTCGATGTTGCAACATCCACAGTCAATCTTTTTATGGAAGTTTTACCCCACGGCATTCCGTAAACAGCTAAAAAAAAAGTAATTATATACCCTATCATACAGAATAACAGTACCGGTGGAAGTAATCCGTAAAGGCTGACACCACCCGTTTTTAACGCAATTATTTCATTATCGCTTGAAAGTCGGAGAAAGGTCAAAATAACAGCCATCATAACCGACATCGGCACCACAAACACAAGAAAATAAGGAACAAAATAGATTAACAACAGGATTACTTTAGGCAGGCTTATATTATAATTTACAACCAGATTGGTTATAATAAGAATTTTAGCCATCAGAAAGAGAAAGGTAAAAAAGACCGTGGTGATGACAAAAGGCGGTATCATCTCTTTAAACAGGTACCTGTTTACAATGGAGTTAATCTTCATTTTGTATCGCCGGCGCCAAACTGCATCTGATACAGTTTGCAGTATTCTCCTTCCTTTGCCATAAGCTCCTCGTGTCCTCCCTCTTCAACAATATGACCGTCTATGATCACGATTATCCTGTTAGCATATCCTATGGTGGATAATCTGTGAGCAATAACAAATGTGGTCCGTCCCTTCATCAGGTTTTCGAGCGCCTTTTGAACCAGTCTTTCAGATTCGGTGTCAAGTGAAGAAGTGGCTTCATCAAGTATTAAAATGGGAGCATCCTTTATCAGCGCCCTCGCTATACAAATCCTCTGCTTCTCGCCTCCTGAAAGGCGTCCTCCGAGCTCGCCAAGGAAGGTGTCAAATTTATCGGGAAAGCCCTGGATGAAATCATATGCATATGCCGCCCTCGCAGCTATTTCAATATCCTTCTCAGAAGCGTTCCATCTGCCGTAGGCTATATTGTTTCTCACTGTATCATTAAAAAGTATCGGCTCCTGCGTAACTATTGCAATCTGGTCACGAAGGGATGAAACTGAAGTTTTCCTGAGATCAATTTCATCTACATATATAGAGCCGCTGCTGACATCATAAAACCTGGGTATAAGGTTTACAAGCGATGTTTTACCGCCCCCGCTCATGCCCACAAGGGCAAGAATCTCTCCCGATTTGACTTCCAGATTGATATTTTTTAAAACCGTCACATCCTTATACCTGAAAGAGACATCATCAAAGGTGACATTGTGAGGACCACGTTTCAACACAACAGGATTCTCAGCTTCTTTAATATCCGATTTAGTTTCAATTATATCAAATATTCTGTCTGTTGCTGCAAGCCCTTCTTGCAAATGATTGTTGAGTTTACTGAGTTTTTTAACGGGGTCATACAACATAACAACTGCAGCAAGAAATGAAACAAATGTTCCCGTTGTATAAATTCCTGAAATTACCCTTGAACCTCCGTACCATATAACAAACGCAATCCCCATGCCTCCAAGAAATTCCATTATGGGTGAAGAAAGTGCTTTTGCCTTTACTTCCTTCATCTCAAGATTAAAGAGTTTGAGTGTCTTATCGAAGAAACGTTTTTTTTCATAAACCTCCATTCCAAAGGCTTTAACTATTTTATTTCCGGCAAACGTTTCATGAAGGAATGAGCTCATATCCGCAATTGCCTCAAGACATTTTCTGCTTACCCTCCTAACTTTTTTTCCTAGCGCCGCAATAGGATAAAAAGCCACAGGCAAAATTAAAAAAGCGAATAACGCGAGTTGCCAGATCTGGTAAAATATAACAAATGTGAGGCCAATGATTGTGAAGAGATCTCTTATCGAACCGGTAACAACAGAAGATACCATTGATTTAACGGAATTGACATCATTTGTAATACGCGACATAAGTGCGCCTGTTTTTTCTTTTTGAAAAAACGAAAGCGGCAAATCCTGTATATGATCGTACAACCGGTTTCGCAGACGTCTTATTATGTTCTGGCCTACATGGCTCATAAGATATTCCTGGCCGTATATACCGAGTCCGCGCAAAAAATAAACAATGACAACGGCAATGGGAATCAATTTAAGCATTCGGCCATCTTTACTTATAAACACATCATCAAGGGCAGGCTTGATTAAATATGCCGAAACAGCCGTCGTTCCCGCAACTACGAGAAGACATATCGTAGCCAGAAAAAGAGTAAGCCAGCTCTCTTTTATCAGCTTTATGAGTTCAAGATGTCTTGGTTTAATGAATGACGTTTTATTAATCCCCATTTATAAGAACCTTGTTTGACGGCTTCGTAAAAAATCATTCTGTCCGCCTGGGCGGACGCTTCATCTTTCGTCATTGCAGCGTACTAACATGTACGCTTCATTCCTCAAGATTCGCGCGCCTTGCATAATGAGCTTTTTACTTTGCCGTCTGTATTTTAGCTTTTTACGAAGCCGTCAGCATTGATATGGCTATATCGGCAACCCGCCCGGAAGCTCCGGAACCACCAAGAAGATTTCTTATGCC
>JBFYVZ010000144.1:0-5597 GCA_041298995.1 Desulfobacteraceae bacterium
GATGATCCAGACTATGTTCGACGAAAAATTGACGGCAAGGGCTCTGTCGATATCCCATCCTTCATTTTTGAATTTTGAAATATTGACCGCGAAACTTTCATCCGTTATTCCGTACGCAAAAGCGAACAGTTTTTTTCTTTCCGCGCGGCCAAGGAAGAGAGAAAGAGAGGAGCTCATGAGAAGATGCCTCAAATTGACGACAAATGCGGTCACTATTATTGAAACCGCTCCGGCGCCCGCGGAAAACATCGAAACCGCTATAAACTGTGAGCTTCCGGCAAAAACAAGAAGGGACATTATGCCCGTTTCAAGCGGGGTAAAACCGGCCTTCTGCGCAAGAACGCCGAAAGCGATGCCTATCGGAATATATCCGAGACATACAGGCCCAGAAGCCGCAAGACCTTCAGCTATCGCACCCCCTCTTTCAATCCTGTTTATCATACCACCCAACCCATCGATCCCTTTTGTTCCATGTTTTTATGCTTTTCGATCTTCTATATTCTATATTCGGCTTTTCAGCTTTTCCGCCTATCGCCCCTACAAATCCTTCAGATCCAGTCCCTTGAAGTTTCTGTTTTCGAGAATTTCCCAGGTATTGTTCTGGTGCTCTTTTACCGCCTCCTGGAAGAGGTGCCAGTGGGTCTGTTTGAAGCGATCACGGTCTTTCCAGAAATAGTTCTCTTCAGCCTGGGGGGTATCGGAGCCGGACCGGGTGTTAACCGACCAGTCCCATGGCCTGTGATCCTCCTTGGCGACCGCCTCGTTCATCCATAACTTCTCATCATACGGATCCATTTCACTCCCGCCGTATCCGGTTTCGCACGAGAGCTTCCGGTAGCGCCCGATGCGATCATCACTGCTGTTTTCGCTTTTATCCTTCCCGGGGTCGATACAGCTTTTGATGTCATCTTTTAGCTTTATTTCGCGCTTGCCCAGTTCTTTGCCGGAGATCTCCGGATCCGCGTGTACCGCAAGCCTCCGGAACATACAGACGGCCGCTTTGAGAAAGCGTTCGTTGTTGTCTATGCTGTTTTTCACGAGTCTCCCGTCACTCCATTTCAAGGCGATCCGGTCGGGTTTGTTGAACGCGTCGGCGTGTCCTATGTTGGGGATGACCATTACCAATGTACCCTTCATGGCGTTGAATTGATTCTTATATCCGAGGAAGTTCTGGTGCGCCCATGTATCGGCGTAAGCGTGACAGGCGATACCTATGCGGTACAGGTTGTCTGAGTGGAGAGCGGCGTCCATTACAAGCCTCGCATTCACGCTGTCCGGCGTGGTGTTCAGGCAATGCATCGATCCGTCCCGGCGGCGGGCTGCGGGAGCCGAGGGAGTCCCGGGAATGAAGTGAAACAGCGGATAGATGCGAAGAAGCTTTTCCTGAGGCTTCAGGATGTCCATGGTCTGGCTGATGTAATTGTTGTATTCGGTCGGGAGACTCTTGTCTATTTCATAGATAGTGCTGTTGTCGTCGGTGTATTGCGATGACCATGACACGGTCCGGGCATCCTGATTGGAAAACCCCGCGCGGGCGGCGATAAGACGTGTGATGTAGTAATGGAATTCAATATCCATGGGTTTTCCCTCCAACAAAATCAATGTCGGAATTTGGGTTTGCCATTTTCACTGATTACTCGCCAAAATCATGATAAAAGCCTATTAAATGGATAAATCAGGAGGTATCATATCATGCCGGAAATTGCCATAGAACTCACATATGAAAAGATAATCGAAGCAGCTTCCAAGCTAAATGAAGATGACAAGGAACGTCTCTTTTTCTTCCTCAACAAAGATTATGCCAAAGCGTTGGATAAAATGCGGAAAGAAGCATGGAAAAGCCATAAACAGGGTGAAAGCGCTCAGTTAAGAGATTTAAAATGAAATATGATATCTTCTTAAGTCCGCGAGCAAAGAAGGGAGCCTCCTTCAAGGAGTTGGCCTTGGGCTCCGTTATATAAAAATCTTTCATGCCGGCGTCCAATATAGGGCAGTATATGATATAGCAAAAGGCAAAAAAGAAGTTTTGGTTATCTTTATAGGTTCACGCGAAAACTTTTATGAAGAACTCAGACGATTTTTTGTTTAAGGTTAATCTTTATGCTCTTATCTTCAGTTATCTGATAAAATAACCATGACAGTTTTCAAAAACAGCTTAATACCATGGATATATTCGGCTTTTTTGCTTTTCCCGGCCCCCGGCCCCTGGTCCCTGACCACTGTTTTCGCTTTCCGATCTTCGGCTTTTACGGTTCCTGCTTTTCAGTCTTTAGCCTTCAGCCTTCAGCCTTTTGCCTGTTTTTAAGTTTTTCGATATTCGATCTCCGATATTCTATATTCGGTTCCTGCTGTTTCTCCACCTGTCACTCGTTACCCGTCACTATTCACTATCTTTTATCCTAACTCGTCGATTAACTTATATTTTGATTCCTGAGAAATAAGTCCCTTTTTTAGAAAGCATTATACTAAAAAATCATTCAGCAACTCTTTTTGGCTGAAGCAAATCATATTTTGTTCAAATTTACTTCGAGTATATTTAAATATTCAAAAAAGATGCTTAAAAGACGCTGCAATTCCTTGCCGTAACAGCCGGTATGGGCTCTTGCCCATCTCTTTATATTGCATGCTGTGACTTTACAGGCTATCGCAAAACAGATTTTGACAGCTCTGCGTACTCGCAACCTGCCTATTCCATGTGCCCTTTTAAGTTCAGATATCGTAGCTTCGATTCCGGATCGGATACTGTAACGATCTTTCCATTCGGTGGTTTGTTGGATTGCATACATCTGATCTCTTAAGCGAAGCTCCGGTGTAATTTCCAAACGAAAATTACCGATTGTATCTTTCGGCAGGCAGCCTTGATCACGATGATTGGGAGCTCGAACAGGACATTTATCAAGAGCGTTGCAGGATCGGCAAATATCTCCATCAAAAACGGCGTGAAGAGACTGCCGGGTTGTGTTGTGGGAGCTGAGTATGCGGTGATCTGCCGGGCGATGGCCTTTGGGACACCGGGTAACCAAACCATCGGAGTCAAATTCAAAGCTATCTCGACCTACCTTATCATCAGGCACCCGACCCCGGTTAACAGGCGTCATAAAATCAATCTCTTGTTCCATAACCTTGAACGCAGAAGGTACGGAAGGATACCCTCCGTCTGCAAAAAGTGTCTCAGGCTTTAATCCGGCAGATTCCAGCCGTTCTAAGACAGAAATCATTTTGGCTACATCGGATCGGGCGGCTCCATGGGCTTCATAGTCTGTTATAATTTCAGGTTTGCCCGGATTGTGGCAGGTTTCTGTAATGTGCACACTATAGCCAGCACCCTTATGCCCGTAAGATGCATCCGGATCATAAGGAGATTGAAGAGTTTCACCTTTCGTTTTTGCTTTTAATTTAATCCCGGTGCTTTCGACAACATCCTTACCGGACGGCATTTCGCATTGTTCGTGGAAAAGACGTTCAAGCAGACTGTAAGGTTCGCTGTTTCTGATATCATCATCTTTTACAAAAAGAACTATAAGCTCATAAAGATAGTGTGCAAGCTGATCAAGCTTTACTTTCTGCTGCGCCGGACCCAACCCGAACCAGCCTTCCGGCTCACTGGCATACCACTTTACAACAGATTCGGGAACGAGTTTAAAACGATCTTTATCCAGACTCTTCAGAAAAACCCTGAGCGTGTTGGAGAATAAATCCATTCTGCCCCGTATGCGTATGTTGGATATGACATGCGTGGAATCGAGCCGCTGATTACTGAAAGATAAATTCAGTTTCTTCAGTGCCGAATCTCTGACAGTGTCAAATAGACTGCGAATGAGATTCATCTCCGGATCGATAGATACCAGACGGCGCCTGAATTCTACCAGGGAGCGGCGGGACAGATAATCACCTTCATCGCAGACGTCCAATGCATACCGCCACCGGATATCAAAACCAAAGGTGTCGAGGGCCTGTTGATCGCTCAGGTTGTTCCACTCTTGCAGCAGACACAGACCCAGCAGACGCGCAACGCTGAAATTGGGGCGTCCGGTTTTGCCATACAGCATGGCATACTGATCTTCACTTCTCAAAAGTATTGGAAGTACCTCTTTTCTGAAAAACTGAGCCCAGGAAGATTTTAATCGGTCACGCAGTGTGGGAGATAACTGACTGTCTACATCGAATAACATTTGTTGGGGGTTTGTTTTTTTATACATGATTTTTTCTAGCATACTCTGATAGAATATGCCAGAGTTACTTCTCAGAAATCAAAAGTTTAAAACGTCCCCTAAAATCCACCCAGGAAGTAGGTAATTTATATGCAGAAGGTCTTCATGAAAAACGAATTAGATGTGTTATACGATGACTTCATATTTACCGCCTTTTCTTAACTTAATGATAAAAGATGGATATGTCAGGAATTTCTCCCAACGATCCTTGGCAATAACAATAATAGCTATTTTTTTGAAAATCCTTATTCTGTGGCAAAAAAGGATAAGAATAATGGAAGATCAAGTATACGATAGCTGATGCCAAAATAAACTGCCATCAATCATTTTGCCATTGGAAGTTCCATGTAAAGGCTTTTACGAAAATGTTTTTTGACACATGTCGCTGAAACTGGATATAAATATTATCGGTTAGAGAGCGTTAATCGGCAAAAACTATGCCCGTGAGCAATCCGAGAATTGAGACGATAAGATCAATAATACTCGACTTTCAGGAAGTCCATCTTGCGGAGTATACCGGCGCCTGCCTGTCTTTACAGGGTTGAGCCGGAGCGGCAAATCAAGAAAATAAGGTTTGGCCTTTGAACCGATAGAAAAACGCGTTTACTTTTTGATAGAATGAATATAATGATAATAAACTGTTGAGGAGGTTTTAATGTTGCCGGAAAAAGTCGAAAACAGATATTTTGATATTGAAGATGCTTCTGCAGAAAGTCCCATAAAAAAACTGAAATATTTTGTGGATGGTGAATTTCGCGTCTCTAAAACCGAAAAGTACATGGATTGCTTCAATCCATCAACCGGAGCTGTAATTGCGCGTGCTCCGCAGTGTACTCAGACTGAGGTCGAGTCCGCCATAGAGAGTGCAAAAAATGCGTACCCCGCCTGGTCGGAAACCCCTGTAAGCAAGAGAGTGCAGGTGTTGTACAAGTTTAAGGCTCTTGTTGATGAGCACCTTGAGGAACTGACCTATCTTCTGTGCCAGGAGGAGGGCAAAAACTGGACGGAATCCATGGGGGACGTGTTAAAGGTGAATGAGGTGGTTGAGTTTGCCTGCGGTGCGCCTCATTTAATGAAGGGTGAGTCTCTGATGAATGCAAGTAAAGGGTATGATACGGTCCTGTACCATCATCCCTTAGGGGTTTTTGCCGGAATCGCGCCCTGGAATTTCCCGGCCATGATTCCCCACGGATGGATGACTCCCCTCTGCTTGGCCACCGGAAACTGCATGGTTCTCAAGGCGGCCAGCTTTGTGCCCCAGTCATCCCTGCGTCTTGCAGAGCTGTGGCGAGAGGCCGGGCTCCCCAATGGAGTGCTCAATATTGTAACAGCGGGACGTAATGAAGCTGAAATCCTTCTGAAACATCCGGATATTAAGGGAGTCTC
>JBFYVZ010000156.1:0-10444 GCA_041298995.1 Desulfobacteraceae bacterium
GAATCATGTTTCCTTTTTCCGGCTGGAGAAGACATGCCCTGATATCAAGAACTTTATCAAATGTTCCAGGAACATGAAGACCAAGAGCAAAGCCCGCGCTTTTTTCTCCCGCTGCAAAATCAGAAGGAAGCAACCATTTTCTGTCCGAACACGAAAACTCCATTTTATTCCTGTAGCCGAATATCTTTTCCGACGGAATAGCCGGGTAAACTGGAATGTCTTTTATAAGGCCGATGTGTTCAAGAGATTCCTCAACATGCTGCCTCTTATAATGAAGCTGACGGTCATACTGAAGAAACTGCCACTTGCACCCCCCGCAAAATCCACTATATTCACATGGAGGATTTATTCTGTAAGGGGATGGTTCAAGAATTTCCACCACTTTCGCTTCCGCAAAACTCTTCTTTTTTTTCAATACACGTGCATTTACACGGTCTAAAGGAATGGCATGTTCAACAAAAACGGCAAGTCCCTCAACTTTAGCTATGCCTTTTCCGCCAAAGGCCATGCCTGTTATTTCAAGCTCAATCAACTCACCTCTTTTTATGCTCAAATTATTTGTCCTTTAATTCCATTTCAATCCGACTCATGCGGACATACCATTGATATATATAGCCTGAATTGCCGACAGAGAATCGGGAAGTTTTGAAGGATCACCTTTTACCACAAGGAATGTCGCCGCCATACCTTTTGAAATAACTCCGAAGTCTTCTATTCCAAGCAGCCTTGCTCCATTACAGGATGAGCATCTTATGGCTTCCGGCAATGAATATCCCGCCGTAATCAGCAATTTAAGCTCCTCTATTACAGCCGATCCGTGATGCACACCCATGCTTCCCGAATCCGTCCCAAGGGCAATCTTAACGCCAAGCTCTCTTGCCTTTGAAATCTGTTCAAGCTGGTGATCAAGACTCATGCGCGAAACCCCGGCTTCGATGCTCTCCGGCTTTATATATTCCGAGTAAGCTTTCATAGTACAGGCGGTCGGAACCCAAACTATTCCCTTTTCCGCCATGATTTTCAAGTTTTCAGCGCCCATGAAAAAACCATGCTCTATGGAATCACACCCTGCTTCCAGCGCAACGGCAACCGGTTTTTTCCCGTTTGCATGAACCATTACCCTGCGTCCGCGTTTTAGGGCTACCTTCGCAACACCTGTCAGTTCTTCGGCATCGAACTGCGGGAGAGTCTCCTTAGCGAATTCCTTCAGGCTGTTCAAGCCCGAATTGACTAACTTTATATGATCATTCGCCTCATGATCCATTTTTACCGCTTCGACAAGAGATTGATTCTCCTGCGGCGGTCTGCCTATCAGGCCGCCATATCTTCCAGCCCTGTGCCATGCCCTTCCGGCAACCCTTATGCAAACCGGCATTTTATTAATATCAAGACACTCATTCTTGTAACGCAAAGCGTGCGCGAATCTGTCCCCGCCGTCACGGACCGCCAATACACCGTACGATAAATGTCGCTTTATATGATCCGAAATCAAGCCCTTTATTTTATCAAAATCTGCATCAAGCTGTTTCTCACGGGCAACCGGGTCATCAGTTCCGGACATGCAAAGATGAATATGGCTGTCAACAAGGCATGGCAGAATCGTTGATGAGCCGAAATCGGTTGTTTCAGATTCATCGTTATCTCCGGAACCGGAATCGGTTACAGAAACAATTCGCCCGGTTTGGATGTGAAGTCTGATATTTTTCCGGACAGGACCGCCTTTCCCGTCAATTAACCATCCTCCATTTATAATTTTAATGCCGCTCATATAATCCTCAAATCCGAAATTCGAATATCGTAATTCGTGGTTCGTGGTCTCTGGTTCCTGGTCACTGGTTCGTTAACCGATTCACGATCTACGATTCCCGCCTCATGCCTCACGCCTTACGCCTCACGCCTCAATATCTGATGCCTGTCTAAAAAAGACTTAACCGCTCCGGCATATTCCGGAGTATTGCTTGAATCGCTATGGTCCGCGCCTTCAGCCACAAAAAGCTCGGACAGCCCCGGAGTAAAACTCTTATTCAGTTTTTCCGCAAACCTTAAGGGAAAGCGCGCATCTTTTTCTCCGTGAATAAGCATTACAGGGATTTTTATTCCGGGAGCAAGTAGCGCGGGGCTGACACTGTCAATGTTGTTTTTATATAGGATGTCCATAGAAAAAAGGATGGCAGGCGCGAAAAATATCCCGAAGAAAGCATTGAACCATCGGTAAAGGCTGTGAAGAGCCTCTTTCGTATAAGCATAGGAGGCTTCAAGAAAAAGAATCTTAACCCTCCCGTGATTTCTGCTCGCGGCAATTATCGCCCCTGCCGATCCTGCGGAATGGCCGTAAAGCAGAACCGGCTCGCCTATCCAGTCCATGACATATTCAATATCTTCCGCAAATTTTACTGCATTCATGAATTTACATCGGCTCGACCTTCCGTGATCCCTTGCGCTGTGTATGACGGCGGTAAAACCCCATTTCCCGAATATCCTGGCTCTTCCCACCATTCTCCCCCTGTTTCGTCCCCATCCGTGGGCAAAAAGAACAATGCCTTTTGATTTGCCTTCCGGCTCAATTCTCCAGACTTCAAGAAACCCTCCATTTTGTGCAGGAATTGTTTCATCTCTGACACTGCCCCAGTCAGGAGTGTCGGTGACCGGGTTTCTTGGAAACTGGTGAACAACATAAACAGATATAAGCGCTAAAATAATATACAAAGCCGCCATCAAGCCCAAAACGGCAAAGAATATTTCCATCATAAGCTCCATTTTACTTGAGAAGTTCTTTTCTTAATAGATCAAGCGCCGTAACTGCAAACACTTTCTTATTCATCAGACGATCCCCGAACTGAAAATTAAAACGGAATCCCTTTGCCTCTTCAGAAGTCGCAATGCCGATGCATATGGTTCCTACCGGCTTTTCCTCCGTTCCGCCTGCCGGACCCGCTATTCCGCTGGTTGAAAGCCCGTATGTTGCGCCGCCAATTCTTCTTGCGCAAACTGCCATCTCTTTTGCCGTCTCTTCATGCACAGCCCCGTACTTCTCAATTATCGCTTGCTGAACTCCAAGCATCTTCGTTTTTGAATCATTTGAGTATGTGACGCCTGAAAATAAGAAATAGTCCGAGCTGCCGGGAACATTTGTAAGCATGTTTGAAACAAGTCCTCCGGTGCAGCTCTCGGCAACCGCAAGTGTCGCTTTTTTGGTTTTAAGAATGTTGCCGACTACAAGTTCCATCGGCTCCCCTTTTGATGAAAGGACCCTTTTGCCCAGTTTATTAATGACGCTTTCTGTCGCCCTTTCAAGAAGTTCTGAAACTGTTTTTTCATCTCTTCCCCTTGCATACAGTTTTACGTGTATTTCGGGAAAAGTAGCCCGCAGCCCCAGCTTGATGCCGGGATAATCGCCGATGACATTAAGAAGATTCTCGTTTACCGCTGCCTCTGTAAGACCAAATGTCGATATGCTCCTTATAAGACTGTATTCCCTGACACCTCCCTGAAGCGCGAATATTTCGGGTATTACCTTTTCTGATAGCATTTTTTTCATTTCCGAAGGAACGCCGGGAAGAAAGAAAAAGAGGCAGTTTTCTATTCTGACCGCAAAGCCGGGAGCTGACCCGACAGAATTCTCAAGGCATTTTGAACCTTCCGGAAGCATAGCCTGCTTTTTGTT
Source organism: Desulfobacteraceae bacterium (assembly GCA_041298995.1). Lineage (GTDB taxonomy): Bacteria > Desulfobacterota > Desulfobacteria > Desulfobacterales > RPRI01 > RPRI01. Next base: position 3,665 of record JBFYVZ010000156.1, read on the forward strand.
CAAAGGGTTCATAAGCCGCTGTCTATTCCTGAAAAAATTCTCCATCGAGAAAAGAGCCTTTTCATCCTCATATAGCTTGGTACCGGCCGCCTTGGCGGCTGCTTCAGCGGTAAGATCGTCGGTAGTGGGACCAAGTCCGCCCGTCACAACAGCCACATCAGCACGGGCGCCGATCTCTTTTATGATTGAAGATATGGCGGCGCGATCGTCACCAACCGTGCTGTGCCTTGTAACCTCAAGACCAGCCTCTTCAAGAACTTCGGCAATATGGGCCGAGTTGCTGTCCACCAGCGCACCTGAACGCACTTCATCGCCCGTCGAAAGAATCTCCGCTATCATTTTATTGGTTTCTCCTTTAATATCATACAGTCATATAAAACCTTTAATTTCATTACTCTCTATGAAATATTCACTTTCCCGTCAACCATTTCTGCACGGTTTGACTTTAAACCCTTATTCTGTTAGCAGTTTCCTGTCTTGAAAAGGAGCAAATGTATGGCATCAAAATTAAATGACAGTGCAAAACGTGTACAGGATTTCCTTTCAGCAAAAGGATTCTCCTTTGAGGTTAAGGAGCTGCACGGTTCAGCCCGGACTGCGCAAGAGGCTGCTGACAGCATTGGGTGTGCTGTGGGTCAAATAGCTAAATCTCTGGTATTCAGAGAGATGGAAACCAACCTCCCGATTCTTGTAATTGCATCCGGCTCAAACCGGGTAGATTTGGCGAAAATAGAAAAAGCGACTGGCTTGAAACTCGGCAAAGCGGATGGAAATTACGTAAAAGAAAGAGTCGGATATGCAATCGGCGGTGTACCGCCTGCAGGCCATAATGAACCTCTGGAAACCATATTGGATACGGATCTGAAAAAATATGAAGTTATTTGGGCAGCTGCCGGCACTCCTTTTGCGGTTTTTCAACTGAAGCCTGCTGACCTGGAACCGCTTACAAATGGTAGGTGGATTGATTTATCCAAATCAATATAATTGACGGCTTCATAATATGGCATGATCTCACACCAAGCCACAAAGATCACAAAGTTAACATATTAATATTAAATGAATTTTTTCTTCGTGTTCTTGGCGCCTTTGTGAGAAAATAGAGTTTTTTCGAGTCTGTCAATTTTAAGGAGTGGACCAGAAATCCCAGTCAATGCCGTCATCTCCGCTCCCGTCACTTACCTTGCCCGAATAACTGAATGACATGAAAGCGGTTTTGGAAGGGAGCGCAAATGAACGGCTGAAAGACAACCTTACCATGGGAATCCAGGCTCTGGATGACGAGATGTATAGTATTTCGTGGCCCAGTACAATGCCTTCCCTGTCAAGAAATTGAACCATTATGGAAAGGGAATCCAGTGTGGTGAAATTTGTCAGCTTATCCATAAGGATTGTTTCACCATTAAGTTGTATGCTATCCCCTCTTATCAGATAGTCATACTTTAGGGAGAGATCGCCTGTTTTCCAAACCCCGCTGGTCTTGCCGGGAGTCTCTTCAAGGAGTATCCGGTTGTCTTCTCTGACAATATGTCCCTTCCAGCCGGCCATACCGCCCATACATCCGAGCAAAAATATTGTGCAACAAACCCCTGTAACGATATATTTGATTTTTAAAATAATCTTCATGGCATCCTCTTCATCTCACAGGTAATATTCATGATTGAAGCTCCCCGCAACAAATCCGCCATGGCTGATCTTCTGCAGGAATGTGCTCGCTGTTTCGGTTCATAAAAAAATAATACGGATATCAGACAAGCAGATACTTCTCCCTCAATTCTCCCGAAAGCAGTTTTATTGTTTCAAACGCCTTCTCTACGGTTTTCTCTCTGTCCGGATTAACAAGGCAGCATGTCGCTGGAGAGAGAAGGCTCTTTTCCAGCAGTAATTTCATGTCAATTCCTCTTTTAGCAAGAACATTCCATGTCTCTTCCAGGCGGTGAATCAGAGACGGGATATTCTCTTTTTCAAAGGTTTCAAAACCTGTCGGCACAATGCCCCAGACTATAATTCCGCCCCGGTCAAGAAACCGCTGAATCGATGGCGCATAAGAGGAAAATATTCCGGCATTTGTATATATATCAAGAGACAGAATATCGAGATCAAGACCCAGCAGAAAATCCCAGTCGGGATTCCCGCACAGATGAATTCCTCTCGGACGATCAATCTGTGAAAAGAAAAGATCCAGATCGCTCTTGGCTTTGATATCACCGTATCCTGACATGGCGGAAAAGAGAAACTGGAGTCCGGGCTCGTCTATAAACATGAATGCATTACTATTGAGTTTCTTTAATCGGGCAAGCTGGACGTTAATACGTTTTGCCATGAATTCAAGCATGAACGGGCGGATAGTGTCGTCAAAAAGAATCGGACGGTCATTGCCGTCAATAATGTTGAAGCCGAAACTTATCGGCCCTTCAAGCTGCCCTCTGATTGCCGGCCTGTCCGACAGATCAAGTGAAAGAAACCTGTGGTAAACTTCCGAATAAGTCCTGCTTATATCGAAATAATCAGGTTCATCGTAATGGCTCATAGTCTCTTCGAGCTCCGCTATGAATTTATCAAGTGAAAAACGAAGAGTTCTTTTTTCCAGATCAAGCATAATGCCGGGAAAATGCTCGGCAGCCTGGACATACATATCTTCATAATAGCTGTAATTCGGAAGCTGCGGCCAGAACGGAATATCGAGAGACAGGGCCGTTTCGAGAGCCCGTTCCACATTCGTGTGAGGCATTACAGCCATTGCGGTGGTCAGAAGATTTCCGGGAATCGGCATCGTCAACCCATCCTTTTAAAAGAAGAAAATATGTTCAGTTAAAATCAGCGGCAATCAGAGTTTACATGAATCGCCCTGTTTCATGCAGCTTTTCAGGCTGTGATGATCGCGGCCAAGATGAAAATTCAGCCATGATGAGGTTCCGTCAAGCTCCCACATCCGGGGCGGAATCAAACCTTCAGCCATCCGGCCGGTCTCTTCTGATGAAGAGAAGCGCCGCCACGCCCGGTACCATACACAGAGACGATCTTTGTTAATTTCACAAAATCCGTTTCTGCTTCCTCCGCATGCGCCGTTTCGCATGTGTTTCGGGCATCCGGATTCAGGACACAGAAAAGCAAGGTGTTCTATGGCGCAGTCTCCGCACTGACGGCAGCCCAGAATAAGTTTTTTCGGAAAATCCTCTGCAAGGTACACCAGCCTGCGCCCTGCTCTGGTTTTGTCGAATTGCCTGGAAAGATTTCTGAAGAGAGGCCCCAGCGGAGCATCAGCCCTGAATCCTGTGCTGTGCAGTTTTTTCAGGATAGCATGTTTTGCGGTATCCAATAAACCAGGCTTTGCCCTGATTTTTCCAAATGCATTTGAGCCTTCCTGATTCTCCATTCCGGGGAAGGCATAGAAACCATCTTTCGGAGAATCGCCGAATTCAGGTAAAAATTCACGCCAGCGTCCCTCGATTTCTGCAAACCTGTCAATCAGCCGGGCGGCCGGGTCGAAGCTGCTGTGGATTCCTCCGATGTGGATTCCGCTGAATCCAATCCCTTTCAGCACCGCCGCAAGGCGCGCAGCCCTCTCAACAGAAGCCTTACGCCCTGAAACACGATCCTTCCATTCGGCTGACACCTGTTCCATCAGATGGCTGGTTACAATTGCTCCCGGAACCTGCCCCGAGTTCATCAGGCGTGCCGTGGCCGGGGTCAGGAGATAGACTGAACCGATAACCGGAAGTTTGATGCCCATATGCTTCTTTATCAGAATCAGTTCCCTGAATTTTTTTGCATCATAGCCGATCTGAGTGATTGCAAATCCCGCTCCGGCAATAGCTTTCCGGCATAGTTTGGCATACTGGGCAAAAGATTCTCCTTCAGTATATTTGAAAGGGGAAACGGCGCATCCCGGAAAAAATATGTCAGGGTCGCCTGAAGACTCCAGCCTGTCACTCAACATTCCAAGCATTGAAATAAGGTTAACCGAATCGAGATCAAAAACCGGGGCCCCCTGCCCGCAAAAGCCTCTCCCGGTGTAATCGCCTGTCAGCGCAAGGATATTTTTCATTCCCATCATGGCAAGTTGCAGGGCACGGCTCTCCATTCCCACCCTGTTCATGTCGCGGCAGGTGAAATGAACTATAACATCCATTCCAAGTTTAAAAATATCATATCCTATGGCATCGGGAGAAAGGGCGGGATTACCGCCCGGGTTATCAGTAATGGAGACCGCCGAGATACGACCGTCGTCAAAGGCTTCGGCAGCAATTCTCCGTACCTGATCCACAGAGCGGCCTTGTGATTCACGACCAGGCACCAGTTCGAGAGTTATTACGAACCGGTCCGGATCAGCAAGATCATTCTGAAATACGCGCAGCATGTCAACTCCCGTACATGATAACAATGCCCTGTGGAAAGATGCTGCATATTAATGCAGAACCTCTGACCTTCAGTCATCCAATATTTCCATAAGCTTTCCGCAGCAGGGCGGTATTCTGTCTCCTTTTTTAAGGACAACATATTTGTTGCATGTCTGGCAATAGCAGCGGCAATCATTCTCCACATGAATCTCGGGGTACTGCTCGGGGCCGCCTGTCTTGAGACCTTCGATTGCAAAGCGTGCAAACTTGTTCTTCTTGGGAATATATTCTCCCACAGGAACCATTTTTTTATTGAAGCGGACACAATCTACCATGATTCTCCAAAGTGTTTCAAGCTTTGCTGTTTCATCAGGATTTTCAGGTGTAAACTCTACCAGATTTTTAACGATGTTGATCTGCATGACATGTTTCTCCTTTTTTGGTTATGGTTTGTTAATTGAAGCTCCCCGCAGCAATCTACGGGGAATCTTCGACTGCATGGAATGGCATCTGTTTTTAATTCGCTTGCTAACCCCGCTGCAAGCAGCGAGGAATGCACTCGCTGTTTCAGTTCAAATTTATCGGTTTATAGACTGTGAATTGCATTTAATTTTCCATGCCAGGCACACTGATTGCAGTATGTTTCAGTATCAGGGCCTACGGCAGGCGCATTAGAAGCATCAGTATCAGTATCGAAGCATAGTGTTCCGTCCATAATACTGAAAATATGGATTTCATAATCATCTTCTGGGTCTTTTACGTAAAATTTTTGGGATCCGCAGAGAGGGCATCTCATTTCTCACCTGCCTTGTTTTCTAATCGACTTTTTTAAATGCTCTTGATTTCGCCTTGCATACAGGACATGAATCGGGAGGCTCGTTTTCGCAGGTGTATCCGCATACCGAACAGACATAATAATCTACCTGCTCCTGTTTCCCGAGATTCTCAAGTGCATTCCGGTAAAGATCCGCGTGAATTTTCTCGACCTCATTTGCATAGGAAAATGTCTGAACTGCGGCCTTATTCCCCTCCGCTTCGGCAGCTTTTATCATTTCCGGATACATTGATTTAAATTCATGCGTTTCACCGGTTATGGCCTCTTTGAGGTTCTCTTCCGTGCTCTTTATTCCTCCGGCCGTTTTAAGATGGGCGTGGGCATGGACGGTTTCCGCTTCCGCAGCCGCCCTGAATAGCCGAGCCACGCGGGGATATCCTTCTTTTTCAGCCTTATTCGCGAATGCCAGATACCTGCGGTTGGCCTGAGATTCACCTGCGAATGCTTCCATTAAATTCTTTTCTGTCTGACTCATTTCATTATCTCCTTTCATGTTTAATTGTTTCCTTAAAATTGTCCTCACACAAAGAACAATGAGACACAAAGACAAAACATAATCTTTTAAACATATAACTCTTCGTGGCTTTGTGCCTTGGTGTGAAAAATTCTTTGTTTCACTTGAACCCTGCCGAAGGCCCGCCAAACTTTATGGCGGGAACCCTTTTTTCTCATTCCTGAATTTTCTGACAATCCGGGCATACACCGAAAAAATCGAGCCTGTGTGATACGATCTTATAGCCTGTCTCCATATAAAGCTCCTTTGACACTTCATTAAGCGATGCAAGATCCGGATCCGTGATGGATTTACATTTAACACACATGATGTGCGGATGAGGGTGTGGATTTTTGCCGTCATACCGGTTGCTTTCATCACCAAATCCCATCTCCATTACTTCGCCTATCTCTTTAAGCAATGAGACGGTTTTATATATTGTGGCCAGGCTCGTCGTTGGAAATTTCTTTGTTACTTCGCGGTAAATTTGATCAACTCCCGGATGCGCCCAGCTGTTTGCCAGTATTTCCACAATGGCAACCCGCTGGGGGGTGATACGAAACCCGTTTTCTTTCAACCTTTCAAGCATATGATCGAGCCTGGATGTGAATGCAGTCATTATTTATCTCCCGCTTGTTTCTGGAACAATCAGTTCATTAACTCGTTCTGAAGCCAGTCTTTTACTTTGCCTTCAACTGCATATACCCCCTTATTGAATCCGGCCGATCTGCGGAAATCCTCCCTTACGCTTTCGGGGAGTTCAAAGCTCGCGAGTTCAACAGCCTCTTCAGAATTTCTTCGTATCAGATAAACGACAGGACTTTCTCCCCAGTTGTTCACCACGAAGTAATGGCTGACATCATTTTTTGAACGGACGGGACTTACTCCATGGGCCCAGTTGTTTCCCCATTCAAGGTATAAAACAACCGCCTCTTCGGGAGTCATATGCCAGTCAATTGAATTAACGAGATTCATATCCTCACGGATTTCATTTAGTTTCATCATATCAGTCTCCTTATTAATGTATGCGGCATCATTTTGATCATTCTTTTGGAATAATAAATCAAAACTTTTCTTTCTTTTTAGTTCATTATAACCTCTTTTTAATTTTTGTC
>JBFYVZ010000197.1:0-3215 GCA_041298995.1 Desulfobacteraceae bacterium
CAAAGGCAGCCCAGGATATAATCAACATTATATACGACTTCCAGTTTATGGCTTTCTTTGCCATTCCTGTATCTGATCTTTTGCCTATCCGTCTCTTGCACGATGGACAGACTGTGGCGTCAGCAGGAATATGGGTCAGGCATTCCGGGCATTTTTTTGAAGAATGAGTTTCATCATTCTTTTCCATTCCATTGCTCATCGCGCCCCCTCTCCATGCACCGAATTTTCCTAAAAGATTATGTTATTCAAGGAATTCTTTATCCACTTCGATCTTGCTCCTGCTTTTTGCCTGGGCCAGCCAGGCATCAAATGTTTTTATCTTTTTCTGTTCTAGGAGCGCCTTTCCTATATTATCCTTCTCCTTGTCAAATCCTTCAGCAGGAGGGTCCTTCTTTTCCTTAAACCTTATAACATAATAGCCTTTTGTTCCTCTGACAGCACTCTCCGGGAACAGCCTCTCTTTTGACAGAGTAAAAGCTGCCTCCGTAATCTGCGGTTCCTGTCCGATATTAGGGATGTTCTCATTACGCTTGAAAAACCCTGTCTCACTGACGGAGAGCCCGTATCTGGCGCTTTCCTTTGCCATATCCCCGCCATTCTTAAGGGCGGCCAGAAGAGCGCCGGCCTCTTTTTCCGCTTTTTGATTCTGCTTTTCTTTTACAAGGTCGGCCTTTACTGCGTCATTAACATCTTTCAGTTCAGATATCTTTGCTGCCATTTTCCCCAAAACCTGAATAATTGCGTATCCGCTGCCCGTCTCTTTTACATCACTTATCTCCTTTTCAGGCATCGCGAAGGCTTCAGATGTAATCAATGAAGGGTTATCTATGCCGGTTATCCGGGAAGCCTCACTACGGGAAAAGTAATCGGTGCTTTTTATTGTCAGGCCGCGTTTTTCAGCTGCTTTCGTCAGATCTTTCATTTGCAGGGCGTCGTTATAAACCGCTTCAGCTTCATCATATGCAAAGTTTTTTGCTTTGTCTTCCGAAATTTTTTTCAAAATAGCGCCGCGTGTCTCCTGGAGGGAAAAGAGCTTTTCCTCATTCACTTTTTCAGTTTTAATAATATGCCATCCGAACCTGGTTAAAACCGGCTCGCTGATTTCGCCCGGTTTTAATGAAAAAGCGGTGCCGGCAAACGGCTCGACCATATCCTTCTTTTGAAATGCGCCAAGAAACCCTCCCTGTGACCTGCTGGGACAATCCGAATACTTCTTTGCAAGATCTTCGAACGGCTGGCCCTCTTTTATCATCTTAAGTATATTGCCTGCCTTAATCCTTTTTTCCTCAACTACCTCTGTGCTTTCGCCCTCTTCAACCTTTAACAGGATATGCCTTGCCTCAACAGTTTTTGGACGTTTGAATTTGTCGATGTTAGCTTCGTAAAACTCATTTATATCCTTCTCCTCAACTGTTGCCTTCGATGCATAAGAACCGGGCTCAAACATGAGATAACCGATCTTAATTTTATCTTCAGTTTTATATGCCTCTTTATTTCTGTCAAAGAAAGCCTTCAGATCTTCACCTGCCGGATTTATACCCGTGTATCTTTCAGGATTAAAATTAACATAATCCACATCTACCGAAGCCCCTTTCCACTTGAACCACTCCAGGGCTTCCTGTTCGGATATCCTGACTCCTCCTGTCACAAAAGACATTATCCTTTCTATAAGCATGGATTCCCTGACAGAAGCTTCGAATACTTCTGGAGTCATACGGTTCTGGCTTAATAAAGCCCTTTCATATACTTTCTTGTTAAAAACGCCGTCTGACTGAAATGCCTTTATATTTACTATGGCTTGAGAAAGCTCTTCATTTGTGACTCTGAATTTCAGTTTTTCGGCCTCTTTAATAACGATCTTTTTTTCTATCAGACGATCCAGCGCTTTATTCTTCAGGTCAAGAGTCTTCAGCATGTTTTCATCAAGACTATTTCCGAACTGGGCGCGCACCTGCTCAACAAGATTGTTATATGCCTCCTGATGCTCATGGCCTGTAATTACCTCTCCGTTTACTAAAGCAACCCTGTTCCCTCTTTGAGCACGAAAGCTTCCGACTCCCCAGAAAACGAATACCACAACAATAATGCCCAGAAGCCCTTTTATTATCCAGGAACCGGCATTTTTTCTCATTAAATCAAGCATTATATTATCCTCAAATCCTTCTTCGCCGCTGAAATAATGCGGCAGTAATTATTAATAAATTATGGTAACAGGTTTATTCTTCCTGTCAATCTTGGTTCCTACAGATTCGGAACAAAAGGCGCACAGATACTCATACTTATCCCCTTCGGAAATAACAAGAAGAAGGCGTTTCCTTACGGGAACTGCCCGCTTGCACTTGGGACAATACAACTGTGTCGCATCAAATTCCTTAAACGCATCCGGACCGGCTTTTTGCCGGATATTGCCTGCACGAGGCATCCTGATACCGACATTTTTCATCATAAATAAAACCTTTTATTTCAAATAAATATAAACAATTATGATCCTCTATTTCACCGGATTTGTGTCCGACACCACTCTTATTCCGAGTCTTGGATATTATTTTCTGTGCCCGATTTTGTCAACAAGTTATAGCGATTGTCAGAATAATGTTCCGATTGGAGCGATTCTATCTGTTTGGGTGAGAGCTTTGAATTTCTTGAATATAGGTCTGCGGGGTAATGGGTTTTGGCATTCGCAAGAATACAATCCAGCCTTTGCCAACGGCGGCATATCCGAATCCATTTGGATGTTGACAGCCCCAAAGGATGAATAGTCACGAAGCTTTATGCAGTATCCGCCTGTATGATACCTGTCGGATATCTGGGGGCGTTGCTATGTCACCATAAAATTTCTTGCGATATGCCAAAACCCATTACCCCTCAGACCTTTTAATAATATGTTAAGCTCTCTGGGTATGAGTGCGTTGCGAACCGCAGTAAAATTGATGTTGACACTCTCAACGCTTTTTGTTACTTGGCCGGATACAAATTGAGACCTTCGAAGAATGTCCAATTTTGTCCAAGTTCAAGGAAGGCGATAATTTTAACCACATGAATACATTTAGTATTTCGAGGATTAAAATTTGAGCCTGACGAAGAAATCGGGCAAAAGGTGATGTTATGCAAAGGTCTCTATACAAAGGTCTCAAATCGGGGCTGTAGCTCAGCTGGGAGAGCGCATGACTGGCAGTCATGAGGCCAGGGGTTCGATCCCCCTCAGCTCCACCAAG
>JBFYVZ010000206.1:0-5172 GCA_041298995.1 Desulfobacteraceae bacterium
CCTTTACTGCTTTTGCTATAGAATCCATGCTGATATTGCTCCATTGTTTTTATGTATTGTCGGATAATATTCCGTCTCGCCTTCTATATCCTCTTATATTCCTTATATATTTTATCTGTATATTCTTGACAAGTATCATTTGCATTTGTATCTTTTTCCCGGCTATTATGTAATGATGATTGAATGGTTCCAAGGTTCCAGGATTCAAGGGTTCAAGTAACAAGAAGTGAAGCATCAGCGCTCAATGATGAATAATTCAAAGAATTAAGGGTTTGGCAAAAAGTCCTTTCAACCATGCTTGGGGATTTATGGGGCGCAGAAAGGTATGGAAGAAGAACCTGAAATAATTAGAGAACATGACAGACTCGAAAATTAAATCCTCATACAGGCAAAAGCGTGACAGAGCCAAAGAAAGTAATTGCAACTGCTGCAACAAGGCGGCTCCTTTCTGCTGGAGATGCAGGTGCGGGTTTGCAATCTGCCAGGACTGCATGGAGGAAAATTTCTGGGGAATGTCCTGTAACGGAATTACCTGGCAGTGCCCGGACTGCGGCGGCCAGAACGGATTCGGGAATCAGTAAAAACTTGGCTCGGAACACTAGTCCAGATCCAACTTCACCTTACACTGATTACATATGAAATATTTTCACTGTTTGGAAGTGTGCCCTTGCCGGGAACGCTTTCTTTGTAAAGCCCCGCCAACCTCTCCTTGAATTTCTGATTATTATCACGGTGTGCAATATAAATGGCGCAGACTCCGCAGTAAAGTCCGCAGGGTGTCGATCATTGTGTGAGGGATCTGCGGCCTTGGGTTTTCCAAAGAAATGCTGTATATCTTGATTGTATAACCGTAATATCATATAGTTTACTATCAGAATATATAGTGGACTTTTGCGTGAGAGGTATACAATACCGGCCTGATATTAGTGAGGATATATGAAATGGACAGAAGAAGCTGATGAGGCGGTAAAAAAGGCTCCTTTTTTTGTGAGAAAAAAAGTTCGGGAACGTGTGGATAAGGAGGCGTCGGAGGCGGGTAAAAACATTGTGACGATTGCTGAAGTAAAAGCAACTCAAAAGCGGTACCTTTCCGGAATGGTTTCTGAAATAAAGGGATATCAACTTGACACATGCTTCGGTCCGGGAGGTTGTCCGAACAGGGCTTATGGCGGAGACGATTTATTAAAAAGAATCGAACTGCTTTTGAAGGAAGAAGATCTGCTTGAATTTTTGAAAAAAAACGTCAAAGGCGATCTTAAGTTTCATCATGAATTCAGGATAACATTTTCAGACTGCCCGAATGCCTGTTCTCAGCCCCAGATAAAGGATATAGGAATAATCGGAGCTGTTCTGCCGGCAATAACGGAAGAAAAATGCTCGCTTTGCGAAGCGTGCGTCGTATCATGCGCTGAAGGCGCCGTTACAATCGATAAAGAAAAAGAAATTCCGGTGATTAATTTTGGCCTTTGTCTTAAATGCGGCAGGTGTATTAAAGCATGTCCAACCGGAACAATCGTTTCCGATAAGGATGGATTTAGAATTTTGCTCGGCGGAAAACTGGGAAGACATCCAATGCTTGCGCGTGAAATAAGGTGCATATTAAACGATGATGAGGCGTTTGAAATCGTAAAAGCATGCATAAGTCTTTATAAGGAAAAAAGCACCGGAGGAAAGCGGTTTGCGGAAATACTTCATGATGAGGGTTTCGAAGAGATTGAAGGGCGTTTTTCCGGACTCCCGTTTTGACAAGTTTAATTTTTTAATATAGATATAAATATCATAAATATCCGTTTTTTTTGATGGCAAGGCAGAATACCTTAAAATATCCGGAGAAGCGAATGGACGAACAAAGATTAAAGTTCAGAGAAACATGCAAAACGGAAGCCGAATCCCTGACAAGAGCAAGGGACCTGCTTCCGGATATAGCTGAAAAGATCATCAGAAGCTGTGACGATGCGGGTTGTTATACTCATATCGATTATGACCCTATCCCTTCAAAAGATTCGGTTGTCGCTATAATAAACAAGGCAAGAGAGATTCTTTTTCCCGGCTTTTTCTCAAAGGATAGGATCGATCCAGTAAATCTGAAATACAGCATGGGGCAAACCGTATCGGTTCTTTTCGACATGGTTTCAGAACAGATTTCAAACTGCATCAGGCACGATTGTTTCAGATACAGTCAGGAATGCAGTGATTGCGCCGAGCGCGGGAATAAAATCGCGCTTGACTTTCTTGAATCTATTCCGGCTGTCCGCAGAGTGCTTGCAACAGATGTCAAGGCCGCATATGAAGGAGACCCTGCCGCAAAAAGTTTTGATGAGATTATCTTCAGCTATCCCGGCCTGTTCGCAATAATGGTTTACAGGCTGGCCAACGATCTTTTCAAAAACGGCGTCCCCCTGCTTCCCAGAATAATGACGGAATACGCCCATAACCTGACAGGAATAGACATTCATCCGGGAGCTGAAATCGGGGAGAGCTTTGTCATAGACCACGGGACAGGTGTGGTCATAGGTGAAACATCGGTCATCGGTAATAATGTCAGGATCTACCAGGGGGTGACTTTGGGCGCTCTTTCACTTCCCAAAGATGCAGGTGAGCTTTTAAGAGGAAAGAAAAGACATCCGACAATTGAAGACGAAGTGATCATCTATTCCGGCGCCACCATTCTTGGTGGAGATACGGTGATAGGCGCACGATCTGTTATAGGGGGAAATGTCTGGATAACGGAATCGGTTCCGCCCGATACGACTGTTATCATGGAAACACCACGGTTGACTTATAAAAAAAGCCGCGGACTGACTGTTTAATTCAAAAATAGGTGCAAAATGAAAGTATTCCAGAGCATAAGCAGTACTATTGGCTCAACACCGCTTGTACGCCTGAATAAGGTCGTGGCAGGACTCGATGCCGACATATTTGCAAAGCTTGAGTTTTTCAATCCACTGGGAAGCGTTAAAGACCGTATTGCCGCTGCGATGATTGAAGCTGCCGAAGAAGACGGCCGGATCGATTCGAACACACTTATTGTTGAGCCGACAAGCGGAAACACGGGAATTGCGCTTGCCTTTATCTGCGCGGAAAAAGGATACCGGGTCTGTCTTACCATGCCGGAAACCATGAGCATCGAAAGAAGAAAGCTGTTAAAACATCTTGGAGCGGAGCTTGTCCTGACTCCCGGCGCAGCCGGAATGCGCGGCGCGATTGAAAAAGCAAAGGAGATACTTTTATCCGATAAAAACGCTTTTATGCCTGACCAGTTCAATAACCCGGCAAATCCTGCAGTACATCGTGAAACAACCGCTCTTGAGATATGGAACGAGATGGAAGGTAAGGTTGACGTTCTGGTTGCTGGTGTAGGAACAGGTGGCACGATAACCGGTGTCGCCCAGGCGATCAAGTCAAAGAATCCGTCTTTCAAGGCCATAGCGGTCGAACCCGCCGATTCGCCGGTATTGTCGGGTGGAAAGCCCGGGCCGCATAAAATACAGGGCATAGGCGCAGGTTTTGTTCCGGGTGTACTTGATCGTACCATTATTGATGAAATCATAACAGTTTCAAACGACGATGCATTTGAGACTGCAAGATATCTTGCAAAAAAGGAAGGTATCCTTTGCGGAATATCTTCCGGGGCTGCCGTATGGGCTGCTGTGAGCTATGCAACGAGAGACGAGGCGAAAGGAAAACGCATCGTTGTGATACTGGCAAGCACCGGAGAGAGATATTTAAGCACAGAGCTGTTCAGCAGTTAGAATTTTTAACTGTTTTATACCTTAAGGACTGTTTCCTAACTGCTATTTCTGGCGCAGTCACCAGAAACAGGAGATTGACTACCTGGAAGAGCAAAACGGAGAGTTGCGGGGATATGAAATCAAGTGGCACGAGAAGAAATTTAAGGTTCCTGCCGGATTCAGTTCAGCCTATCCTGACTGTCCGATCAGCCTTGTAAATCGTGAAAATGTAACAGGTTTCTTGACAGAGCAGGATGTACAGAGCTGATCCTGACAGTCTCCCACTAATTCGAACACTTTGTTCCTTTATCCCCTTGAGCTTGCCCCAAATTGCCTATTTCCAGATTGGAAACTTAATTGTGTCCGGAATCAGTTTCCGGATGAACATTAATTCGTAAATTCGGTGACGTATTTTATGCAGCCGTTTTTAAAGTATAAAAATTGTTGTATTCAGAAAGATTTGAAAGAATTCGGTTCAAATCTTCTTTTGTAAATTTCCATTTGAATGGTTTTGCAATTTTTTCGTACCGTGATTGAAAACCAAGTAGTTTTTGTTCAAGCGTTTCCAGATCTTTGAAATCATTTGGCGTCAAGACCTTACGCTGAATAACTGAAAAATATATTTCAATTTGATTCAGCCAACTGGCGTGCACTGGTGTATGAACCAGGACAGCATTTGGATACCATTCAGACAATCTGTCAATGGAAGGTTGTCCTCTATGAGAAGAACCTGTTATCCAGAACACTCGGTTAGCCGACCGATAGGGTTCTTGATTCATGACGAGATCAACCAACCGTCGGAAAGCATCAATGCCGGATTTTGTAAGACGCCTTTTTCGCAAAATCAGGATCACGTGGAAATATCCAGCAAAGAACCGTTTTCGCCATTTGCTGATAATTTGCCGCGGCAAATCGAGACGTTCACCAATTTCTTTATTTTGGAGACCGTCTGAAGCAAGTAAAAAGGCTTTGGCCCTGACAACCGCATAATACTGTTAGCGGTCGGTTAAAACAGCCACTTAGGGTTGAAAACCAGCCATTTAAGGGATATTGCAGATGATGTATTGCCTCCTGAACAAGGAGGTATGCATAACATTCAAGCGATGGCTGGCGAAGGTGGGATATGAGCGATCCGGCCCGATCACTCGACCGCGCCTGTGAATACTGGCAACAGCATGGCAGGAGTGAGAAGTGGATTCAACAGCGGATGATGGGGCAGGAGACCCGCAAGCGGCAAATAAATTCTGTTGAAATTACGCAAGCAACACTCCATATTGCAACGGCGCTTTAAAATAATCATATAAATTTGATGAACTCATAAAAAGTCGAAATATGCTCACTTAATGAGCTTTTTGGGGATTTTTAAGTCACTTCGCTAAATCACAAGAACTCGGGCTAACACCCTCAAACAGCTTGTGATTTTTAACGCTCAGTTCCTTAA
>JBFYVZ010000215.1:0-2524 GCA_041298995.1 Desulfobacteraceae bacterium
AGGATCCGTCGGTTCGACATCGCCTGCGCCAAGGCTGTCAACAATCAAGGTCTCACCTGCTCCCACATTGTTCGTGCTTCCGTCGCCTGTAGAGGTGACCTCGACTTCACCGTCAAAACCATAAACCACCGTCTCAAAATTGCCCGGCTCACTCTGGGCAAGATAAATAAAACTGTTATCAGACAGATCTGCAACCTTCTCCCCCGCCTTTCGCACTTCAACACCAAACTTGGTTCCCCTCACGCCCATTACCGCTGTAGGTGTCTTAACAGACGCGGAAACGGTCTTGTACTTGAAGAGACGCACCACATAAAACATGGCCTTGCCCTTAAGCATGCTGATCACCGAACTCTTCTTCTGAGCGGCCTGATCGTCAACTATTTCGTCGGCAATCACCTTGCTGTCCCCGCCCATTGTTATTATGTCTTCAGTCGAAAACTTTATCCGGCATCTCGAATCCTTCAGAGTATAAAAAACATCCTGCTGATAAACTGCATCTCCTGTAGCCGCAAAATAGGCCCTGTTCGTATCCTTATGAACCACAACCACATGTCCTGTTGCATTCTGAATTGAACCGACAGGGGCTGTTTTCGATTCAACAAAATAATCGACAATTTTCATTGATTTAAGTTCGTCAGGAAGAAGACTCGCGACTGCCGATTTTCCACGTGGACTTCCGGTATCAGCCACAGACATAGCAACCCATACAAGCAAAAACAAAACCGCAATCAGTGAAATAAAAAAATATTTTTTCATGTGTTCCTCCACAATAAAAAACAGATAAAAGCTAGGTTAAAAACGGCAGCCCAAACTTAAAGTATATGTTGTGCGTTCATAATCAAAAATATCGGCAGTCGAATCATTGTCAGTGTAAGTAAATGCAAACGAGGCATAAAAATACTTTAAGAATCCCTGGCTCACCACTGCGGTCATTCCATTACGCTTATCTTCGCGATAAAGATTATAAAGAAGCGGTTTGTCCTCAAAATCTTTCTTAGCCCACTGATACTGCAGAAAGAGTTCTGTTTTGGTCGGAAACCGTGTAAAATATGACAAACTTAAGTATGGCCCGTCATAGGTGTTTCTGTCATCATCAGCGTCCATACTATCATAGCCCGCTGAAATGGAAAATACATGCCTGCGGTTATCAAAATAGAAAGTCGGGGTAAGTTCAAAACGGTTCCTGTCATTATCCAGCCCGGACCTGCTGGTAAAGTAAAAATTTTCTGTGCTGTAGGAATAGAGCCCTTTCAAACTGAAATACTGGCAGAAATGATGTTCATACTCGGGATCTGCGTGCAATGTATATGAAAGCCTGTCGCTTCCGTATTCCCTTTCGGTATAACCCACAGGAATTTTAAAAATATCTCTCTGTCCAACCCACCATGGGCCTGTACTGATATCGGCGGAAAGGAAATTGAACTGGCTGTAATCAAAATGTGCCTTGTTATAAAGTGAGAGGGATGTATTCCACATGAGCCCTTTTGAATCTCCCAGGTCATAAAGGAGATTTCCTGCAGCACTTGATATCGACGCTTCATCTTTCAGCGCGGCCGTCATCTTAGTAGGAGTCAGGGTTCCTCCAAGAACCTGGTATGTATCAAGCTCAGGGCCTGAATTTATATTGTCATCCCACATGACGCCCTGTGCTAATCTTAAGTTCCAGGACAGCTTTTTGGATTTTTCATCAATAGCGGCAGTCAATTTTGCCATGTTATCCAGAACAGCCTTGGGAGGTGAGGCCGCTTTGACGATTTCAAGCTCTTTTTTAGCCTCTTCATAGCGTCCCATCGAAAAATAGGTCGCGGCAAGCTCAAGCCTAACCCTGTGAAATTTAGGATCTGCCGAAAGCATTTTCTTGAATTTCTCGACAGCAAGATCTTTCTCTCCTGTCTTCATTGCGCTCGTGCCGATCCAGAACATGATGTCCATGGTTTCAGCTTTGCTCGCAATCTCCTTGAAAATAGGGAGAGCTCTTGCAAAGTCCCTGTCATAATAAAGAACAAGCGCGTCGGCAAGTCTCCTGTCTAAAGCCTGAACCTCTTCAGGTGTCATTTTACTCAGCTTTTCAGCAGCCTCCTTATCGACAGCGCCTGAACCGACCGATACCGGCTCCTGGGCTCCGGAAAATCCGGCAAAAACGAAGATTGTAAAAACGATCAGGACAAAAAGAGATGAAAGTTTAATCTTATAAGGCATAATTTCCTCCTATATTAAACAACTCAAAATGAATGGAAGCCTTCGTATAAAAACATTTACGGGCTGAAGAACTGCTTGATTATTTTTAGCTCGGTTAATCGATATTTGTCAATATCATATTTCAGGTTATATCTGTTATTTAAAACTTGATTTAACTCCAAACGGTGATATAAAAGCCTCATGATCAGGAAAGCAAAAATTCAGGACATAAAGGCGATTTACAACCTTCTGCAGATATACAGCAGCAAGGGGGAATTGCTGCCGAGACCTTTCAGTAAACTCTATGATCATCTCAGGGATTTCATTGTTTACACGGATGATACAA
>JBFYVZ010000264.1:0-28280 GCA_041298995.1 Desulfobacteraceae bacterium
GCCGAAAGGATCGATTTTAAAATTGACTACTTCATTGCGCATCGGCTTAAAAACTACAGAGTGTGCAATCGTAACCCACGGAGCCTGCTCTTTGAATATAACCTGGGCTTTTTCATACAGCCGGGTCCGTTCAGCCACATCCGAGGTTATTTTGGCCTGCTTTAAAAGATCATCGAAAGGCTTATAGCACCAGCGTGCGCGGTTTGCGCTGCCGACAGCTTCACAACCAAGAAGTACGGCCAGAAAATTATCCGGGTCGCCATTGTCGCCGGTCCATCCGAGCAGAAGGGTCTGGTGTTCTCCTTCCTTCGAGCGTTTCAGATATTCGCCCCATTCGTAAGTTACAATCTTGGCTTTAACACCGATTTTATCCCAGTCGGCCTGGATTATTTCAGCCATACGCCGCGCGTTCGGGTTATAGGGACGCTGAACCGGCATGGCCCAGATATCGGTTTCAAAACCATTTGGAAAACCGGCCTCGGCAAGAAGCTTTTTGGCCGCTGTCGGATCGTAGGGATAATCTTTCACTTTATCGTTGTATGACCAGATTGTGGGAGGAATCGGATTTTTGGCTATCTTGCCGGCGCCCTGGAATACCGCATCAATAATGGCCTGTTTGTTGATGGCCATGTTCAAAGCCTGGCGCACCTTTACATTGTCAAAAGGCTTTTTTTCGGTGTTGAAAGCGAGGTAGCCTACGTTCAGTCCTTCCTTCTGCATAAGATTGATATCCTTGTCCTTGGCCATCTGTGCAAGGTCTGCCGGATTGGGATAGGGCATTACATGACATTCTCCTGCTTTCAGTTTGGCATAACGGACGGAAGCGTCAGGGGTAATCGAGTAAACAAGTTTGTCTATCTTTGCCGGGCCTCTCCAGTACTGCTTGTGAGACTCATAGCGGATTGTCGAATCTTTCTGATATTGAACCAGCACATAAGGTCCTGTTCCGACAGGATTCAAATCGACCTCCTGAGGTGTTCCGGCCTTCATCATTTTATCCGCGTACTCGGCCGAATGAATAGAGGCGAAATCCATTGCAATGTTTGCGATAAAAGGAGCGTCAGGTTTTACCAGGTTGAATACCACGGTGTAGTCATCTTTCTTTTCTATGCTTTGAATAAGCGCCGCCATTCCGGTTGAGACAAAATATTCATAGTTTCCGCCTGACACTTTGTGATAAGGCTGGTTCTTATCGCGCTGGCGTTCGAAGGTAAAAATAACATCATCGGCGTTGAAATCACGTGTCGGGGTGAAGTTTTTTGTCGTGTGAAATTTTACGCCCTTTCGCAGGTGAAAAGTGTAAGTCTTCCCGTCAGGCGATATGGTCCATTTTTCAGCAAGTCCGGGGATTGTTTTTGTTGTGCCGAGTTCAAAAAGAACGAGGCGGTCGAAGATGGGTCTTGAAGATGCATCGAATGTTGTTCCGGCAGTATAAAAAGCCGGGTTAAAACCTTCCGGACTGCCCTCCGAGCAAAAAACGCATGTTTTGGCATCGGCATTAACTCCTGCAAGTGAAATGGCCACAATTGCGCACAACACCATAAGAAGCTTAAGTCGTTTCATTGTCTTTTTTCCTTCCTTTTGTTGTTAAGGTTTTTTAAAGCAACGTCATTATTAAAGCATCTGCCTGTTGAGTGCAAAAATTATCAGCTTTTTCTTGAGGTCTTGGTCTGAAAGGAGCTTATCTGCTGTTTTACATTGCCGCTTTTGCATTTCGGACACTTGGTTTTCCCTTTTACGTACTCCGAAATTGATAGAATCAGGGTAAAAGGCTTTTTACATTTTTCACAGACAAATTCATATGTTGGCATGATTCCCTCCTTTTATCGAGACACTTTGATGGATTGAGATCTTTGTTCTTCAAAGGTCCCGGATTGGCAAGACGGATTGACCGGACAGTTTTTCATGAAATTTAGTTTGTTTTTAACGGACTGTCAACAGGATAACGATGCGGTATCAGAAAGCAAATTTTCCCTGTCGGGAATCCCTCTTTTCGAGGGTGTTTTTTATGAGGGAAAGTGTTTTTGCTTTTTCAAGAGCCCACATCGGGGCAACAAGTTCATCCCGGTGCGGGTCGCTTGTGAGCCGCTGGATAACCATTTCTTCAGGAAGAAGTTCCAGGAAATCGCAGACGATCCCGCAGTATTCTTCCTGTTCAAGACATCTGAAACTGCCATTCAGATACATCTCTTCCATTTTTGTGCCCTTAACCACATAGAGAAGATGGATTTTAATACCGTCTATTTGAAGATCTCCAACGGCTTTTGCCGTTTCAAGCATCTCGCTTTTCCCTTCTCCGGGAAGGCCGAGGATTACGTGGGCGCAGATCTTTATATTCCTGCCTTTTGTCAATTCAACGGCTTTCCTGAAGCATTCAAAATCATGCCCTCTGTTTATTACCATAAGCGTCGAATCATTGGCTGACTGGAGGCCGTACTCCATCCAGATAAGATAATCTTTCGAATAGTTTTGAAGAAGATTTAGAACAGGTTCATTAACGCAGTCCGGTCTTGTTCCTATTGAAAGACCCGCCATATCTTCAACGGAGAGGGCTTCGTCGTATAAATTTTTAAGTTTCTCATAAGGAGCATAAGTATTTGAAAACGATTGAAAATAGGCAATATATTTTTTTGCGCCGTATCTTCTGGAAAGAACGGTTTTCCCGGCCGAAAGCTGTTCCGACACGGAAAGGCCTCTTGTATGTGCGCCGGTCCCGGACCCCTTTGAATTGCAGTAAATACATCCGTGTTCTGAAATAGTGCCATCCCTGTTCGGGCAGTTCAGTCCGGCATCGACCGTTATCTTCTGCACTCTGCACCCGAAGATATTTCTGTAATAGGTATTCAGATCATAGAACCTGTTATTCATAACAGCTCATCCTGTCTTGATGTTATATGAGAATACAGAAGTCAGAATACAGGATACAGAATAAAAACAGTACCGTGGTTATTCCGGCTTCTGATCTCTGGATTCCGTTTTACGTGTTTCGTTGTGCCGGCTCCGGGCATAGCTTTTAGTTGGAAACTCTCTATTCAAAAGTTGTTTACTGATTCATACCGATTATATATAGTGTTAATAAAAAATGGAAGTCGAATTATTCAGGTGAAGGGTTCAAGGGGTCGAGGATTCGGCTGTTTCAGGTGAGGGGAAATGGGTGTTTATCAGAAAGATTATGACATAATAGTAGTGGGCGCCGGCCATGCCGGGTGTGAGGCTGCGCTTGCGGCAGCGAGAATGGGCTGCAGCGTCCTTCTTGTTGCAATTGATCTCGACAAGCTTGCAGCCATGCCTTGCAGCCCGTCAATCGGCGGTATGGCAAAGGGGCAGCTTGTAAAAGAGATAGATGCTCTTGGCGGCGAGATGGCGAAAATCGCGGACAAAACCGCTATCCAGTACAGAACTCTTAATACAAAAAAAGGGCCTGCCGTTCATTCATCCAGAACACAGAATGATAAATCACGTTACCATATTGCCATGAAGGCTGTTGTTGAAAAGCAGTCGAAGCTGGATTTGAAACAGGTCATGGTTGAGCGCCTTGTTGTTGAAGGCGGAAAAATTGCCGGCATTGAGGATTATACAGGGTTTGGGTACCAGGCAAAAGCTGTTCTGCTCGCAACTGGAACTTTTTTAAGCGGGCTCGTGCATATCGGCTTTAAATCTATTAAAGCCGGAAGGGCCGGAGAATTTGCCTCCTACGGTCTCCCTGCACATTTGAAGGAACTTGGTTTTGCACTCGGAAGAATGAAGACCGGCACTCCTCCGAGGCTCAAGAAGTCGAGCATAGATTTTGCCGCGTTCTCCCGTCAGGATTCAGAATGCGATCCGACACCGTTTTCTCTTTTCACAAAGAGCATTTCACTCTCGCAGTTGCCGAGCTATATGGGCCATACAAGTAAAAAAAGCCGCAGAATAGTCCTGGACAACCTTAGCCGTTCGGCATTATACGGCGGTGTGA
The DNA here is from genome assembly GCA_041298995.1 of Desulfobacteraceae bacterium. GTDB lineage: Bacteria > Desulfobacterota > Desulfobacteria > Desulfobacterales > RPRI01 > RPRI01. The sequence continues at coordinate 3,956 of JBFYVZ010000264.1, forward strand.
TAAAAGGAGTTTCAGCAAGATACTGCCCGTCGTTTGAAGACAAGGTTGTGAAATTTCCGGAAAGGGAGACTCACCATGTAATACTTGAGCCTGAAGGTCTTGACACCGATGAGATATATGCGAGCGGACTGGGCAACAGCCTTCCCGTGGAAGTTCAGATCGAACTGGTTCGATCCGTTGAAGGGCTTGAAGAGGCGGAGATCATCAGACCTGCTTATGCCATTGAATATGATTATGTTAATCCTGTTCAGCTCAAACAGACACTTGAAACAAAGATTATTTCCGGACTTTTCCTGGCGGGACAGATAAACGGAACTTCGGGTTATGAAGAAGCGGCGGCCCAGGGTATGTGGGCAGGTATAAATGCCGCCTGCATGGTACAGAAAAGGCCGCCTTTCGTTCTGGACAGATCCCAGGCTTATATGGGCGTGATGATCGACGACCTGGTAACAAGGGGAACCCGGGAGCCATACCGAATGTTTACTTCAAGGGCGGAGTACAGGCTCATGCTTCGGGAAGATAACGCGGATCTGAGGCTTATGGAGTCGGGCCATGAGCTTGGACTTATAGACGACGATACTCTTAAAGATCTGAATGAGCGAAAAAAACAGATCGGGGATGAGATAAAGAGGATCAGGGGCATAGTCATAAAGCCGTCACAGGAAGTAAACAGCTTTCTTGAGAGCAGGGGTACAAATCCGATAAAAAACGGAATATATCTCGACCAGCTTCTGAAAAGAAACGAGCTTGATTACAGCGCTGTAAATACTCTTGCCGGAGGGTGCGGGAATATAGACAAAAGGGTAGTAAAACAGGTTGAAATCGGGATAAAATATGAAGGCTACATTGAAAGGCAGTATAAAGAAATTGAGAAATTCAGGAATCTGGAGAAGATGAAGATTCCGGAAGGTTTTGATTTTTCAAAGGTTCACGGGCTTTCAAATGAACTGAAAGAAAAACTGGGTTCGGTCAGGCCGGCATCCCTTGGCCAGGCGTCAAGAATTGATGGTATGACTCCTGCCGCCGTTTCCGTGCTTATGATTGCCATGAAAGCTTTTAATAAAGGTTCCTTATCAGGGCATATTTCTTGACAGACTTAAGCTTTTTACTTATTTTGGAATCGTCAGTCTCGTGATAGGTTGCATTAGGATTCAACAGGTCAAGGATTTCCTTTTCCCCGCCGGGGAAAATATAAAGGATTATTTAAATGTCTGATACAACGGATTATTATAAATTACTTGGTGTAAGCAAAGACGCTTCCGATGAACAGATAAAAAAAGCATACAGGAAGCTTGCAATGAAATACCACCCTGATCATGCCAAGGATGACAAAAGCGCTGAAGAGAAGTTTAAAAAAATCAGCGAAGCCTACGCGGTTTTAAGCGACAAGGAAAAACGGAAACAATACGATGAATTCGGTTCGACGGGATTCCACCAGAGATATTCACAGGAGGATATTTTCAGGGATTTTGATTTGGGCGACATTCTGAAAGAGTTCGGTTTTGGCGGAAGTTTTGCCGGAAGAAGAGGCGGCACGCGATTTTCCTTCGGTAACGGTTCGCCCTTTGGCGGGTATACCGGGCGCCAGGAACAGATTAAGGGCCAGGACCTGATCTATGAAATTACTCTTACATTGAGAGAGGTTGCCACGGGCACAACAAAAGTCGTGAGCTTCAGGCATGAAGGGCGTTCGGAAAAAATTACCGTAAAGATACCTAAAGGAATGATTGCCGGGAAAAAGCTGCGCCTTGCCGGAAAGGGAGAGCCGAGCCCTTATGGCGGAAATCCAGGAGATCTCTTCATTCAGGCACAGGTGACTGATGATCCTGATTATACCGCGAAAGAATATGATCTCTACCTGAACAGTAACGTCAAGCTGACAGAGGCTGTTTTGGGAACAAAGGTCTCCATCCCGACAATAGACGGAAAAGAGTTGAGTCTTACAATCCCGGCCGGGACGAAGCATGGAACCAGGATGCGACTTGCAGGGCACGGGCTTCCCGGTATGCAGGGAAAGAAAAAGGGGGATCTTTATGTATGCATTCATATTGATGTTCCCCGGAATCTGAATGCGGAGCAGAAAAACCTTATAGAAAAACTTGCGGCATCCGGTCTGTAACAAATTAAATTCACAAATTAAATTGATTGACAAGAAGGCCTGTAAAATGTATTTTAATCAGTAATTATGGTGAATCGGACGGCTGTTTTTATGCGTGTACTTGTCCCTGTTTTAACAAAAGATGTCATCGAAAAAAAAGTTGCTGAAGTTGCTCTGAAGATTTCAGATGATTACAAAGACAGAGAGCTGGTTCTGGTTGGAATCCTGAAGGGCGCTTTTGTATTCATGTCGGATCTGATGAGATGCCTCACGGTTCCTGTTAAGCTGGATTTTATTTGTGCCTCCAGTTATGGCGCCGGGACAACTGCCTCCGGGAGTATCAAATTGACCAAAGAGCTCGGTATTGATATTAAGGGCAAAGATCTTCTGATTGTTGAAGATATAGTTGATACCGGTCTTACTTTGTCGTATCTTATAGACTACGTTAAATCCTTCAGCCCGGCAAGCGTCAAGATTTGCGCGCTGCTTGATAAGCGTGAACGGCGCAAGGTCGAAATCAAGATAGATTATTCATGCCATGTGGTAGAAGAAGGATTCCTCGTCGGCTACGGCCTTGATTATGCGGAAGACTACAGGAATCTGCCTGAAATTTACCACCTCAAACTTTAAGCAGGGGGTATGCCATGATAGTTGTCTGTAAAGAATGTGATACCAGTTTCAATCTGGGAAACGGGCGTATAAAACCATCCGGATCAAAGGTTCGCTGTTCCAGATGTGATAATATTTTCATGGTATTTCCTCCCTTTGATGCCCCGCCTGTTGAGCCCCCTGATGCTGCAAAGATAATTGAAGAGGCTTCCGGGGAATCCGGTAAAGATAAAGATCTTTTTCCCGCAGAGAGTTTTGACTTTTCGGAGTTTGATAAAATGGGCAAGGGAGAAGGATCCCCGAAGAATGAAGAACTTGATTTGTCGGAATTTGACAAAATGTTCGAGGAGAAGTTCCCTTCAGCCGGCGACGCCGCTGAAATAAAAGATAAAGAGACTGAACTTTCCGATACCGAAGATATGGATTTTAGCGATCTTGAGAAGATGCTTGAAATCGATACCAGAAAAGAAATCTCAGAAAAAAAACTTGATGAGTCCGCGTCGGATGATACCGGAGACCTGGATCTTTCAGAACTGGAAAATATCATCGATAACCTGGGGGAAGAAGGTGTTGAAGAGGCAGAGGGAGAACCTGAAGAATTGAAGTTTGACATCGAGCCTGCCCAGGAAGAAATTATTTCTAAAATAGATGAGGAGGAAGTTGATTTTTCCGACCTTGAAAAGATGCTTGATAGCGATAATGATGAAAAAACCCTTGAAAAACAAGAAGAATTCGATTTGAAGTTGGACCTGGAACCGGAGCCTGCCGGAAAGAAAGATGAGGCTGAGGAGGTCGGGGATCTTGATCTTTCCGATCTGGACAGAATCATAAGCTCTCTTGATGAATCGGAGCCTGCCGGGGCTTTGGAAAAAGAACCGGAAGAAACCCTCGATCTTGATTTTTCAGATTTTGACAGTGTGTTGGCAGATGAAAGAACGGGTGTTGAAAAACCCGGGGAGAAAGAACAGGTTCTTGAATTAAAATTTGATTCAGTGCCTGAAGAAGCGGGAACATCGGAAGAGAAGTCGGATGACCTTGATCTTGATTTTTCTGAAGTTGAAAAAATGCTTGATCTGGAGGAAAAGACTGATCTGCCTGTTCAGAAAATTGCAGAAGAAAACCTCGAACTGGAGCTGGTAGCAGAAGAGCAGCCTGAAGAACCACAACCGGCAGACGAATGGGCCGATACCATCGTGACAGGCAAAGAGGGGCTCGGTCTGGCTGAAAAAGAACAGGAAGAAGAACATCCGCATCTTGAGGAATATGCGATAGAAAAGTTCAAGGGTACAATGGAAGAGTCGGAAGTGGCAGTTGCTGCTGTTCCCGGCGCTGATCCCGGAGAAAAAGCAATTGAGCCTGAAAAAAAGAAACCTCTTAAAATTGGAAAACCTTCAGGTAAATTTTTATCCATTATTGCCGCTATTGTTATTATTATAGCAGGTACAGGAGCTTTTGCTGTTTATAACCCTTTCGGAATCGAAATTCCTTTTGTCAGTGATTTCTTAGGTTCAAAAGCTGATGAAAAGGGAACTCTCAGGGTTATACCTGTAGATGACTCGATTAAAGGAGACTTTGTAAAGACTAAGCGCGGAAGCCTTTTTGTGATTACAGGCAAAATTAAAAATGAATACAAACATCCAAGGAGCTATATTTCGGTTACAGGAAAACTTTTCAAAAAAGGGAAGGTGCTGTTAAAAGCCGAAACGGTATATTGCGGCAATATAATTCCTGAAAATGAGATTGTGGCATCCGATCCGGCTTTGATGAAAAAACGCCTCCAGAACAGGTTGGGAGATAAGAAATCGAATGTCAAAGTTCAGCCCGGAGGTATAGTTCCGTTTATGATAATATTTGAAAATGTGCCCGATGAGCTGGACGAGTATTCGGTTGAAGCCGCAGGTTCGGTAAAGGAATAGATAAAAGGAATCGGTTTTGGGCTTGACTTGGACAAAATGAGCTGGTAAAAGTCCGGCTTCGATTTTTACGAGTCCATAAATTATGGCGATGTAGCTCAGATGGTCAGAGCATGCGGCTCATATCCGCAGTGTCCGGGGTTCAAATCCCTGCATCGCCACCATTTAAAATATAACCCTCTGTAGTTACAGGGGGTTTTTTATTTAATACCCTCTAAAAACGGGTCGAATTCCGCCAGTTGTACACAAACTTGATCTGTTCGCTCATCGTCTGTTACCCGGTCAATTCGGATTTTTCCCGCGCTTCTTTGAAAGTTTTGAGAAAACGCCTTAACAGCTTCCCGTCTTTGAAAGCTCTATCTTGCATCTGATACCTCAATTTTCAAGCCATCCTGTCCGCTTTTTGCCCCCTGTGTCAAGCCTTTTTCTATGTCCATCAAATGCTTGACTTAATACGTATATCATCTAATATGTAAAGACATAGTAAAAAAACTGAATAAATGGTATCTATTCGGAAACTGTAAATTATGCCTCTGTATAAAAACAAATCATTTCTGGTGGCCGGTACGGCTCTTCTTTTTTTATTTGCGGCTCTTCTGGCTGTTCGACTCGGTGTTTTCAGAAGAGACATTCCTGAATATGCCTTTAATCCGGCAAAAGAGCTTTCTGAAAGGGATTCCTGGATGAATATTATGCAAAGAGGCAGAAAGATCGGTTTTTCCCATTCGGTTCTTTCAAAAAAAGAAGACGGGTATAACCTGCAAGAAAATGTCTTTATGAAAATCAATACGATGGGGATGATTCAGGACATAAACCTTAACACACAGGCAAATCTGAATTCCGATTTTACCCTCCGGACATTTGATTTCGGCATAAACTCCGGAAGGTTTGAATTTAAGGCAACAGGGAAGGTAAGCGGAGAAATACTTTCAATCTATACCAGGGACTCCGGAACTCCCCGCAAAATCGATATCTCCATAAAGAAAAAACCTTATATTGTTGCCGGCATTGTTGACGCAGTTCTTGCCGCAGGATTAAAAGAGGGCGAGCATATTTCTTTTGAAATTTTTGATCCGGCTACAATGAGCCAGGAACCGGTAGTTGTAAAAGTCGGGGAAAAGGAGGAAATCAGCATAGGAGGAATCAGGCAAACAGCAGTAAAAATGCTTCTTTCATTTAAAGGAACAAAACAGGATTTATGGGTCGGAGACAAGGGAGAAGTTCTTAAGGAGCAAGGAATTCTTGGAATCAGCCTTGAAAAAACCACCCGCGAAGACGCGTTAAGCGGACTATCTTTGCAGGCGAGCGAAGATTTGGCAAAAATTGCTTCCCTCCCTTCAAATGTCATAATAGATAATCCGGAAAAGCTCTCTTTATTGAAAGTGAAAATAGAAGGGATTGAATTGGAATCGCTTAAAATGAACAGTGAGAGGCAGCGTTTTGAAAACATGATTCTTGAAATAAAAAAAGAATCTCTTACCGGTCTATCCGAACACAGCAACCTGAATAAAAATGATATCAAATGGCTCTATTTTCTGAACCCTACCCCTTTCATACAGTCCGATAACAGGAAAATATTAAATGTTGTCTTGAATACAGTGAATCCCTCTGACCCGCCTTTAGTCAAGACAAGAAAACTTATGAACTGGATAGATTCAAACATAAAAAAAAGACCTGTAATATCTTTACCTGATGCCGTTTCGACTCTCGAAAACAGGGCCGGTGATTGCAATGAACATGCCGTACTGATGGCCGCGCTGGCCAGGGCTGCCGGAATACCGGCAAAAATTGAGGCGGGACTTGTTTACTTAAACGGGAATTTTTATTACCATGCATGGAATCTTCTGTATCTTGGAAAGTGGATTACCGTTGACTCTCTCTTCGGCCAGATGCCTGCCGATGTGACCCATATTCGGTTTTCAACGGGGGATCAGAAAGAACAGCTTGATCTCGTAGGCATAATTGGAAATTTAAAAATTAAGGTCATGGAATACAAATGATACTCCTTGAGCACGTCACGAAAAAATACGGCAATTATACGGCTGTCAGCAATTTAAACCTTGAAATTCCAAGAGGGGAAATATTCGGATTCATAGGGCCGAACGGCGCCGGGAAAACAACCACCATAAAGATGATGGGCGGAATAATGGACCCGACTTCGGGCTCTATCAGAATCGGCGGAATAAACATTAAAGATGAACCTGAAAAAGCAAAGAGAAAAATCGGCTTTATACCTGACAGGCCCTATCTTTATGAAAAGCTTACCGGCAGGGAGTTTTTAAGATTTATAGCAAATCTTTACGAAATGGATGACAAATTTTTTACGGAGAAGGCGGAAAAAGAACTTGCCATGTTTTCACTTCTTGACTGGTCCGATGAGCTTATCGAATCATATTCTCACGGCATGAAGCAGAGGTTGATAATGGCTGCGGCTCTTCTCCATGACCCTGAAGCAATAATTGTGGATGAGCCCATGGTCGGACTTGATCCGGTTGCTGTAAAAATGGTCAAGATTCTTTTTAGACAACTTGCAGGAAATGGAATGACTATTTTCATGTCAACCCACACTTTGAAAGTCGCGGAAGATGTGTGTGACCGGATAGGCATCATAAACAAAGGCATATTGATAGCATCAGGCACGCCGTCCGAGTTGAGGGGAAAAACTGACCTCGTGGATGCTGACTTTGAAGATGTGTTTATCAAACTGACGGCAATGTAAAAAGTTATTTTTTCACACAAAGGCACAAAGACACTAAGAAAGACCTCTTGAAAACCTTCAGGTTTATCTTTGTGTTCTCCGTGATCTTTGTGTGAGAACGATTTTTTGCGAAGCCGTCAAAACTGACTGCTTTGAGACAGGAGCACTAAGATAGAAGATGGGTGATTGGAAGTTGGAGATAGGAGCCGAAATGAAAAGGAATGGCATATGCCGGAATTTCTAAAAGATGTTTTAATCCTGCTGCGCCCGAGATTTTTATCTTTTAAAAATCCACTTCTTTCAGCAAATTCAAAAAAAGACTTTTACCGCAACCTTGTGCTCGGAGCAGCGGGCCTTTTTTTCTGGATAGGCATCTTCATAATTTCATTCAGAACCCTTAAATACTTCCGGAGGATAGAAGGACTGGGAGATATTCTTGTTTTTAAGCTTTTATCCATGCTCGTTCTTACTTCTTTTTCTCTTCTTATCTTCAGCAGCATTCTTACCTCACTATCAAAACTCTATCTTTCAAGAGATCTTGAACTGGTTCATTCAATGCCCGTTTCCGGCAGCAGAATTTTTGCTGCAAGGTGGATTGAAAGTACGGCGGACAGTTCATGGATGGTTATTATATATACGCTTCCGGTGTTCGTTGCTCTTGGAATCGTTAACAAAGCCGGCTTTTTTTTCTACCTGAACACAGCGCTTGTGCTTTTATCTCTTTCATTTATATCATCAGGGATAAGTTCGGTTCTTGTCATGTCCGCCGTTTTTATCATTCCGGCCGGCCGCATGAAAAGCATTCTTCTGTTTTTTGGACTTACTCTATTTTTGCTCATGTTTTTAGTCTTCAGGCTGTTAAAACCTGAGCAACTCGTTGATCCTGATGTTTTCTCAACAGTTGTTGTTTACCTGGACACCCTGAAAACCCCGTCATCTGCGTTTCTTCCGAGCACCTGGGTTTATGACAGCATAAAGGAATCTCTCTCCGGCTCGGTGCAAAGCAGTCTTTTCCATCTGGGCCTTTCATGGAGCTTTGTCGCCGTATTATTATTTATAAACATACTCATGGCCGACATGATCTACTTCAAGGGATTTTCAAAGACCCAGACAGCATCTTCCAGGGTTTTCAAATATAAATATTCGGATTTTCCGTTCACGGGATTTCTTCCGGGTGCAAGCAGGGCCTTTGTGGTAAAAGAGATAAAAACTTTTTTCAGGGACCAGGCTCAATGGTCACAACTATTGCTTATCGGCGCTCTTGTCATAATATACATATATAATTTCAGCGTTCTTCCCCTGGAAAAAGCGCCCATAAAAACGATATACCTTCAGAATCTTCTCTCTTTTCTTAATATGGGCCTTTGTCTTTTCGTGCTGACGGCTGTTGCCGGCCGATTTGCGTATCCGGCTGTCAGCTCTGAAAGAGAGGCCTTCTGGCTTGTTAAAGCCTCTCCTGTCAAAATCAGAACTATACTTTGGATTAAGTTCTTCATTTACTTGTTTCCGCTGCTCATTCTTTCTGAAATCCTGATAGTTGCAACGAACATAATCTTAAAAGTTGAACCTTTCATGATGATTCTCTCATTTATAACCGTATTTCTTACGGTGCCGGGAATCGTGTCGATAGGAATAGGCTTTGGAGCCGCGTACCCTGATTTTAAGTCTGAAAATCCAGCCCAATCGGTAACCAGTTTCGGAGGTCTTATGTTTATGATGCTCTGCGCTGGATACATAATGGCCGTAATAGTTCTTGAAGCAGGTCCGGTTTACAGTATATTCATGGCTGCAGTGCATGAAAGATCAATGACAATTTTACAATGGATATGGACAGTCGTATCTTTTTCAATGGTAGTTGTTATCAGCATACTCGCAATATTGCTCCCCATGCGGTTCGGGGAAAGAGGACTATCAAAGGTATTGCCTTAAATGGAACTATCATCAAATCTCACAGGATCAGGGGTAAAAGAGTACCGCAAAGAGGTCAGCTGGCGCGAAATCATGAATTATGCCGCGGCGGTCGGCGATAATAACCCCTGCTATTTTGACGATGAACGAACGGCCGGCATTATTGCTCACCCCATGTTTTGTGTCGCAGTCACATGGCCGGTAACAGAAAAGCTGGAAGAATTCATGAGCCCCGGACTTTTTCCTGCTGAGATTTCTGCTACAAAGGTTCATTATACCGAGCATATCGAATTTCACCGTCCGGTTAAACCAGGCGATCTTCTTACCGTAAAAGGCAAAATAGCCGCGATTCTGCCTCACAGGGCCGGAACTCACATCATCATACGCTATGATGTGTCTGACAATTTAGGAATGCCGGTTTTTACCGAACACATCGGGGCCCTTTTACGAAATGTAAAATGTACCGATTCGGGCAGAGGCGGTGAAAGCTTTCCGACCATACCTGCATGCGGGAGTAAAGGGGCACCTCTCTGGGAAGCGACTGTTCCGGTTGATCCGATGAGCTCCTTTGTTTATGACGGATGCACAAACATCTTTTTTCCGATACATACCTCTAAACAATTTGCAAAAATGGTGGGATTGCCTGGAATAATATTACAGGGAACTGCCACGCTTGCCTTTGCGGTAAAGGAATTGATAAACAGGGAGGCAGGAGGGAGGCCGCTCTGTCTGAAAGTTCTTTCATGCCGGTTCACCGGCATGGTTCTTCCTGGGACGGATATAAGAATACAGCTTATCGGGAAAGCAGCCAGGGAAAAGAATAAGGATTTGCATTTCATAGTTGTAAATAAGGAAGAACAAAAAGTTATCAGCAACGGTTATGCACAGATAACACAACTCTCAGGGCTGCCGCAAATTAAGGATGCCCGCTTAACTGCAGCTTCTGCTTCAGGTAAACCATTGCAACAAGGGCAAGCCCCACCGCATCCGCCCAATAAACCGGGTAGACCAGCATAAGTGCGCCTGCCACAAGAATTATCTGCTCCACCATACTCGTTTTTTTAAGAAGCCATCCTGAAGCCGCCGCAGACAGCGCAAAGATTCCGGCAAATGAAGTCAATATGACCCAGGCGCCTTCCGGCAGGCTGTTTCCCTTTAAAAGTAAGGCCAGTCCCGATGGATGAAGGATAAACATGAACGGAACAATAAATGCTGCTGCCGTATATTTCCAGGCATACATGGTTGTTTTATAAGGATTCCCGCCGGTCAGGGCGGCTGCTGCAAAGCACGATAGCGCCGTCGGAGGAGAGACTTCAGACAGTACCGCATAATAGAAGACGAACATGTGCGCGGCATAATCCGGAACCCCGAGCTGAATAAGCGCCGGCGCGGCGATGACCACGGCAATGATGTAGGAGGCGGTCACCGGAACGGCCAGTCCGATCACCCAGACAATCAGGGCCGTATAGATCGCAGTGAAAAAAACGCTTCCGCCGGCATAGGAGATAACAATAGAGCTGAACTTTAACCCCAGTCCCGTCAGTGTCACCACCCCCACAATGATTCCGGCAGCCGCACAGGTGGAGGCGACGGGAAGAACCCCTAAAGCCCCTCTCTTTAAAGCGTTTATGAGTTTTCTGGGATAAAGGGCTGTATCGCTTCTGATGAAACTGACTGCAAAAGTGATCACCGTCGCCCAAAAGACGGACATAATGGGTGAAAAACCTATGACCATGATCACAACGATGGAGACAAGAGAGATAAAATGAAATCCGTAGCGACAGGTCAATTGCCACAGGCTGTATGTCTTATCAAAAGCAATTTGTTTGACGCCTAACTTCCTGGCATCCAGTTCCACCATTAAAAAGATTGACCAGTAATAAAGACAGGTTGGAACAGTCGCCATGAGGATGACGTCCAAATAGGATATCTTTAAGAATTCCGCTATAAGAAAGGCGGCTGCTCCCAGGACAGGCGGTGAGAGGATGGCCCCAATCCCCCCGGCTGACAGAAGTCCTCCGGCAGCATCTTTGCTGTAGCCGGCTTTTGCCAGCATGGGATAGGCAACCGATCCTAAGGTGACCGTTGTTGCAACCCCGCTTCCGGAGGGGCCTCCCAGGAGAAAAGAGGCCAATGTTACTGTTCGACCGGCCCCGGTCGCCTTTCCCCCCATGGCTGCAAAAGAAAAATCGATAAAGAACTTTCCGGCGCCGGAGAATTCCAGAAAAGCGCCCCAAATGGTGAATAGAATAATGAAAGTCGAGGAAACATCTATCGGGACGCCGAAAATTCCCTCCAGGGTCATATACATATGGCCTACGATGCGATCGATGTCATATCCCCGATGAGTCCAGGGATTGGGAAGATACGGCCCTGCGAATGCATAAACAATAAACATTATGACGATTGCAGTCATTATCCAGCCGCTTGATCGGCGGGTTGCCTCCAATATCAAAAGGATAAGAATGATTCCGAAAAACTTGTCCCAAAAATTTGGAACAGCGGACCGGTATATAAAATCATCAAAATCGACCAGCATATAAACGATGACGGCAATTCCGAGAAGGGAAAGAAGGACGTCAAACCAGGTGATCTTGTATTTAAATCGTTTTAAGGATGGAAAAATCAGGAAAGACAGGAATAAGACGAACATGACATGGATTCCTCTCAGAACCTGGGTCATGACAATGCCGACCGCGGCATAGAGATGGATAAGAGACATTGCCACCGCCACCGCCGTGATAAATATTTCCATCTTTCCTTCAAACCGGCGCGCAGGGCCTTCTTCCTCTTCGATATATTTCTCTGCTTCTTTAAGGGCTTGTTCGGTAATCACCGGTTCCTGATCTTCTCTTTGCTTCTCCTCTGCCATCAGTCTATCCTTTTCAGCGTTAAATAGTTTCCATCCGGAAAATGGCCCTTTTGGGCGATCTCTGTGTCAATCTGCGGGATTTCTTGTGCGACATACAATGTGTATGTCTCCGCGCAATCCCTTGATTTCCTTGAGCTTGCCCAAAATTGCCTATTTCCGAATTGGAAACGCAATAGAGTCCATGTTTTGTTTCCGGATGAAAACTAATTATTGCACAGCATCAGGAGAAGATAGTTGCCCAAATGCATGGATTCGGCGCTGAGTTGAATGCTGTTCCCTTTTTCTCCAATTTCGTTCAGGAATATTTTCTTTTCTCCGATCCGCAATCCCTGTCCTTCTACCATACCCTTCTTAAAAATAAATGAGGGCCCCAGATTCCTGTTCATCGGATGGAGTGCTTTGGCATCATCAAACCCATAATATCCCATTACCGCGGGACTTTCCGTTCTAACCCCCTTAAGGATGATCGCATCTCCTTTAATCTGGAATTCTTCAGAGACAGGTTTATCGTAAATCGAGTTAATATAAAATATGGAAAAAGCCCCGGAGGGACCTGTCCTTATGCGAAGGGTCTGTGAATGATCAAGGTTCTTGACTTGAAGGACAGTTACCTTTTTGACAAAGGGAAAAACCCCTCCTGCAAATATTAAAATGCCAATCACCAGCAGGAAGGGCCGGGTATTTAGTTTCAATTATTTAACCTTAATTCCTTTTTCTTTAAAATACCGGACTGCACCGGGATGGAATGGGATCGGCGATCCATCAGCCTGAGATTCCAGAGAAAGGTTTTTTGCCTCCTGATGGACGGTGATCAGTTCTTTTTGATGCTCAAAAAGAGTTTTTAAAACATCATAAACCTGATCATCTTTCATATTCTCATTGCAAACCAGTATATTCCAAACCAAAGCAATTGAGACATTTTTATCCTCTCCGGGATAAGATTTTGCAGGAACAACTCCTTTAACATAAAGAGGGCCATACTTATCCCTCATTTTCGCGACCGCATCGCCGTGGTCGATCAGCTTCATTTTGATCCCGGGAGTGGCGCCCAGATCGGTAACAGCAGCAGTAGGAATCCCGCCGTCCCAGAAGAAGGCATCGATCTTCCTGTCTTTTATAGCTCCGGCGGACTCAGCGGCGCTCAATCTTTCCCTTTTCATGTCTTTGTCTGGATCCAGCCCATAGGCCTCCAAAACTCTCAGCCCCTTTATCTCTGTTCCGCTCCCCGGTGCGCCGGTCGAAACCCTTTTCCCTTTCAGGTCGCTGACCTTTTCTATACCAGCACCCTCAATTGTCACGATATGCATATTATTCGGATAGAGAACCGCTACGGTTCTTAAGGGAATCTTGGCTTTGAACTTTCCTTTTCCTTCAAAGGCATCCCATCCAACGTCGGCCATGATAAATCCCAGATCAGCCTTTCCGGCTCCTATCAGAAGGCAATTATCCACGGAAGCGGCAGTCACTTCCGCCGTTGCTTCCATATAGCTTATATATTTAGATAAAATATTGGCCATCCCTCCGCCCATGGGATAATACACGCCTCCTGTTCCTCCTGTAACGATTGACAATCGAACCGTTTTTTGAGCCCATGCCGATGGAACAACAAATACGAAAGCCGCAACGAGTCCCCATATAACAAAACGTTTCATAATGCCCTCCTCTATTTTTATTGTTTTTTCCGTGAGATATTCATTGAAAATCCTTTGTGAAAGTATCTTACCCCCTAAAAAAGTCAAGGGATTTTTTAGATTATATTCAACAGGCTGTGGAGATAATCCCAAGAGTTAGAATGGAAGGGTAAGCTGCCCAGAGTAACAGGGGGCGGTTATTTCATTTTTCTTTCGGCATACATATGGCCATAACGATATAGACAACCAAACCGATACCGCCGCATAATGTTGTAATAATAAATATTGCCCGCCAAAGCCATGACGGAACCGGAGTATATTTTCCGAGCCCTCCGCAAACACCAAAAATCTTCTTGTCGTCTTTAACTTTGGCAAGTTTCCGGATAGAATAATTCCCTTTTTCATTTTCATTAATAATCATAGCCGACATATACCACAAATAACAGCAGGCTCAAACAATATTTTCTGCCCGGCAATTCTTGACGGATTTGTAATAAATTTTGAAATTGTTACCACTATTGACAAAATATAACCCATCTTATAAAGGCTATTTAGTTTCCATCCGGAAATGGCCCTTTTGTGCGATCTCGGCGTCAATCTTCGGGATTGCTTGTGCGACATACGATGTGTATGTCTCCGTGCAATCCCTTTATTTCCTTGAGCTTGCCCAAAATTGCCGATTTCCGAATTGGAAACGCAATAATGTCCATGTGTTGTTTCCGGATGGACACTATTTAAGCCAGTCTAATAAAATCTCTGCAAAGGAGATGCCTGATGAAACCGACCCTGATTAAAAATATAATAATCATAATATTGTGTCTTTATCTGTCGCCGTTGTCTGTTTCAGGCGCTGAAACAAAACCTGTCCGTATCGGCGCAACGGTTTCTCTGGATGGCAAATTCAAAGAACCTTCCTCCATGATTCAGGGCGGATATAAACTCTGGGAAAGCCAGGTAAATAAACGTGGCGGACTTCTCGGGCGACCTGTTCAGTTGGTACTTTATGATGACAAAAGCGATGAAAAACTGGTGAGCCAGCTTTATGAGAAGCTCATCAAAGAAGATAAGGTGGATCTGGTCCTTTCCCCTTATGGGACGCCTCTGACCCTTTTGGCGTCGGAAGTGAGTGAAAAGCATGGTTACGTTATGCTTGCCAGCGGTGCTTCAGGAGAAAAGATCTGGAAGCGTGGTTACAAAAATGTTTTTGGAATGTATGCGACAGCGGATCGCTATTTCATAGGACTTCTCGACCTGATGGCACGAAATGGCCTTAAGTCCGTTGCAGTTCTTTATGAAAATTCATCATTCAATATTGATGTTGCGGCAGGTGTCGAATCCTGGGCAAAACGATTCGGATTGAAGGTGGCTTTCAACAAAGGATATAAATCAGGAAAAACAGACCTCCCGGGGCTGTTATCGGAGGCCAGGGCTGTAAATCCGGATGGAATAATGCTGTCTGCTTACCCGGCGGATGGTTATCTCCTTCTTAATTTGATGGAGAAGGCGAAATACCGTCCAAAGGTTGTCGGCATAACAATAGCTCCTTCATATCCCAATTTTCATAAGGAGGCTGGGAATATGGCTGAAGGGATCTTTGGTCCCTCCCAGTGGGAGCCGGACGAGAGAATTCCGTTTCCGGGAACAAAAAATTTTATCAAAGATTATAAATTATTTACTGATAATATTCCTACATATCATGCCGGGTCCGCATTCGCTTCCTGTCAGATTATTGAAAAGGCAATAATCCATAATAATTTGTTTGATCAAAAGAAAATAAGAGACTTTATTTCATCATACGACACAGTGACGGTGATCGGGCGGTTCAAGGTTGACCCTACAGGAAAACAGATCGGACACAACCCTCTCCTGATTCAATGGCAGAATGGAGAGAAACAGATCGTTTATCCCACTACAATGCAGACCGCACCACCTAAATTCTAAAAACTAAAAGGTATAAATTGCTTGTGAAAAGAGAGCTCCCTTTTTTTAGAAAAAAAATTCTTTTATCGATTCTATTCCCTGTGTTGACAATGGGCGTTATACTTTCCGTAATAGTTATCCGCTACCTGACACCCCCGCTTTTTTCATTCATTGAGGAAAGAACAGAATCGGAACTGAGGCTGGCTTCAGGCCTGGGTCTTGAAATCTGTGAAGGCCATATGAATTACCTGATGGAGCTAAGGCTTGAAAATGATTCCGAAATGACAGCTTCGGTGCAAAAAGAGTCGATCGAGGAAATAAAAGCTATCAGTAAAAAATTGCATAAGGTCAATTTGCTGGTCACGGAAGGCAGCCTCAATGTTCTCGGTTCCTCAATTGTATTACCGGAAAAAAAGCTCCGTCTTCAAACACTCCCGATAAACGAGGCCAGTATCATCATGCAGGAAATGGGGGGCGAGCGTGTTCGAACACATTCTATGTACTTTCCATTCTGGCAGTGGCACATTGTAAGTTTTATATATGAAAAAGATTTTTTGATGCCGATTTCACTGGCGAAAAAACTGATCTATCTGGGAACTTTCGGTGTTTCTATTGTTGTGGTGTTCACACTTTTGATCGTGTTCAACTGGCTGGTTACGATTCCGCTGAAAAGAATTATCAGCGCAACGGAAGATACTGCCAAAGGGCACTTGAAAAAAATCGAGGTCAAACGAAACGATGAAATCGGACAGGTATCAATTGCCTATAATTCGATGGCGGAAAGTATCAATACCATCATGTCCGAGTTGCGGGAATCCGAAGATAAATTTCGAAACTTCGCCGAGCAGTCGCTTGTCGGCATAAATCTCATACAGGATGGCGTTTTCAAATATGTAAACCCGAAATTCGCAGATATTTTCGGATACACCGTTGAGGAATGCCTGAACAACATGAAAGCTGTTGAACTCGTATATCCGGACGACCTGGCTATAGTCGAAGAGCATATACGCAGGCGATTATCGGGAGAAGCGACCCAGGTTCAGTACGAATTCAGAGGAATCAGGAAGACCGGAGAAATAATTCATGTCGAGATATTCGGATCTTCATCTCTTTTTAACGGAAAGCCTGCAGTAACAGCAACTATGTTGGACATCACCGAACGGAAAAAAGCCGAAGATGCCCTGCGTCGGAGTGAAGACCAAATCCGTCTCCTGCTCAATTCCACCGTCGAAGCGATATACGGTGTCGATCTTAATGGTAACTGCACGTTCTGCAACAACGGGTGCCTCCGCATGCTCGGATATAAAAATTCTGACGAACTGATAGGAAAGAACATACATCGGCAGATTCACCACAAGCGCAAGGATGGAACGCCTTTCCCCGAGGAGGAATGCCGGATGATCCAGTCAGCCATAAAAGGAGAAGGCGCTCACGCAGACGACGAAGTGCTCTGGCGGGCCGATGGCACCAGTTTTCCCGCCGAATACTGGTCATATCCGCAATACAGTAATGGCCGGGTCAATGGCGCAGTAGTGACTTTTCTGGATATTACCGAACGAAGACGTGCGGATGAAGAGATCAGGATGCTTGCGATAAGCGACGCACTGACGGAATTATACAATAGAAGAGGTTTTATTACTCTTGCCGAACAGCAGATAAAAAGGGCAAACAGAATAAATAAAACCCTCGCACTTTTTTTTATAGACAT
This sequence comes from Desulfobacteraceae bacterium, assembly GCA_041298995.1. GTDB lineage: Bacteria > Desulfobacterota > Desulfobacteria > Desulfobacterales > RPRI01 > RPRI01. The sequence continues at coordinate 21,313 of JBFYVZ010000264.1, forward strand.
TGACGGATTGAAAATCGTTAACGATACCAGGGGGCATGAAGAAGGTGACAGGCTTCTGATCAATGCGGCAAATATTTTAAAGCAGACATTCAGAGAGTCCGACATCATTGCCCGCATCGGTGGAGATGAATTTGCCGTGCTTGCCGCCGTTAATGCCTCAGAAACTTCGGAAATCGTCCTGAGCCGTCTTACAGAGCATATCAGGAGTCACAATGCTCTCCCTGACCAACAGTATGAAATTTCCATGAGCATAGGAACAGCCATCTATGATCCGGCAATTCCCTGCTCTCTCGATGATCTGATGTCACGGGCCGATCAATTGATGTATACGCAGAAAAAAGAAAAGGCCAACCGGAGAAACCAAGCATAGGCGGGTAAGGGGTATTCTCATATAAATTGAGTGAAGAAAGAAATGACATGGCAAGTTATAACGCAAAAGGAAAATCTGTTCGTATAGCAGGATTTTTTTTATTAATTCTTATCCTTTCGGGTTGCGCCGGATGCGGTAAGCTTTTTGAACAGCCCGGTCTGAAAATACACAGTATTCATATAAAAAAGATAAGAAACCTTGAAGCTTTTTTTAGGGTAGATATCGAAGTATATAACCCCAACCTGATATCTTTTGAAATAAAAAGCATTGAATGTGAAGTCGAAATGGAAGGAAAATCTGTCGCTTCCGTAGCCTATGAAGTAAAGGCGCACATTCCGTCACGCGGTACAGCCATAGTGCCCTTTGAAGTTCATTCAACCTCTTTTGACATAATTTCGAATCTTCTTAACATATTAAAATCAAACCGTAAAACCGAAAACAAAAAAATTGAATACAAGATAAACGGGAAAATAAATCTGGACAGCTCCTTTTATGCGCCTTCATCTATTGCTTTTAATTCCGAAGGCGATTTGCTCGAAAAACTGGGGCTTTCAAAGCAACAGTAAATATTTACGATACCGGCTTCTTTCTTGACTTTATAGCTGTTGTCAGAATAATATTGCGATATGGAGCGATTCATTAGGATATCGTACATCGTACAGCGAATATCGAATATTGAATTTCGATGTACGAACAGCAGATTGCATACGCATTCACACCCAAACGGAATATATTTATTAAATTCAATATGTATCTATTTTAAGGAAAAAGTATGCTGACAGTTAAAGACATAATGAAAACAGACATAATTTCGGTTTCACCTGAAACTGAAATTACCTATGCCACAAAACTTCTTCTTGAAAACCATATTAATGGAATTCCGGTGATTGATAAAAACGAAAAACTTGTCGGGATTATCTGCCAGAGCGACGTAATTGCGCAGCAGAAAAAACTTCCTATTCCATCTTTTTTTTCCTTTCTTGATGGTTTTATCTCTCTTTCTTCCATGAAAAACCTCGAAAAAGAGGTGAAGAAGATTTCAGCCGTCACCGTTTCTGAAGCCATGACTCCAAACCCGGTAACAGTAAGACCTGATACATTGATTGAGGTAGTTGCCGCTCTGATGGTTGACAGCAATTACCACACGATTCCAGTTGTTGAAGGCGGAAAGCTTATTGGAATTGTCGGGAAAGAAGATATCTTGAGAACCCTTATTCCGAGTAACGGAGCGTAAAAAATATTTTTTCGTTTCTTCACTTGAACCCTCGAATCCTCGGCCCCTTTATTAAATTAAACGCTTTCAGGAAAATAACCAATGAAACTTGGAATCACCGGCCTGTCCGGTTCCGGAAAATCGACAATATTTGAAGCTCTTACGCAGAATATCCAGGATGAAGGGCATAAGGTTGAAAACCGCATAGGAACAATAGAAGTACCCGACAGCCGTGTTGAGATTCTGTCGGATATGTATAAACCGGTAAAAACAATTTTCGCAAAAGTAGAATATTATCTTCCCGCAATTCACACGCAGAAAAGCGACGCAAAGAAGGAGCAGAATATCTGGACACCGGTTAGAGACTGCGATGCTCTGATGCATGTTGTAAGGAATTTTTCCGGATATGGACTTGCGGCTCCAACGCCTTATAAAGACTTTCTTGCCCTTGACCAGGAGCTTATTCTTGCCGACCTTGTTACGGTTGAGAAACGACTGGAGCGCATTGAAACAGATAAAAAAAGAGGAAAGAAAATGGACCAGGAGGAGATCCCTCTTCTTATGTCCTGCCTTGAAAGCCTTGAAAAAGAAGTTCCATTAAGAAAAATTTCCGAAATAGCATCCGCGCAGGTTTTAAGAGGTTTTGCTTTCGTGTCTGCGAAACCGACGCTTGTTCTTTTCAATAATAACGACGATGATGCAGAATTTCCTGAAGTGCGGGATCTTACGACAAGAGAAGAGTGCATGATTATCCGCGGAAAACTGGAACAGGAGCTTTCACGAATGTCTCCTGAAGAGGCAGGCGATTTTCTGTCCGAATACGGTATAAAAGAATCCGCAAGAGAAAGGGTAATAAAAAAATCTTATGAACTTCTGGGTCTTGTTTCTTTTTTTACTGTCGGCGAAGACGAGGTAAGAGCTTGGACTATTAAAAAAGATACGAAAGCGCTCGATGCCGCCGATGTGATTCATTCCGACATAAAAAAAGGTTTTATCCGAGCGGAAGTTGTTTCATTCAAAGACCTGATGGATGCCGGAACATATCCGGAGGCACGCAAAAAGGGCACCGTTAGGCTTGAAGGGAAGACCTACTGCGTACAGGACGGGGATATAATTAACTTCCGCTTCAATGTCTAATGGCTTCGTAAAAAGTCCCTCTGCTGTGTTGCGCTGCACCCTTCGTCATTGCAGAGAACTACGAGTAAGCTTCATTCCTCAGTGTTGGCGCGCCTTGCATATGGAGCTTTTTACTTTGCCATCCGGATATTTATATTTTATGTGCCCATCAACGCGTTATGATTTATCCGGAATATCCTGCGATCCTGTCCACATTGTCGGTAAGTTCGTTTAAGATTTTCTCGGTTCTCACTCGCAGGTTTTCAAGCTCTTCTTCAGAAATATCCTTCGGAATGATAAAAGGATCATGAAATTCCATGACTACCTTGCTGAAAGGATATGGAATTATGGTCTTATCCCACGCCTTGTGAAAAGTTATTACTTTAGTTCCTGAACAGGCAATTGGAATGAAATATGCTCCTGTTTCCTTGGCAAGAACAAGCATTCCCTTCTTCAGTATGCGGGCAGGCCCCCTCGGACCGTCAACAGCGGTGCCGCAGAATTTCGGCGCCCCTCCCCTGTTCATGAATTCGATCATTGCAAGAAGCGCTTCTCCTCCTCCTTTCGAGGAAGAGCCACGGACAAAATCATATCCGAAACGCTTTCCGACACGGGCTACAAGCTCTCCGTCTTTGCTCCGGCTTACCATCCCAACACCGTTTTTAATATTCCGGAAGAAATAAAAGAAAAATACGGCGTGCCTGTGCCAGGAGGCCACAACGATATTCCCCATATCTTTGTTGTGGAGAATATATTCATCATAGACTTTTCTGTTGATTATTTCGACGCGAACTGTTCCGAACCACATTCGCACAAGCCATGATGCAAGCCGGGAAAGAACAGAAATTCTAATCTGCTCCTTGAATGTTAAATCTTTTATAAATTCAGCCATTTTATTCCGTCGTTCGTACTTCGAAGTTCGACATTCGGCAGTTTACATTACCCCTACCGGGCACTTTAATCAGATGTTATTCAAAGATTTTGTTTCATAATGCGAGTCTTTTGCATAACAAGCGAAGAAACAGATATCACACATTTTGATGGCAATAAACCCTTTTTTGTTAGTGATCCAGGATTGAAGTAACAGTAAGGCCTGCAAGAACTTTGTAAAAACAAACACTTGAACCCTCGAATCCTCGAATCCTTGAATCCTTTCGTTCATATCCAGTTGTAATTTTTAATCAAATTCGCCATTCCATAACCGTTCGAGAAACAACTGCCAGGGTATCGATTCAATATTTTTTGTTAATTGGCGGGGCTGGTTTTCCAGACAAACGATACAGCATTTTTTAACCGGCCCGTCTTCCAAAAGAGCCTGCAGCGAACCGATATCACCTTCATGGATACGGGATGAGCCCTTAATTTTCACTGCAAGTTCTTTGTCGCCCAGAATGAAGTCGACTTCACAGCCGGTCGATGTCCGCCAGAAAGATATTGGCCGGTCGGGATTACGGTAAGCCTGATAAGCTTTCAATTCCATTAAAATATAATGTTCGAAAGCTTTTCCGAATTCAGAGCTCCTTTGTTAAGAAATATTGTACGGAATCTTCTGTTGTGTTGTTCAGGGCAAACGCATTTGGAATTCGCAATACTGAGAACTATATGCAGCCACCCTGTGAAATTTCATTGACAGGCTCAAACTTTATAAATATGCAGAAGGTTATGGGGAAGTAACAATCGCACAAAAAATTTTGGAGGTAACATGGCGAATCTCAATAAAAAAACCGGCTTTATAGGGGCAGGGAATATGGCAGAAGCTATAATAGGAGCCATAACAAGGACAGGGGTTATCCATTCTTCTATGGTATATGCAAGTGATGTTAATGCCGAGCGGCTCAATATGCTGAAGAAAACTTACAGCATATCCGGAGCGGCCGATAATATTAAACTTTTTTCAATATGCGATATAATAGTACTAGCTGTGAAGCCCCAGCAGATGGCCGATGTTTTACAGCAGTTAACATGTCAGAAAGAGTACAGTGTGCCGCGAAGAAAGCTGGTTATATCGATAGCGGCAGGTGTGCCTCTCGACAAACTTGAAAACCTGCTCTATTCTCCCTTAAGCAAGGGAGAGAGTGAGAACCTTCCAATTATAAGGGTCATGCCGAACACACCCGCTCTTGTTCTGGCGGGAATGTCCGGAATGACACCAAACAGGCATGCCCTGCCGGATGATATAAATGTGGCAAGAACAATTCTTGAAGCAATGGGAAAAGTAATTGAATTCAAAGAGGATGATCTTGATGCTGTGACGGCACTTTCAGGTTCCGGACCCGCCTATCTCTTTTACCTTGCCGAATCGATGATTCAGGCAGGCATAAACATGGGTCTTGATCCGTATGATGCCTCAATACTGACAAATACTACTCTGAAAGGGGCTGTTACCCTGATGGAAGAGATGAATGAATCTCCGGAGTTATTGCGCAGGCGTGTTACCTCTCCGGGTGGAACTACGGAAGAAGCTTTCAGGGTGCTGGAAAAGAAGAAGGTAAAGGAGGCAATTGCTGAAGCAATAGCTGCCGCTGCGAGACGTTCCAAAGAATTAAGGCGTTAATCCATGAGACCTTTGCATAACGCCCCCTTTTGCTCGATTTCATCGTCAGGCTCAAATTTCAATCCTCGAAATACTAATTGTATTCATGTGGTTAAAATTATTGCCTTCCTTGAACTTGAGTAAAATTGAATGTTCTGCAAACGTCTCTACATCTAAGCAATTTAAAAATAATTATGTTCAGTGAAACCATATCATATTCGGCTGCATTTGCCTCAGGGTTGATGTCTTTCTTTTCGCCATGTATATTCCCCTTGATTCCAGGATATTTTTCTTTCATCACCGGTTTATCGCTGGATAGACTGACTTCAGAATATGATGCGAAGATAAGAAAGAAGGTTCTCTTTTCGGCAATTTCTTTTGTTTCAGGCTTTTCGGTAGTTTTTATAATGATGGGGGCGTCCGCTTCATATATGGGGGGATTTGTTTTTGAATACCGGTCTTTCATCAGAGTGATCGGCGGCCTCATAGTAATTGTTTTTGGAATACATTTGATGGGTTTGATCCGTATCAGGAGCCTTGAATTTGAAAAACGGATTCAGGTGATTAACAGGCCTCTCAATTATTTCGGGGGATTTCTTGTCGGTATGGCTTTCGGCGCCGGCTGGAGCCCGTGTATCGGGCCGTTGCTTGGGTCCATTCTTATATTTGCCGGGAGCAGGGATACGGTTTCAGAAGGGATTCTTCTTCTTGGCATATATTCTGCTGGACTTGCCATTCCATTTATTATTATATCGTTTTTTATAAACTATCTTCTGGCATTTATTAAGAAGGCCTCCTTTGCCATGAAGTATATAAACACTGCGGCAGGGATATTGCTTGTTCTTGTCGGGCTCTTACTCGTTGCCGATCGAATTTAACCGGAAGTGCGGGAATGAGCTTTGGGAGTATTAAATGAAAAAAACAAAACTGACATTTATTATTTTGATGATCTTCTATTTCATCTCTCTGTGGATATATTCCCCGGCATTCTCTTCCGACAAAATAAATTGGCACAAATTTAAAGAAGGTATGGATCTCGGGAAAAAAGGCCGGAAAAAAATCTTCCTCTATTTTTACGCTGACTGGTGCGAATATTGCGGAACAATGGAAAAAATTACCTTTAAAGACCAAACCGTTATTGATCTTTTAAACAGCAGTTTCATTCCTGTAAAGGTGAATGCAGATAAGGAAAAAGGGGCGACTTCCGGCTATAATATCAGAGGCCTGCCAAGCAACTGGTTCATTGCGGAAAACGGAGAAAACATAAGCAGCCTCCCCGGATACATTCCACCGGACAAACTCTTTTTTATATTAAAATACATTAACACGGACAGCTATAAGAATATGACGTTCAAATCTTACTTGAAAAACTTAATTGCTTCGGAAAAAAAACAATAGTGGCGGTCAGGGATATTCATTCGACTTATGGAAGAGCGGTTTTTAAATATTAAAAAAATGATGAAAAAAGCTGACCGGCCCGGCCTGCCCGCCGGAGCAGACTATGATTCGACATGCGTATTTCTTCTTCTCTTTATAAATGACGGAGAGCTTAATATCCTTACAGTTCAAAAAACGGATAATGAAGGATATCCATGGCGGAACCAGGTGGCGCTTCCCGGAGGGCACGTGGACAAGGAAGATGCCGGCCCTCTTGAAGCTGCCTACAGAGAACTGGAAGAAGAATTAAAAATTAAAAAAGAGCAGGTTGAGTTGATGGGTTCGCTGGGCCACTTTCA
>JBFYVZ010000280.1:0-11487 GCA_041298995.1 Desulfobacteraceae bacterium
CCCCTTTTTTTAAGATTTCCCATTTTCCGATCGGTAATGGCGCGATATTGTCATCCAAAGAAACGCCAATTGCTCTTCCCCTCGGATAACGGAAAGCAATAGGGCCGTTATGAGACAGTGCTGTAACTATCATACGGCGCAGCTCGTTTTCGTCTTTCGGCGCCATAACTACCATATTGGGAAGACTTCTCATATAAGATAGATCAAACAGTCCGTTATGAGTAGCGCCATCTTCACCAACTATACCGCCCCTGTCTATTGCAAAAATAACCGGGAGAGATTCAATGCAGACATCGTGCAATATCTGGTCATATGCTCTTTGTAAAAAAGTGGAATATATAGCCACAACCGGTTTGAATCCTTCGGTTGCGAGACCTGCCGCAAAAGTAACTCCATGCTGTTCGGCAATTCCGACATCAAAAAAACGATCCGGAAAAATTTCCTGAAATTTTGCAAGCCCGGTTCCTTCCGGCATGGCAGCAGTCACGGCAATTATTCTTTTATCTTCCCCGGCAAGCTTAACCATTGTTTCACCGAAAACTTCGGTGTAGGTCGGGATATTATCTTGTTTACCTATACCGTTGCCGGTTTCAACTTCAAAACATCCGACACCATGAAAATATACAGGGTTTTTTTCGGCGGGGAGATATCCTTTCCCTTTTTTTGTAACTATATGGAGAAGCGTCGGTTCTTTAAGATGTTTAATATTATTAAGAATATCTATAAGATGATTCAGGTTATGCCCGTTTATCGGTCCAAAGTATTCAAAATTGAAGGCCTCAAAAAGCATGCCCGGAGTCACAAAGGCTTTAAATGACTCTTCAGAGCGTTTAGCAAGTTTGTAAACATCATCACCGATTTTCGGAAGAGATTTCAGAAACTCACCAAATTCTTTTCTAAGATCCTGTAAATATTTTGCTGAAAATTTCCTGCTCAAAAAGGAGGATAACGCACCGACATTCTGGGCAATAGACATATCATTATCATTTAAAATAACAATGATGTCTTTATCTTTATGGGTATCACCGGCCTGGTTTAAACCTTCATAGGCAAGACCGGAGGTTAAAGAACCATCCCCGATTACTGCAATAACTTTTGAATTCTCATTTTTTAATTGCTTGGCACAGGCAATTCCAAGGCCGGCAGATATTGAAGTGCCGCTGTGTCCGGTTGAAAATGAATCATAAGGGCTTTCGCACATGCGGGTAAACCCGCAAATACCTTCATGTTTACGTAAAGTGTGGAACTGTTCCCGCCTTCCTGTAATTATCTTGTGAGCATAAGCCTGGTGCCCCACATCCCAGATTATCTTGTCTTTAGGCGTGTCAAAAACATAATGAATTGCTATCGCAAGTTCAACTGCCCCGAGGCTGGAGGCAAGGTGTCCGCCATTTTTGGATACCACTTCCACAATCATTTTGCGCATTTCGGAAGCGAGTTGCGGCAGTGATGCACGGGGAATTTTTTTCAGATCGTCGGGAAAATTAATTTTATCAATAATACTCAAATGTTGCAGCCCTTTATCTTAATAACTATCTTTTTCGTTCAATAATATACAATGCGATTGCTCTGAGCGGATCGGATTTATTATCAAACAATTCAATAGCACTCAAGGCATTATTTACAAGTTTTTTTGCATACGCTTCTGATTCTGAAATTCCAATAAGGGCAGGGTAGGTGCACTTGTTTCGTGCGTTATCCGTTCCAACCTCTTTTCCTGTAACAGACGAATCCCCTGTGACATTAAGAAGATCATCTGTTATCTGAAAAGCCAGACCTATATTCTTCGCGTATATCTGAAGCTGTTCTATCTCTTTAGAGCTTCCATTCCCCAACATAGCCCCTGATTTTACAGATGCCTCAATAAGTGCTCCGGTTTTCAAAGAATGCATTGTTTCGAGTTCGTTCATTGATATCTGCTTGTTTTCGTAAGAAATATCTCTCATTTGCCCTTCGATCATCCCTTTATATCCTGCGGCAATTGAAATTAAATTTATAACTTTTAACCATATACCGGCATCGTACCTGCTGACATCTATTGAAGAAAGTACCTGGAAGGATAGGGTAAGAAGGGCGTCTCCGGTCAGAATAGCTGTAGCTTCATCAAAAGCAATATGGCAGGTTTGTTTGCCTCTTCGCAAAATATCGTTATCTATTGCAGGAAGATCATCGTGTATTAAAGAGTAGGTATGTATCATTTCGAGCGCACAGGCTGCTGGTAAAACGTTTTTTTCTTCACCACCAACTGCTTCGGCAGCTGCAATGCACAGAACAGGCCTTAATCTTTTCCCTCCTGACAAAAGAGAATATTTGATAGCCTTGGATATAAGATTTGAACTTTGAACATCAATAATTTTCTCAAGTTCATTATTTATCTGATTGTTCCTGGACTCAAGGTATGAGTTCAAATCGAAAATAATCTTATGGTGGGTCATTCCTGTTCCTTATCGGGCGCAAACGATTTTTCTGTGATGTTTCCGTCATGATCCTTCATTAGAATTGTAATTCTTTTTTCTGTTTCATCAAGTTTGGCTGAACAATAGTTTGAAAGTTTGATGCCTTCTTCAAATTTTTTAATAGAATCCTCCAGAGAAAGATTTCCTGATTCGAGTTCGTGGACAATATTTTCCAGTTGTTTCATAGCATTTTCGAAGGTAAGTTGTTTTGCCATCTAATATTCCCTTTCAACACGACAGATTATAGTTCCTTTTGCAACTATTACTTCAAGTTTTTGATCAATATTAACACTTTTTGAATCAGTTATAATATGTTTATCAGGTATAGTCCTTGTAATACTATAACCACGCTGTAATATAGCCACAGGACTTAATGCTTTTAATTTTGATGAATGTTCATTTAGTAAATATCTTTTTCTACATATTAACGTATTGGTTGATTTAAATACATTTAAGAATATTTCATAAATATATGCTTTATTGTTTGATACGTATTTAACAGGATTATATGATAATAATTTCTCATATCTCCAGTATATACAACTCCTGTGTTGCTTTATCAATATCATTGATGACCTTATGAGTCGGTTATAAAGATCGTCATTTCTTATTAATAAATCATGGACTTTGCTTTTTGGGTCTTTAAGTCGTTTCAACAGGTTATCTATCATTAAACGATATTCTTTGATATATCTGATATAATTTGTTGTTAATAATGCAGTTATTTTTTTTATATTTATTAAAATATCGTATTTTAGCGGAACAACAATTTCTGCAGCAACTGACGGGGTAGGGGCTCGGTAATCCGAAACAAAATCAGCAATCGTAAAATCAGTTTCATGCCCTATGGCGGATATAATAGGAATTTTAGATTCAAAGATTGCCCTTGCTACAGACTCAGAATTAAATGATTGCATTTCCTCAAGTGATCCGCCGCCACGAGCAATTATTGCAACATCAGTGTTGCCGTATTCATCTAATAATTTAATTGCGTTTACAATATCTGATTCGGATGATTCTCCCTGGACTTTAACGGGTAAAATACGGATATTAACATCCGGATATCTTCTGTCTATAATATTAAGTATATCATATAATACTGACCCAGTAATTGAAGTAATAATTGAAATATTATTTGGAAGAAAAGGAAGCTTTTTTTTATGTCGTTCGTCAAAGAGACCTTCTGCGAATAGCTTTGATTTAAGCTGCTCAAATGCTAATTGTAACGATCCGATTCCTTTTGGTTCCAAATATTCGAATATGATTTGATAAGATCCTCTTGATTCGTAAAGGCTTAATCGTCCGAATCCTATAATAGAAATACCATTTTCAGGCTTAAATTTGATATTTCTGAGATGTCCTTTAAAAATAATAGCATTGATACGTGAATTCATATCCTTCAATGTAAAATAGAGATGTCCTGATGAGGGGATGTTCAAATTGGATATTTCTCCATATACCCAAATAAAAGGATATTGATCTTCAAGTAATTTTTTAATCTCAGTTGTCAGTTCAGTAATAGAATATATTTTATTTTCCATATGTTAAACGGTCGCTTTTCATATTTTGATGACAAATTCTGATATTGAAGCTATAAGTCTCAAAATTAACCTTTTTAAATAACGTCTGATAATGAATATTATGTAAACTAAACGGGGTGCGTAATTTATTCCGAACCTGAAAGCCCGATACTCCCCCGGTAGTAATTTTTATTCATGTTGATAAAATCGCGAACTGCCGGCACTATGTAAATATTATCATAATCAAGGGTGCCCAGATATTCGGCTATCAATTCATTTTTTTTATGAGTTGATAAATCTTTATCAACGATAAAATAATTTTCTCCTCTAACTATACAAAAACCGCTTTTCACCTTAATTCCCGTTTTTCGAAAACTTTGTTCACTTATTGTAATATTTAATTTTTCCGATAGATTTTTGAGCTCAACGAATATTTGTTCAGGCTTCATGAAAATCCTCTTGAAAAATTACTAAATTGATTTATAATGTACATAATACTTAAAAGGAGGTTTAAAAATGCAATCATATCAATTAAAAAGCACAACAGCCCAGACAGTCGTAGTTAATGACTTTATTCGCAGTGTTTACAACTGGATGGGCATCGGTCTTGCATTAACAGGTTTAATTGCTTATTATGTTTCAACTGATATTTCAATCCAGAATTTAATTTTTGGGAATAAACTTGTATTTTTTGGATTAATTATCGGTGAATTAGGTCTTGTTTTTTTCATCAGTGCAAGAATTGGAAAAATTACAGCTTCAACCGCGACATCCCTTTTCATTCTTTTTGCCGCTCTAAACGGCGCTACATTATCATCAATATTCCTTGTATATACAAGTTCATCAATCACTACAACTTTCTTTATATGTTCTGCAACTTTTATCTCCTGCAGCATTTATGGAATGACGACAAAACGTGATCTAACTTCAGTTGGCGGTTTTATGACCATGGGCTTGATTGGAATCATAATCGCTTCCGTAGTAAACATTTTCATTCGAAGCTCGGCAATGGATATGATAATCAGCTATATTGGTGTAATTGTATTTGTTGGTTTAACAGCATATGACACGCAAAAACTGAAACACATGGCAATCGCACAACCTGAAGGTCTTGATTCAGGCGTTATAAGAAAAGGCACAATTTTAGGCGCTCTTACGTTATATCTCGATTTTATCAATCTTTTCTTAATGTTATTAAGAATATTAGGGAATAGAAAATAGCTTATTCCAGGAATAAGATTTAATAACCCACAAGAGCTGCTAACCGCTTTTAACAGTTAGCAGCTCTTTATATTTTAAACGTAAGCTAAATATAAAAACCGATGCCAACCACCAAGATTCTTTATATTATTTTAAGAAGTTCAATCGAAACCTTAAATCCTTGGCCCCTTCAATCCTCTCCTATAGTTTGCCTTACTTTATCCGCTATATTTTGACAAAGCCTTGTTGTTTCTTCTTTATCAGGTCCTTCAACCATAACCCTGCAAATTGATTGGGTCCCCGAATATCTTACAAGCACCCTCCCCTTCTCTTTTAAAATATTTTCAACTTGCTTAACAGTATCCGCAATTTCCGGAACACAATCTATTTCGGGTTTATGTGAAACATGGATGTTAATTAACACCTGAGGATAAACGGTCATGATTTTCTCAAGCTCCGAGAGCGGTTTTGATTCTTCCTTCATGAATTGGATCAACTTTAAAGCAGTCAGTATTCCATCTCCGGTAGTCTGATAATGCGAGAAAATTATATGTCCGGAATCTTCCCCTCCTAGAGCTGATCCAGTTTTAATAATTTCCTGCATTACATATCGGTCACCAACCTGAGTCATCGTGTGATTTATGCCTTTTTCCTTGAATAAAGACACCAATCCCATGTTGCTCATGACTGTACTGACAACATGATTATTTCTTAAACATCCATTTTTTTTCATTATAATTGCGCTAATTGCAAGTATTTTATCCCCTGATAAAACTTTTCCGCATTCATCTACCGCAATAAGTCTGTCTCCATCACCATCAAATGCAATTCCAATATCAGCTTTATTTTCCAACACCTTATTTACCAGCGCCCCGGTATGTTCTGAACCGCAATTTTCATTAATATTCTTTCCGTCCGGTGAATTATATAAGACATCTATATCTGCTGCTCCAAGATCAGATAATATTTCAGGAGCTATTTTATATGTAGCACCGTTTGAACAATCCATTACTATCTTTAATCCGTTTAAAGTAAATCCCTTAGGCAGTGTGTTTTTTAAAAAATCAGAGTACCTTTTTGCCGAATCATTTAAAACTGAGATATTGCCGATATTTTTTTCCTGGTTACCTTGTAATGACAAACTGTTATCTGTTACAAGATCTTCTATTTCATCTTCTATTTCATCTGTAAGTTTATAACCATTTTTATCGAATAATTTTATTCCATTATCAAAAAAAGGGTTGTGCGAAGCTGATACTACTATTCCGGCGCTTGCCTTTAATGCCCTGGATAAAAAAGCTATCCCGGGGGTCGGCAAAACACCTGCGAGTAATACATTAATACCCATGGAACAAATACCTGATGCTAATGCATATTCTATCATACCGCCCGACTGACGTGTATCTTTACCTATGATAATCGACTGGTCCGATTCTTTACTGTTGAATTTATATGCAATTGATTTTCCGATTTTAACCGCCATTTCAGGCGTCATGGGATGTTCATTTGCAATACCTCTGATCCCATCTGTTCCAAACAATCTGCCCATCAAGAATAAATCCTCATGCTGTATCTAATTGAATTTTAAATTTTATTCTTTATTTGAAGCACTCAGCAACCTGCCGCTGCAAATGCGCTCGATTTTCGGTTTATTGATACAATAATAATCTATATAGTGTCCATCCGGAAACCAAATTTGGACACATGTAGGTTTCCAATTCGGAAATAGGCGATTTTGGGCAAGCTCAAGGAAATCAAGGGATTGCGCGGAGACATACGTATTGTATGTCGCACAAGAAATCCCGCCGATTGACACAGAGATCGCACAAAAGGGCCATTTCCGAGTGGAAACTATATACTTGCAAATGAACCCCAATGATATATATAATTACTGATATCGTAAAAAGCCATAATATTTTATAAACAATTTAGAGTTTTCTTTCAATAATCTTTTACGGGAAATCCTGTTTGCTGCTGAATATATCCATAATCCTGCTTCTTCTCATATTTTCAGGATTTTTTTCCGGTTCCGAAACCGCCCTCTTTTCTTTATCTTCAATCCAGCGTGAGCGGATTAAAAGAACAGGCAATAAAAAAGCATTATTAATAAACAAACTGTTGTCAAGACCAAGAAAACTCATTGTTACCATTCTTATCGGAAACGATATGGTCAATATCGCGGCGTCAGTTATTGCAGCGTCTCTGTTTGTGTCATTAAATAAGGAACATGGCGAATGGATTGCGATTGCGGTTATGACGCCTGTAACACTCATCTTTGCCGAAGTCATACCAAAAACACTGGCTATTACCTATAATGAAAAAGTTGCACCGTTTGTCAGCAAACCTTTATATTTTTTTTCGCAATTAATTTTTCCATTAAGATTCATATTATATAACATCTCTATAATGATTTCAAAAATTGCAGGATTTGAAAAACATCATATTTCAACGACCATAATGGAAGATGAATTCAGGGCTCTTGTTGATCAAAGCCATGAGAGCGGAGAAATTAACAGAGCTGAACGGGATCTTATACATAATGTCTTTGAATTCAGCGATACACACGCTTTTGAAATTATGACGCCTTTAAATGAAATATTCTCTCTGTCTGAAGATATGACCATTGAAAGAGCAGTAAAAGCCGTGCAGCAGAGCCGTTTTTTAAGAATACCCGTATTCAGAAACCGTTTCGACAGCATTGTCGGAATTCTTTATACAAAAGATCTCTTAAAAATCAACACTACTAAATCCGGTAGTGCCGAAAATACAATTCAAAAAATTTATAGAAAGCCTTTTTTTATTAATGAAAACATCAAGACAGATGATCTGTTTCATATTTTAAAGAAAAAACGGATACATATCGCCATTTGCATGAACAAGCAGGGTAAGGTTACAGGCCTTTTAACAATGGACGATCTTCTCGGTGAGCTGTTCGGAGAAATTCATGACGAATATGACAGGGAATTAAAGTGAACAGCTTTCTTTATATTTTTGCAATAGCCTTATGCGTTCTATTTCAGGGATTCTTTTCAGGATCCGAGATGGTTGTCCTCTCCGCAAACAGGACAAAACTGAGGCAGGCCGCAAAGCGGGGAAATAAGGGAGCCGCCCGTTTTTTAAAACTGATAGAAAATCCCGAATGGTCACTTGCAACAACAAGTACCGGCACGAATATGTTTGTAATCATCGCGTCCGTATTTGCTGCTATCTGGTTGGATAGGGTATTCCGGAATAACAGCGAGCTATTTACAATTCTTATTATAACTCCGGTTCTTCTGATTTTTGGTGAGATTATACCCAGAACTATTTTCCAGCAGAAAGCGGATGAGATAGCTCTTAAAATCTCATCACTTTTTATTTATGCCTCCCGAATTATTTTGCCGGTAACATATCTTGTCTTCTGGACCAGCAGATTATTTTACAAACTGATCGGAAAGGAAATTCTCAAACGGAATTTTTATATTTCAAAGAAAGAACTCGAGCTTGCCCTTTCCATAGATGGAGTGGGAAGCGATCTTGAAACAGAAGAGAAAAAGCTTATACGAAGGGTTTTCAAGCTTTTTGCATCGAATGTCTCGGATGTTATGGTCCCTCTCGTTGATGTAACCGCAATATCATATAAAGCAACTGTCGGAAAGGCTATAGAAGTGATTAACAACACGGATTATTCACGACTGCCCGTATATAAAGGCAGAATCGACAATCTGGTTGGAATCATCCATCCTTTTGATCTGATTCATATGACAGATGAAAATGCCCCTATTGTCCAATTTATCCGTGAAGTCCCGTTTGTTCCGGAATCAAAGAAAGCTCATGACCTGCTGGTATTGCTTCAGAAAACAAAAAATTCCATAGCAATAGCACTCGATGAGTACGGCGGTACAGTCGGAATCATAACTATCGAAGATATACTTGAGGAAGTCGTAGGTGAAATCAATGATGAATATGACGATGATACAAAGCAGTTTGTGAGGCTTGGCGAAAATAAATTTCTTGTAAAAGCAAGGATGGAAATAGAGCATGCAAATGAAATAATGAAGTTAAAGATTCCCAAGGAGGATTATGAAACCATAGGCGGTTTTCTGCTCAAACAACTAGGTAAAATTCCAAGAAAAGGCGAGTCGTTATTGTTTGATAATATAAGATTTACTATCCGGTCATCAGGCAAAAAATCAATTAATACAGTCATTGTGGAAATACCGGAAATAGACCAATGAACTACTTCGCAGCAGAACTGCTGGGTATCTGGAATACAGAATACAGTAGTCAGAAGTCAGAATTTTTTTTGAGGGTATTTTTAATCCCCCTTCTGGATTCTGAATTCTGGATTCTTACCCCGAAGCAGGGAGACCTCTTCTGAGCGTTATTTTTTCACCCTTTCAACATATTGTCCCGTCCTTGTGTCTATCCGCACAAGTTCACCTTCTTCAACAAAAGGAGGTACCTGGACAACATATCCCGTTTCAAGAGTCGCCGGCTTGGTGCTGCCTGCGGCGGTATCCCCCTTAGCCCATGGGTCCGCTTTAATTATCTTGAGATTGACAAAATTTGGGAGTGTAAGACCGATGGCTTTTTCTCCAAAGAAAAGGATATTGCATACCGTGTTTTCCTTTAAATAATTTTTTGAATCGCCAACCTGGTCACCCATCAGAAATTCCTGCACATAGGTCGATGTATTCATAAAGCAGTAACCGTTCTTGTCTGAATATAAAAATTCCATCTGGTGTTCTTCAAGATTTGCCTCGTTGAATTTATCGCCAGACCTGAATGTTCTTTCAAATTGAGAGCCCGTTGCCATGTTCTTGAGCTTGCACTTATAAAGTGCCTGCCCTTTTCCTGGTTTTACAAAATCAAATTGAATTATAATGTATGGATCGCCATCTATCTCTATTTTAAGGCCCTTTTTTAGATTACCGCTTTCGTACATCTGTCTGCTTTCCTCCCTGACTATAAATATCAAATCGTTTTATTTGTTAAAAGTTTTTCCGCTCTTCTCGATTCTTCAACGAACCGTTTCACCCTGTCTATGTCTTTTTTAAATCTGACAGGTTTGCCCTCCATGTCACGGGCATTTGTATGCGTGCAACTGTCAACTCCCGCGGGCTTTACCTTAATAATCCCGTCAAAAACATTATCCGGTGAAAGTCCGCCTGCAAGTATCACAGGTATATCGGTCGAATCAACAAGTTTTCTCGCAATATCCCAGTTGCATGTGAGGCCTGTAATTCCGACAAATCCGTTCACCGGCTGATTATCCTGAATTGGGCATGAATTGTTCATGATGACCGTGTCTGTCAGAAAAAAATCGCTGACATGTTCAAATATTTTTACAAGCTCAATTGAAGAAAAAAATTCAGCGATTCCGGGTTGTGGAATCGGAATTGATCTCATTACGAGTATTTCGGGGAATTTTTCTTTGACACTCTCCTGTAAATCAATAAGGAAATCCAAAGCAAAGCGGTTGTTCTTATATTTATTAAGATCTTCACAGAAATGCACAATATCCGGTTTGTAGAAATCCAGGGCATGTAAGATAAAACCGATATCGAAAAAAAGAGGTATCAGGGAACTTTTCGATGTCGAACTTTTTACAACATCAATTGTTTCTTTAAGCTGCGGCCGCTTCAAAGTTCCTTCCGGAGTTAACACGCTCCCGATGTGATCGACTCCGGCTTCGATAATCGCTTCAGCTTCATGAGGTGTCTGGATTTCATAAATTTGAATTATCATATATAAAAATATTCCCCCAAAATTTATAGACTCATAAAAAGTCATAATTCGGACGGCAAAGTAAAAAGTTCAAGTTCAAGGCGTCGCGAATCTTGAGGAATACCGCAAACGCGGGGCCCGAAGGGTGCGTACATAAAAGTACGCCGCAATTACGAAAGATGAAGCGCAACGAAGAAATCGGACTTTTTACGAAGCCGTCAAAATTGAGTTGACATTTTATGCCATGTCTAACATATTCTTTAATCCCCGACAAATTAATTTAAAAACTTATTTCAAACTGATATTATTACGGATAATTTCCTAACTGGTTGCTGATTCTATGAGGGTTCAAGGAGTCGGTTGGGAAAGGAAAACCTGTCAAAACTTCTGAGAAAAATCGGGGAGATTGAGCGGATTCTGAAAGCTCTGATAAAGTCGTTAAAAACTTACGGTTGAACCCTTATTAAATATTAAAGGATTTACATGATACTGATAATAGATTTCGGATCCCAGTACAATCAGCTTATAGCAAGACGAGTTCGGGAAAATCTCGTTTATTGCAGGATCGAACCGCCGACAATTGATATCGTTGAAATAAGAAA
>JBFYVZ010000296.1:0-3286 GCA_041298995.1 Desulfobacteraceae bacterium
TTTGGGCAAGCTCAAGGAAATCAAGGGATTGCGAGGAGACATACGCGATGTATGTCGCACAAGCAATCCCGAAGATTGACGCCTAGATCGCACAAAAGGGCCATTTCCGGATGGAAACTAATTAGATCTTTGAAGGTAAATATCCCTTTTAACAATATATGAAAACCCTTTCCGATGCAACCTATAATGGTGAATCGTCAGCAATAATATGCGGATCATCTCCAATTAAGATCAATTATTCAGCACAGATTGTTCCGACTGCAAAACTTTCGGCTATACTGTCAATTCTTGCTTTGACTATCTTACTCTTGATTCCGTCTTCACCGTGCAAAAGAACTGAAAGGTAATTTGAAGAGGTTCCTTTTAAAAGATCATTTGAAGCATCTCGTTTATTTTCAACAAGCACATTGACAATTGTTCCTACAGTGTTTTGATAAAAAAAGTTTTTTTTCAAATTGCTCAGCTTACGCATTTTGGCACATCGTGCTTTGACAATCTCTGCCGGAACCCTGTCCGGAAAAGAGTTCGCAGGAGTATTATTGCGCGGCGAGAAGGGAAATACATGCAGATAACTGACAGGTAATTCTTCAATGAGTGAATAAGTGTTATCGAAGGCTGAATCAGTTTCTCCGGGAAAACCCACAAGAATATCCGCGCCTATTGAGGCATCAGGGATTGATTCTTTAATTCTTTTTACAACGGTTTTAAAAAAATCACGCGTATATGGCCTTCTCATTTTACTTAATATATTATCATCTCCGCTCTGAAGTGGTATATGAAAATGATGGCAGATGCTGTCTGAATCTGCCGCAAGTTTAATAATTTCCGGAGACAGTTCGTTAGGTTCAATGGAGCTTAAACGTACCCGCCCTATGATTTTCAAACCGTTTATTAAACTAAGAAGTGAGGAAAGACTTGTTTCCTGGGTAAGATCAATGCCGTATCGCCCAAGATGAATGCCGGACAGAACGACTTCATGGTATCCGGCCTTCCTAAGATTTTTTATGCTTTCAATTACTGTTTCAACCGGCATGCTGCGGCTTCTTCCTCTCGCATACGGCACAATGCAATATGAACAAAAAGCGTCGCAGCCATCCTGTATCTTCAGAAAGGCTCTGCTTCTGCTTCCCGCATGTATAGCGGGAGCCGGCATAAATCCATTTTCGGAGATACCTCCTTCGCAGACAGATGAACAGGGAGCGTTATAATTTACTTCCTTCTTTATTATTTCAATAATTCTGTGTTTTTCATTTTGCCCGATTATCCTGTGTATTCCTCCAATCTTTTTTAATTCCTCCGGTTCTGTTTCCGCATAACAACCGGTTACTATGATTTGAGCGCCGGGATTTGATCGCATGGCATGCCGTATAGCCTGTCTTGACTGCATGGAGGCTTTATGAGTAACTGTGCATGTGTTGATAATACACAAATCAGCACAACCGCCGTTCGGGGTGTGAATCCACCCCGATAAGGCAAGAGATTGTGCAATTGATTCCGATTCACACTGGTTTACTTTGCATCCAAGGGTCGCCGTAGTAAATTTAGGCATTATCTATGAAACCTCCTCCCAGGATTTCATTTTCAAGGTAAAAAACCGCACCCTGTCCGGGAGTCACAGCAGATTGCGGAGTATCAAATTTTATTGTTGCGGTATTATCAGCTTCGGGAAACAGTGTAGATGAAACTTCTTTACTGCGGTACCTGATACGTGTGTGAACTTTAACCGGAGATAAATATTTATCTGCTACCCAGTTAATGTTTATCACATGGCACTCACCGGCAAGAAGCTCTCCTTTTGATCCGGCAACAACGGTGTTTTTCCCAGCGTCTATGCCAAGAATATAATAAGGTTCTGCCGCAGGGCAATTAATGCCTCGCCGTTGTCCTATTGTAAAGTTGTGAATCCCCTTATGGCCTCCTATTATTTCGCCACTTCTGTTGACAATCACTCCAGGCCTGGACTTAAAACCCGTTTCACGCTTAAGGAATTCAATATAGCTGCTGTCCTTAACAAAACATATGTCCTGGCTTTCTTTATTAATCAGTGGATTAAGTCCTTTTTTTTCTGCAAGTTTTATTACCTCTTTTTTTGTTAATTCAGAAAGGGGAAATATTGCACGTGAAAGTTGTTCCTGGCTGAGAAAAGCAAGAAAATATGACTGGTCCTTTTCTGTATCTATACCTTTAATCAGGTGATACATACCTGTATTATCAATTGCATTTCCGGCATAGTGACCTGTTGCAAGCGATGAAGCACCCATTTTCCGAGCAAATCCAAGAACCGTTCCGAACTTAATGGAAGGATTGCACACAAGGCATGGATTTGGAGTTTTTCCGGCAAGGTAGGTTCGTGAAAAATAATCAATTACTTTTGCTTTAAACTCCTTGCTGCAATCCAAGACTTCGATATTTATATCAAGTTGCCGGGCAATTTTTGATATTTTCCTGATTTCATGTTCATTGATTGCAGAAATAGATTTTTCATGAGAGTCGGGACTATTTACCGGCGAAGCATCAGGCAGGCTTTCATAACCCGTAATAAAATGTATTCCGAATACCTCATCTCCTTTTTCTTTCAAAAGGTATGCGGCCATGAGTGAGTCAACCCCACCGCTTATTGCAACGGCAGTTTTTTTCTTCATTCAAAAAAAGAATTGTTTATTGGACGTATTTTCATTGCGCGGGGAGGGCAGGCTGGGACGCACAATTCGCAGATACTGCATCTGCTCTGATCAAAATTTACATTCATTTCAGGTCGTTGAATTGAAAGTGCGCCTGTCGGGCACACGGCGGTACAGGCTCCACAATGAGTGCATTTGTCATTATCCCGTTTTACTTCCTGAGAGGCGTTTTGAACAACTACCCCCTGGTTTTTGAGATATTGTACGCCATCATTGAAATTTTTTCGTGAGCCTGAAAGCTCAAGCACCATAACCCCTTCTTTACGGGGTAGAACAGTTGCGTTCAATATATTAAAAATCAAATCATAGTTCCTGGCAAGATTGCAGACTATCGGCTTTTGAACTTCGGATTGGGGAAAGCGAAGAATAAGTATTTTTGAATACACGATTAACCCTCCAGAAAAATTCTTTATTTTTTTTTCATTTAATATTAATCTGTATTCATATTAAATGTCAACAATGATGGTCTCAAAAAAAGTGAAGGTACGCGTTCGTAAGTGCAGGGCTTTAAGGCAGGGATAATCCATGAACCCATTTGCTTATAAACTAGCTGGATTTGCAATAAAAACCCTTTCCAACCTGTCCAAAGTAAAGGTATTTATCCA
>JBFYVZ010000004.1:0-35147 GCA_041298995.1 Desulfobacteraceae bacterium
AACCCCATTGCGGCGATTCTGACCGCTAAAATGATGCTCGATTTCTTAGGGGAACTTCAGACGGCAAACATTCTCTATCAGGCTGTTAAACAGCAGTTAGCTGAAAAAAAGATACGAACAAGGGATTTGGGCGGAGATGCCAGATCGTACGAGGTTGGAGATGATATTATCAGAATTCTTAAAACAGCCGGATTGGCTTAGACAAAGTTTTTAAACAGGTTTTTTTGGAGGATTTTTTTAATGGAAGAGTTGTTCAAAGGCGTTCTGGGCTTCGAATCCGGACATTTTATAATGTTTATTGTTGCGGCTATTCTGATTTATCTTGCAATAGCCAAGGAATATGAGCCGATGCTGCTCCTGCCTATAGGTTTCGGAGCCATAATGGCAAATATTCCATTTTCATCGGCCATCGGCCACGACGGATTTTTGACTGTTCTGTATGGCTTCGGGATTAAAACAGAACTATTTCCGATCCTGATATTTATTGCCGTTGGGGCAATGATCGATTTTTCGCCGCTTTTGCAGAATCCATCCCTCCTTTTTTTTGGCGCCGCGGCCCAGTTCGGCATTTTTACAACCATGATGGTGGCTCTGTTTATGGGGTATGATCTCAAGGAGGCCGCTTCAATCGGGATTATCGGCGCCGCAGACGGACCTACATCAATTTATGTGGCATCAAAATTTGCCGAAAATCTGCTGGCGCCGATTACAGTCGCCGCATATTCTTACATGTCTCTTGTTCCCATCATCCAGCCCCCGGTTATCCGGTTGCTGACAACCCGTAAGGAGCGGCTGATCAGGATGCAGTACAAGGAAACAAAGGTTCCCGTCCAGGTCAGGATACTGTTTCCTATCGTGATTACGATTACTGCAGGCATCGTCGCCCCCATAGGGGTTGCGCTTGTCGGCGCCCTGATGTTTGGTAATCTGATCAGGGAATGCGGAGTTCTGTCCCGCCTTTCCAGTACGGCTCAGAATGAACTGGCCAATCTTGTGACCATTTTGCTGGGCATTACCATCGGCTCTACGATGGAGGCTTCAAGATTTGTCCGCCTGGATACTATGATGATCATGGGGATGGGACTGGTGGCGTTCATTTTTGATACTGCCGGGGGTGTCTTATTTGCCAAATTCATCAATCTGTTTCTAAAGGTCAAAATCAATCCGATGGTGGGCGCGGCCGGCATTTCGGCGTTTCCCATGTCTGCACGGGTTGTTAACAAGATGGCGCTGAAAGAAGACCCGACAAATTATATTCTGATGCAGTCGGTGGGCGCCAACGTGGCCGGACAGTTGGGTTCGATCGTAGCCGGGGGGTTGTTGCTGGCTATAGTGCCGGCGCTGTTAAAATGATAACAAGGAAAAAATGGATGGAACGTTAAAGGAAAAAATATGGATAATAATATGATATCTTTGGGATTACAGGCATCTCTTTACGGCCTTGCAGGTGTTTTCTTTGTGCTGATTTTATTTTATGTATTGACCAAGGGAATGATGGTTTTCTTTGAAAGCCGGCAGAAAAATTCTTCCAGCAACAATAAGTCATAAAAAGCGTGATGGATATTAAGGAGATCAAAATGGAATCATCAGAATTGCTTGAAAAGTTGCGGCAAAAACAGATTCAGGCACTCGCTGGAGGGGGAGAGGATAAAATACAGAAACAGCATGAAGGCGGTAAATTAACTGCCCGCGAGCGAATTGCCAGGCTTCTGGATATTGATACATTTGTAGAGATCGATCGGTTCAAGGTCCATCGCTGCACCGATTTTGAAATGGCGGATCAGAAAATTCCGGGAGACGGAGTTGTGACCGGCTACGGCATGATTCATGGCCGGCAGGTGTTTGTGTTTGCTCAGGATTTTACTGTTTTTGGAGGATCGCTTTCTCTGTCTCATTCTGAAAAAATCTGTAAGATAATGAACACGGCCATGAAAACAGGCGCGCCTGTTATCGGCATGTGTGATTCCGGCGGCGCCAGAATTCAGGAAGGGGTCATGAGCCTTGCGGGATACGCCGACATTTTTCTTTTAAACGTGATGGCTTCAGGCGTGATTCCTCAGATAACCGCAATCATGGGGCCTTCGGCTGGTGGCGCTGTTTACAGCCCGGCGCTGACAGACTGGATATTCATGGTTGAAAAAACCAGTCATATGTTCATTACCGGTCCGGATGTCATAAAAGCCGTCACCCGTGAGGTAGTCAGCAAAGAAGACTTGGGCGGCGCGATGGCACATAATTCCAAAAGCGGTGTCGCCCATTTTTCAGCTGTTGATGACGCAGCCTGCCTCGATATGATCAGGGAGTTGATGAGTTTTCTTCCCCAGAACAACATGGAAGACCCTCCGCGTATTTCAACATCAGATGATCCTGGGAGGCGGGACGAATCCTTAAGAGAGATTGTTCCTGCTGACCCTAACAAACCGTATGACATCAGGGATATTGTCCGACCCTGTATGGATGACAGGTATTTTTTTGAAGTACATCAGCATTGGGCAAGAAATATCGTGGTTGGATTCGGGAGACTGGACGGAATGCCTGTAGGTGTTGTGGCCAATCAGCCCAATGTCATGGCCGGATGCCTGGATATTGACGCATCGATAAAAGGCGCCAGATTTGTCAGGTTTTGTGACGCGTTCAACATACCGCTGATCGTATATGAAGATGTTCCGGGATTCCTTCCGGGTTCGCATCAGGAACATGGCGGTATTATAAAACATGGCGCAAAGCTGATCTACGCGTTTTGCGAGGCAACCGTGCCCCGGATTACCGTGATTACCCGGAAAGCTTACGGCGGAGCTTACATTGTCATGAATTCCAAACATATCCGTGGTGATGTCAACTTGTCCTTTCCGGGCGCAGAGATTGCTGTGATGGGCGCCGATGGCGCGGTAAACATCATTTCCCGCAGAGAAATCAAAGCGGCATCCGATCAAGAGGCTGAACGAAAACGTCTGATCGAAGATTATCGGGATAAATTCTCCAATCCTTACAAAGCTGCTGAACTGGGGTATATCGATGATGTTATTGATCCGGCAGATACCCGGATGCAATTGATTCAATACTTAAGAATGCTCAGAACCAAACGGGACGTGAACCCCGCAAAAAAACACGGTAACATGCCCCTTTAGAGAGGAATCGATATAGATGTCCCTTGATAAACTTGTTGAAAATATCAAAAATATCTTTCAAGAACGCGGGCGGCCGCACGTTGCACAACCGGTTTCTATTGATCAAACGGAAAAAATAGAAACACAGCCATATCCTGATATGGATACTGTTGCGGCAATTGCCGCAGCTCTTTATTTATCCGATAAGACAGAATCAGTGGCAAATCCGGATTCGGATATCGCTGCGGCCATAGCCGTGGCTCTTCATTTGCATTTAACCGGGGCTGATGCAGAGTATGGAAGTGATAAGGAAAGCTATGCGCTGTCCCCCTGGAATCAGTACGGCAGAGAACAGATTCAAAATGCGCGTTTTCGGATATTTAACAGACCGGTATCATCTGAGAAAAGTCTTTTGATTCGACAGCGATAGGATGATAAAAAGAGATAAAGACATTTTTTAAATAATATTTATAAGGATATCCAATGAAATATCAACTTGAAATTAATCAGAAGAATTATGATGTCACCATCAGCAGCGTTTCAGAAAACACGGCGCGGATAGTGGTTAACGGGGAAATCTATGATGTAAAGATCAAAAAGACGCCGGGTCAGCCGGTGGCTGCCCTCCAACCGGCGCCAGTGAAACAGGCACCCTCTACTGAGCCGCAACTTAGGGTGGCTGAAGCAGCACCAGTGATTATTCCAACGCCTTCTGCATGTCCGGTTGAAGGCGAGCCCATATTGGCGCCGATACCAGGGCTGATTCTTGATGTAAAAGTAACAGTTGGAGAAACGATAACCGCCGGTCAGTCGGTTGTGATTATTGAAGCCATGAAAATGGAAAACAGTATAGCTGCGCATGTGTCCGGCACAGTCCGGGATATACGGGTTCAAAAAGGTTCTCAAGTCTCGACCAGAGATGTGATTATGATTATTGGATGAGCAAATCAAAAACCGCAGCAAATGAAAGGAGCTGAAATGATGATACAGGCACAAGATATCAACATTAAAAAAATTCTGTATGCTACAGACTTATCTAATAATGCGAGACACGTATTTTCCTATGCTGTAAGCCTTGCTGTAAAATATTCTGCAAGCATAACAATGCTCCATGTGGTGCATGAGGTTCCCTTGCTTGCAGACAGTAGCATCGCAGGCTACATAGATGCTGACAGATGGGAACAGATAAAGAAGCATCATCTGGAAGAGGCCCGTAATGCCCTTATTGGTAAAAGGAAAGAGCATTTGGCGATTAAGGAGGTGCTCGACCAGTTCGCGGAAAATATACGGAGAGGTGAAGGATCTTCCAGCCTCACTTTAGATGAAGTTATAGTAGAAATCGGAAATCCGGTTGAGCTGATACTTGAAGTGGCGGAAAACCGGAATTGCGACATTATCGTAATGGGTAAAACAGGGCAGGGCCTGATAGAGGGCGCCCTGATGGGCAGCACTGCCACACGTGTGATTCGCCGATCTAAAAAGCCGGTTCTGGTGATCAGAAATCCTGATTAGTTTCCATCCGGAAATGCATTAATGTTCAAAATTTGTTTCAGGATGGACACTAATTGAAAAACCCTGTAATTTGAAGAAATAATTACAGAACGGATTTAAAAAAATCTTCTGTTTCTGTTAGAGATCCGGGCTTACGGGTGGATCTTACCGGAGAAGTTCCCTCCTTAAAACATTCAAGAATTGTCTTTTTTGACTCCGGTATGGCAAGAAAACCTGTTTCGGCGTCAATTTCTGCATATTCGATTCCTTCTTCCGGCACCGGAAAATCTCTCACAGGCTTGTTCTCCATGGCCCGCTGCATAAAATCAAGCCAGATAGGACCTGCTGCTGCCGCCCCTGTTTCTGATCTTCCAAGCGAAGCCAATGCATCGGAACCGACCCATACTCCTGTTATATATTCAGGTGTATAACCTATGAACCATGCATCAAAAGTATCGTTGGTTGTGCCTGTCTTACCGACAACAGGCCTGTTAAGAGCAAGCATGCGCTGGCCGGTTCCGAATTTAACAACACTTCCAAGAAGGCTGGTCATTATATAGGCTGTATTTTTTTCAATTACCTCTTCGATTGAAGGTTGCGTTTCTTCAAGAATATTTCCGTTCCTGTCAACAACCTTGCTGATAAATACCGGCTGAACGAGGTTGCCCTGATTTGCAAAAACGGAATATGCCTCGACAAGCTCAAGCAGAGATACTCCGGAAGAGCCAAGAGCCAGTGACAGATTCCTGCCCAAATTAGAGGTAATGCCTATCTTTCTTGCATAATCTATCGCGTAGTCAACTCCGATATCTCTTAATATCTTGATTGTCACAATGTTGCGGGAATGCGCCAGAGCGTCGCGAAGAAGCGTGGGCCCGTAAAAAGTGTCTTTGTAATTCTTGGGTTTCCAGGCCTCGTCGGTTCCGGAATTTTCAAAAACAATTGGAGAATCAATTATTACGCTTGACGGAGTATATCCTTTATCTAAAGCTGCCGCATAAATTATTGGTTTGAAAGCTGAACCGGGCTGCCGTTTGGACTGGATCGCTCTGTTGAACTGGTTTTTTGCAAAATCTCGTCCCCCGACCATTGCTTTTACATAACCGGTTCCGGCTTCTATGCACAGAAGCGCCGATTCAACTTCCGGCTCCTGGTCAAGGGATAATGTCCAAAACTCTTTATGCTTTTTATCTTTGATTCTGCTCATTGTCTTAACAAGAACCAGATCTCCAACCCTGAAGGCTTCGCCCGGACGCTTTATCAGCTGCGCGTTATGATCTCCATCCGGATCCGCTTTCCGTGCCCACTCCATACCTTCCGCATTTATAATTCCATACGCATTTCCAATACGAACCAGAACAGTATCGGCTTTGTCATTTACTGATGTTACAATACCGTTTAACGACATTTCTTCTTTCAAGGGTTTTTCACCCAGTTTTGCTGCAATCTCATTTGAAACAGGTTCTATTTCACCAGGCTGAAGGTGTTTTATAGGACCTCTGTAGCCCTGGCGTCTGTCAAGTTCATGCAATCCCTTTTCCAATGCCCTGTGGGCCGATATCTGCAAATCATAATTTGCAGTCGTATAGATATTAAGCCCGCCATAAAGGAGATCCGGCCCATATTTTTGTTCGATATAACGCCTTATATGTTCAGAGAAATGAGGCGCTACTTCCATAAACAGATTTTGTTTGGATGTCAGTTCTATCTTTGCATTTATAGCTTCATAGTGCTGTGCTTTTGTTATGTGTTTTTCATCCAGCATCCGGTTTAAAACGTATATCTGGCGTTGCCTCGCTTTTTCAATATTCTTAAAGGGGGAATACCTGGTTGGCGCCTGAGGCAATCCGGCGAGGATAGCACACTCGGAAAGGGTCAAATCCCCAACAGATTTTCCGAAGTATTTCAACGAAGCGGCTTCAACTCCATAAGCACCTTGGCCGAGATAAATCTGGTTTAAATATAAAAAGAGTATTTCATCTTTAGTAAAAGCTTTATCTATTTTATAAGCAAGTATTGCTTCCTTAAATTTTCTTCTGAAACTTTTTTCAGGTGTCAGAAGAAAAGATCTGGTTACCTGCTGAGTAATGGTGCTGCCTCCCTGGACAATTGCGCCTGCCTCAACATTTTTAATAACAGCCCTTATTATGCTTAGAATATCTACTCCTTTATGCGTATAAAATCTTGAATCTTCAGCAGAAATGAAGGCATCTTTCAGCATGGGAGGGATTTTTGACAAGGGCGCTATTTTTCTGTATTCTTTATAGAATTCAGCGATTATTCTATTATCATCCGAATATACGGTAGTAACTATTGGCGGATGATAATCGGCAAGCGATGATATCTTGGGTATTTCCCAGGTAAGATGCAAATAAATGCCGAGCATTATAAGAAATATCAACAGGACTGAAAACAGGGTTGCCCAGGCAGCCCATCTGGATATTTTACCCCGATTATGACTTGCGCGGGTTTTCAGAATCTTTGAAACCCGCTTTCTTTTTGACATCATGTTAAAAAACTCCACAGAATATGACAATAATCAATTTTTTTGATGCCACAATATGAGACCTTTGCATAACACCCCCTTTTGCCCGATTTCTTCGTCAGGCTCAAATTTTAATCCTCGAAATACTAAATGTATTCCTGTGGTTAAAATTATTGCCTTCCTTGAACTTGAGCAAAATTGAATGTTCTGCAAAGCTCTCAATATAGAAACTAACTTTTTAGCTATCAAACAATCAACCTTTAAGCAAGTTTATGATTTTTTACGGCTTCGTAAAAAAAAATCAAAATTCGGACGGCAAAGTAAAAAGATCATTATGCAAGGCGCGCGAACCGAAACAGCGAGCGCATCCCTCGCTGTTTTTTGCAGGGATAGCGAGCGAATCTTAAATTGATTTAATTCCTTACGGTCGAAGCCACATCGCTGCTTGCAGCGAAGAGCTTCAATCTTGAGGAATGAAGCGTACATATTAGTACGCTGCAATGACGAAAGATGAGGCGCAACACAGCAGAATGACTTTTTATAAAGCTGTCCAAAAAAGAATTTGACTTAAACAGATATAATGTATAAATTCAAGAAGTTTAAATATTAAAAGGTGTATAAAAATGATTAGTCTGAACTTTAATAAAATACAAGGTCTTGTTCCTGCAATTGTTCAGGATTTTGAAACAGGAGAAGTATTGATGCTTGCTTTCATGAATCAGGATGCATGGGAAGCAACCCTTGCAACCGGCAAAGCGACATATTACAGCAGGAGTCGCCAAAAACTCTGGGTTAAAGGCGAAACTTCGGGTAATTTCCAGTTAGTGAAAGAGATACTGGTTGATTGTGATGAAGACACGGTTCTTCTGAAAATTGAACAAAAAGGCGGCGCGGCCTGCCATACGGGCCATCAAAGCTGTTTTTACAGAAAGGTTGAAAATGACGGTTCGGTTAAAAACATTGGAAAGCTGATATTCGATCCACGGGAGGTATATAATTAATGGAGGTATATAGTTAATGAGTGATAAATTAAAACTGGGCATTCCAAAGGGAAGTCTTGAAAGCGCGACCATTTCTCTTTTCAAACGCTCAGGATGGACAATAAATGTGAATGGTAGAAGCTATTTCCCCGAAATAAATGATGATGATGTTGAGTGTGCAATCTGCAGAGCCCAGGAAATGTCAAGATATGTTGAGAACGGGACTCTCGATGCAGGGCTTACAGGGAAAGATTGGATAGCGGAAAACAAATCTGATGTTCATGTTGTTTCAGATCTTGTATATTCAAAAGTCAGTGCGAGGCCTGCAAGATGGGTTCTTGCCGTTGCCTATGATTCTCCTGTTAAAAAGATCGAGGATCTTGAAGGAAAAAAAATTACGACCGAACTTGTTGAATATACGAAAAGATATTTCAAAGAGAGGAACATTAATGTCTCGGTCGAGTTTTCCTGGGGGGCAACGGAAGCGAAAGTCGTTTCCGGACTGGCCGATGCAATCGTGGAGGTTACAGAAACAGGAAGTACAATTAAAGCCCACGGGCTTCGTATTATTCATGAGCTTATGCAGACTAATACCCGGCTTATAGCTAACCACGAAGCATGGAAAAACAATAAAAAACGAAATAAAATAGAGCAGATCGCCCTGCTTCTTAAAGGGGCGCTCCTTGCTGAAAAGCTTGTCGGGCTCAAAATGAATGTCCCGGAAACAAGCCTCGAAAAGATTGTATCGCTCCTTCCGAGTTTGAATGCTCCGACAGTTTCACCTCTTTACCAGTCAAAATGGTATTCTGTTGAGACTGTGGCCGGTTCGGATATTATTCGTGACCTTATTCCAGAGCTTCTGAAGAATGGAGCGGAGGGAATAATTGAGTATCCTTTAAACAAGGTCGTATAAACATGATATCAAAGCGTACCGAAGAAATGACTCCTTTTATAGCCATGGATGTTCTTGAGAAGGCTCATGAAATGGAGCGAAGAGGAATAGACGTAATTCATCTGGCGGTTGGGGAGCCGGATTTTGATACTCCGGAGTGCATTAAGGATGCGGTCTGTAAAGCTCTCCGTGACGGGCACACCCATTATACACACAGCCTTGGATTGATTGAGCTCAGGGAAGCCATATGCGCGCATTATCATGATACATACAAAGTATCTGTACACCCGGATCAGGTAGTAATAAGTTCCGGCACCTCTCCTGCGATGCTCAGCCTATTCTCCGTGATTCTTGATATCGGAGATCAGGTTATAATTTCTGATCCGCATTACGCCTGTTACCCGAATTTTATCAGATTCGTTCAGGGCGAACCGGTAACAGTCCCGGTGTATGAAGAAGACGGATTTCAGTACAGGCCGTCAGCAATAAAAGAGAAGATAACGGACAGGACAAAGGCCATATTTATAAACTCTCCTTCAAATCCTACAGGAAATCTGTTGTCTGAAAGTCGCATGAAGGCTGTGGCGGAATTATCCCCCTACATTATTTCAGACGAGATATATCACGGCCTTGTGTATGAAGGAAAAGAGCACTCAATTCTGGAATTTACGGAAAATGCTTTCGTGTTAAACGGTTTTTCAAAATTATATGCGATGACGGGCCTTAGGCTCGGATACCTTATTGCGCCGCAAAAATTTATACGACCCATCCAGAAAATACAGCAGAATTTCTTTATTTCTGCAAATTCAATAATACAGAAAGCGGGTATAGCAGCCTTAAATGAAGCCGGAGAAGATATTCTACGGATGAAAAACACGTATAATGATCGAAGAATTTATATGATAGCCCGCCTGAAGGAGCTTGGCTTCGGAATCACGGTTGAACCGACCGGAGCATTTTATGTATTTGCCAACGCAAAGCATATTTCAAATGATTCATACTGGCTCGCCTTTGATATTCTTGAAAAAGCTCACGTGGGAGTTACACCTGGAATTGATTTCGGGGCAAACGGCGAAGGGTACCTGAGATTTTCATACGCAAATTCAATTGAGAATATATCAGAAGGCATGAGAAGGCTTGGGTCTTATCTCGCAGATAGGAAGAAATGATTATAAAATCGGCTGAATTTGTAACAAGCGCAACCAAACCCTCCCAGTATCCGGAGGAATCTCTTCCGGAAATAGCTTTTGCCGGGCGTTCCAATGTAGGTAAATCTTCTCTTATAAACGCGATTTTGAACCGCAGGCATCTGGTCAAAACAAGTTCAACACCCGGCCGGACCCAGCTTCTAAATTTTTTCCGTATAAATGATGAACTTGTCTTTGTTGATATTCCCGGTTACGGATATGCCAAGGCTCCTGTTTCGGTAAGAAAAGGGTGGGGGCCCATGATAGAGACGTATCTTTCAACCAGGAAAAGCCTGAAAGGTGTGGTCCTCATAATGGATATCCGCAGGATTCCCAGTCCTGAAGACATATCTGTTACGGATTGGCTGAATTATTATAAAATTCCTTTCATACGGATACTCACAAAAGCCGATAAGCTCTCAAAGGCACAGCAGATAAAGCAGCAGGAAATTATTGCAAAAACTATTTTTGCCGAAAAAGATGACCTGATCCTTTTTTCCGCCAAATCAAAAGTCGGCAAAAAGGCTGTCTGGGATGGCATAGAAAAACTGGCTCAAAATGATAACGAAAAAGGCAAATAATACTTTTGACGGCTTTGTAAAAAGTTGATTTTTCACACGAAGACACAAAGGCACTAAGAAAAACCTATTGAAAACATTCGGGTTTATCTTTGTGTTCTCTGTGGTCTTTGTGTGAGAACGATTTTTTAAGGAGAACGTCTTTTTTTGAAGAGTAAAGTGGTCCAATGAAAAATAGCCATATTAAAGAATTTAAATCAGGTTATATTGCGATTGCCGGTGCCCCGAATGTCGGGAAATCGACGCTCTTAAACAAGATGCTCGGCTTCAAAATTTCCATTACTTCCCGAAAGCCCCAGACAACAAGAAACAGGATACTCGGAGTTGTTCACAGAACTTCATCGCAGCTTGTCTTCATAGATACACCCGGCGTACATAAGGCAAAGAGCGCCTTGAATCTGAGAATAGTGGATACGGCAATTTCGGTTATGGGAGATGTCGACACTATTCTACTGCTTGAAGATTCGACAAGTACTGCCACTGAATCCGGGGAAATCCTGATTGAGAATCTGGAAAAAATAAAAAAACCGGTTGTTCTCGCACTGAATAAGATTGATCTTGTTGATAAATCCAAATTGCCCGGCGCCATAATCGAATGGAGTTCGGTTTATAACTTTGAAGCCGTTGTGCCAATTTCGGCAAAAAGAGGGGATGGGATAGAGAATCTTCTTCGTGTGCTGGAAAAGCTTCTCCCGGTTGGTCCTCCGTTTTTCCCGGAAGATACTCTTACCGATCTTCCGGAACGTTTTATAGCAGCGGAGATGATCCGGGAAAGGGTATTCAGGCTGACAGGCCAGGAAATTCCATATTCTGTCGCGGTGACGATCGATTCATTTTCGGAAAAGAAAAACAAGGGAATTGTCAGAATTGGCGCAACGATTCATGTTGAACGCGACTCCCAGAAGGGAATTATAATCGGGAAAAAAGGGAGCAAGTTGAAACAGATTGGTGAAGAGGCCAGGAAGGAAATTGAACAGCTTATCGGCTCGAGAGTTTTTCTGGAACTGTTTGTGCGGGTCGATAAAGACTGGAGCAAAGAGGACAGAACCTTAAGACAATTCGGTTACTGATGATTCTTTCATTTCATCCCTGTTTTACGGCGGATAAAAACATAATATGCGCGGGGCGAAAAGCCGGAAAGTCCGACCTTGAAGAGATTAGAACTGCAGACGCTGTGATTCTTCCCCAGGGGTGCCGGGAAGATTTGTATAAAATGGCAAGGGATAACTGCAGGAATGTTTTCCCCAACTATGACGCGAGATTTAAATATCCCGGCAAAACAGGCCAGATTCTATTGTTTCAGAAAACAGAAACCGTCCATCCCGCAACCAGGATATACGCTTCAGTTTCTTCGTTACACACTCCTTTTGCATATCCCTTTGTTTTAAAATTGGACTGGGGAGGAGAAGGCGAAACAGTATATCTGATAAAGACCAAAGCCGGATTGAAAAAGGCATTTAACAAGGCTGGAGAATTTGAAAGGACAGGGCAAAAAGGCTTTATGCTGCAGGAATATATCAATTCCGGAAACCGGTCTTTGAGAGTTGCCGTGATCGGGCAGAAATTTATCTCCTACTGGCGGGTTCAGAAAGATCCGGATGGTTTTTACTCAGGATTATCACATGGAGCGGAAATTGACTTTGATTCGGATAAAAGATTAATCAGTATTGCCGAAGAGAGAGTAAGAGCTTTTTGCGGAAAAACGGGAACAAATCTTGCCGGATTCGATCTTCTTTTTTCATCGGAGAAAGATGATAATGAACCGCTCTTTCTTGAGATAAACTATTTTTTTGGAAGAAAAGGGCTCGGTGGTTCCGAAAAATATTACAGGATTTTAAACGGTGAAATCAAGAAATGGCTGAAAAGCCTGTAACTTCTCAGGAGTCAGAAGTTAGGAGCCAGAATCCGGAATATAAACTGGAAGGGTCTTTTCATTCTGGCTTCTGAATGCCGGCTCTTTAAGCCTTATCCTGTAATCTGAAAGAAGAAAACAAAGAAAGTAAAATAGTTTATGGAACCTTACGCTTACAATCTTGAAGAAAAAGACATTAAAAGGGAACGCAGGAAAGCAAGAGAGCTGAGAGGCTCAGAATGGTGGAAGCGTAGGCTCGCAAAAGGAGTATGCCATTATTGCAGCCGGGCTTTTCCCGCAAAAGAGCTGACGATGGATCACATAGTGCCGATAGCTCGGGGAGGAAAAAGCACGAAAGGGAACACGGTGGCAGCCTGCAAGGAATGCAATAACGCGAAAAAGCAGCTTCTGCCGATGGAATGGGAGGACTATCTGTGCAAATTGAAACAGCAATGACTTGCTGCTCAGCCGCCGGCTTAGCCGATCGGCTGGAGTGGCGGGTTAGACTTTCTCCATAGAGAATATCAATACTTTTTCTGTAAGAGCTTTTCCTCGATGCTTGTGATCGGAGCCATCGGGAATGAAGATTCCATAACCTGATTCATAAACTACCTTTTCATTTTCATATTCAATTTCAATTTGTCCCTCGATGAGATATCCATAATGTCTCTTTTCACACCAATGGAGCGGCATCTCTTTCGAATACTCAACAAGACGAATACGCGAATTATTTTGGTCAATATACTTGTGTCTGACTCTCGTTATAGGTGATTCCCATTCAAGTTTATCAAATTCAACTTTGTATTGGACTGCCATATCAACTCCATTCAAAGTCTAACAAGTTATTCTATAGTTTCCGGTGAACTCCAAAATTAGTTAGCTACAGGCGGTGATCCTTTTTCGAAGTTCTTGAAGTGGTTTGCCGCCAGCGCTTCTATTCCAGTTTAACTTACTTAAAATACATATATTATTGAATTACATTGCACAATAATATATTTCTTCTTTCCGTATATCATGCCGAAATAAAGATTATTCGGAGATGTTCAAATCTTCGACAACCGAAGGTTTAAACAAGAATAACAACAAGCTGAGCCAAAGCGGCTCAAGCGACGGGTTACGCAATTATTTCGTTAAGCCCCTCTATGGCTTGATTTAACTCTTCCAAAGATGCTTTGCCAATGACTTTCCCTATTCTTTCCACAGACAGGGTTCGGATCTGACTGATTTTAAGCCATGATTTCTTGGGTAGATTTGTAGTCTTCAGTTCAAGGGTCAATGGAAATCCGGCTTTTTGTGGTTGACTTGTGATGGCCAAGGCTATCACTGTGCCGGAACGTTAATTAAATATATCATGGCTCAGAATCAGCACAGGCCGAAAGCCTGCCTGTTCATTTCCGCGCACGGGATTCAAGTCCGCCCAACGAATCTCACCTCTCAATATTCCGGCCATTGTTTCACGTCCTCAGATAGTCCTTCTTCCGCCATAGCCTTTTCAAATTTCGGATCGAGTTTTGCGCATTCCATAGATAGACGACTGCGCTTCATTCGGGCAAGTTTTTCGCGCACAGCATCGCGGATTGCCTGGCTGCGATTTTGGAAATAATTTTCCTCGACCAGTCTATCCAATTCACCGATAAATTCGGCATCCAATGTAATTGCTATTTTTGCTTTTCCCATAATCAACCTCCTTCATTGGTATTCCATTATATCATACCAACGAAACAGGAATCAAATTCTATTTTGTGCGCTCCTGGTGTAACAATTAATTCTATAGTTTCCGGTGAACTCCCAAACTCGTAAGCTACAGGCAGTGATCATTAGGTTCTTACGCCTGAAGCCTTCCGGCTATGCAAACCCAGCCGTCATTATTCTCTGTGTCAATTATTTCAAAATCTTTCCGCGCCATTTTTTCTTCAACAACACTTCTGTTTTTTTCAGTTATGCCGGAGCAGATAAGGATGCCGTTTTTTGATATATTTTTAGAAACGTTTTCAAGCAGGTTTAAAATAACCTCTGTAAGAATGTTTGCGGCCACAATGTCAAAACGTTCATATATATCTTCAACAAGACTTGTAATTTTTACGGCGAATCTCTTTTCGTCGATTTTATTTAAAAGCAGGTTTTCTTTTGCGATTCCGGCAGCGACCTCGTCCGTATCTGTTCCCAGGAGGCGCACGGCGCCCAGTTTTGCCGCTGCTATCATGAGAATCCCGGAACCGGTTCCTATATCAAGAAAAGAGCCCCCCGGTTTTAAATATTTTTCTATCATGCCCATGCAGAGGGCGGATGTCGGATGAGCGCCGGTTCCGAAAGCCATTCCGGGATCTATTTCAAGAATTATGTCGTTTTTTTCCGGCTTATATTCCCGCCAGGTTGGCTTTACGACAAGATTTTTGCCTATTCTTGCCGGCCAGAAAAAGGCCTTCCATGATTCCGCCCAGTCCTTCTCGTCTATTTCACTGTATGATATATGCCAGGAAATACCAGATTTGCTTTCAAGCTCTTTAAGCTTTTCCTCAAGTTCCAGGCATTTATTTGAGAGGCTTGAATTTGACGGGAAATAGCCTGCAACTGAATTGTCTGAGGGTTTTTCAACAGCCCCATCTCCCCAGCCTTCGGCAGGCTCTGCCCCCGGATCTTCGATGACAACACCCTGAAGGCCGAATTGGTTAAATATGTCTGCAATCAAATCGACTGCAAGCTCTTTGTCTCTGTAATCAAAAACCACTTTTGCTTCTGTCCATTTCATATTGTATCCATAATCAAAAAAAATGTTTTCACACGGAGACACAAAGACACGAAGAAAGCCTATTACGAAGCCGTCAAATGTGCCCGGCAGCGATGTATGGGCGAAGGCGCCATGCAAACCAGGTAGCGCCGAGCCCGCCGATCGCAAAAACCATAAAGGCAGGACCCCATACTGAAGCGGCGCTGTCGCCTATGCGCAGATAATCAAGCACTGCTCCGAAAGCCACCGGCGCTATAGCGCCTGCGCCGAATCCTAAAAGGGATCGCACAGCGAGCACCAACCCGAGACGATTGGGTGCAACAACTTCTGTGGTTGCAGCCGAAAGAACCGGGGAATCGCCGAGAGCAACAAATCCGTAAATAAGCATCAAACCGATCACAACCGGCACAGGTGCAGCGACCATCCAGCCGAAAATCAGGGAAAAAAGAGTTCCCGCGGCGCCCAGTCCGGTAAGTACGGCCCGCCTTCCCAGAAGATCCGACAAATGCCCCATTGTGGATGAAGCTACGGCGCCAACAATGTGCATGGCAGCCACGCTATATGCCGCAAGCTCCACGGACTCTGTTGAAGCAACACCGGACAAAGCAAGGCTTGCGGCGAGAAAAGCCGGGGTCCATGACCACATGCCCAGCAATTCCCAGCAGTGAAATGTGTAACCTGCTATTAGATACCTGACATTCCGCCCGTTTTTCAGGACATCCCGAATGCTTGCTCCGGAGCTTTGGTCATGGATGATATTCGGTGTACGCCTGAGAGTTATCCATATGATAATAGCTCCGGCAACCGGCAGAATTCCTGAGCCTATGAATGCAATCTTGTAGCCTCCCAGCGCGATCAATATTCCCGACACCGCGAGGGAACCCGCATATCCGAGAGATGTGCTGGCGATAAACCATCCGACCGCGCCGCCGCGGCAATCAATCGGAAACCTTTCGGCCAGTAAAACTATGCCGGGAGTATAAATTCCTCCCTGGGTGACGCCTATTAAAGTATAGAGAAGCAATGTCGAGAGATAACTGCGTGCAAAGAAAGCAAACACGAGCGCGGTGACCATGCTGAGGATCGCGGACAGTACAAAAATCCGGCGGGCGCCGAAATGATCCGACAACCATGATGCGACAGCAAGCGACACTGAGTAACCGAGCATGAATCCTGACGCAACCGACCCTGCCTGAGTTGCCGACATCCCCCATTCGGTCTTGAGGATCGGAAGGCAGGCGGCATAAACCATATAGTTCGTGTACATGAAGATCCGGCCGATGCAGATTGACATCAGCCATCCGTCACGCCATAATGATTTCTTCATTGCAGGGGCTTTTCCCTTCAGGCCTTATGTTTTTCTTTCGGAGGATTGAAATACCCGTGATTTAAGCCCGGGAAATCTTTTCTTAACAGGCAAAGCACTTCATTTATCCCAACCGGCGCGCTCATTGAAGTAACTCCTGACATTACCTTCCAGTATCTCAAAGGATCAATATTCAGGTTCCGCCACTGTATGAAATCTACAGGATGTTCTTTTAAGAAATCAAAAAGAGCATTCACTTCTTCCGGTGAATCTGTAAAGCCGGGACAGTTGAGATAATTTATTGAAACGAAAACATTTCTGCCAATAGCCATGTCGATGCTTTTTAAGACATCTGAAAAA
Source organism: Desulfobacteraceae bacterium (assembly GCA_041298995.1). GTDB lineage: Bacteria > Desulfobacterota > Desulfobacteria > Desulfobacterales > RPRI01 > RPRI01. Next base: position 16,967 of record JBFYVZ010000004.1, read on the forward strand.
ACATATCCTTTGGGGCGGAAATAGGCATCATAACATTTGCTTCTTACACTGTTCATGCTGATTCTGATGCTGTCAAGCCCGGCATCAAAAAGCATTTCCATTGTTTCAGGGAGGCTTCCGTTTGTATTCATGTTTATTGTTCCGCTGTCTGTTTTTGACCGGATCAGTTTTATGGCCGGTTCAATAACATGAGCTGCCAGAAGAGGGTCGCCCTCACATCCCTGCCCGAAACTTACAACACTTTTTTTAACTTTCCTTATGTGCGCAAGTGCGATTTCCGCGATCTCTTCAGGAGACGGCGTGAAAGAAATCCTCTCCTGGCTGTTTTTTATTCCGGTTTCTTTCTGGAGCGATATGCAGCCGATGCATCTCGCGTTGCAGTTTTCAGAAGTTGGAAGTGGGGCTTCGAAACGCTCCAGGAAGAAGTTTTTCGCTGCGGGACAACCGTATTTCAGAGCGCAATTTTCAAGATGGGCACGCAGCCTGTTTTGCGGCATCTTTTTTTGCATTGTCCGGATGCCGGCGATAATTTTTTCACGCGGCATCAGCCTTAAGTCCTGTCTCTTTTCCCTGTCAACAAGGATAACTGCCGTCCTGAAACCACCCTTGTGCAAGCCTATGGCTCCATACGAAAAGAGAGGAAGCTGTCTTGCAGCTTGCTTCTCCGTGTACGCGCTTACGTGGGAAATAACGTAACCGGGTGAATTGAATGCCGCAACAGGGAATACGGGCTCCCCCGGTGAATACGGGTTTTCTTTTAATGTTTCTGTCCTGTTTGTTTCCAGGTTGAATACAACCGGGCTTCTGTCCGGCAGAAACATGAACTCTCCGCCATAAGGCATATCTATTGTGTTGCCGGTTGTAAGAGGTGCGAAAAAAGGTCCGGCCATCCCGGCGGCGGCATACCCTGCAAGCTCAATTATTTTGCCCTCTTTATCGGCAACAAGCGCCGTAATCAGTTTATCTTTTTTCATTTCCCTCTTGTCCATTTCAGAAAGAAGCTGTTTGCACTGATGATGTTTCGGAACCAGACTCATCTTGCCAATAAGTTTGATTTTTGATCCGGATGTTAATTTCTTATTGATTTACGCGGTAACAGTCAATATCTTTAATGTATTAAATCAAAACAGTGTGCGAATTATCAGACAAAAATCATGTCCCGATAAATAAAAAACAGAGGATAACCGATATGGTACCGGATTCAGTGATAATTACGGCGAACGTGTGTCAGATTGCCACAACATTCATTTCTCTGTCGGCTTATCTGCCCCAGTGGATTAAGCTTATTCAGACAAAATCAAGCGGAGACATATCCCTTCGTTCATGGTGCCTCTGGTTCTTTTCCGCATCCTTCGCTCTCTTTTACGCAATAGTCCAGTTTCTTCTGAACGGCAGGGGATGGCCGCTCATAATATCGGCGCTCGCTTCGCTGGGTTCCATATTGTTAACCGTTTCACTTATCGTAAAATTCAGACCGCGAAAAGTTTTAAAAGGCAGGAAAAGGAGATGACGGAGCTTCAATCTGCAAAAAAGAGCCGGGTTCTGGACCTTAAGGCAATGGCACTACTGACCGTGCTTTGCGCAAGCTGGGGGCTGCAGCAGGTAACCATAAAAATAGCCAATCAGGGAGTTTCTCCAATCCTGCAATCCGGTATCAGGTCTATAGGCGCCGCAATTCTGGTCTGGATCTGGATGGCGGCGCACAGGGAACCCCTGTTTAAGAAAGACGGCACACTATGGTGGGGGATAGGGGCAGGTCTTCTCTTTTCAGGAGAATTTATTCTCATATACTGGGGGCTTGTTTTTACTAACGCATCACGAGCTGTAATTTTTCTGTATATGTCTCCCTTTGTTGTTGCGGTTGGTTCAATACTTTTTATTCCGGGAGAGCATTTAAGAAAACTCCAGATAATCGGCCTCTGCTGCGCTTTTACAGGAATTGTCATCGCATTCAAAGAGTCATTGAGCTTCCCGACATACAAAATGCTGATCGGTGACGGTATGCTGGCATTCGCGGCTGTTTTATGGGGAGCCGTTACCGTCATGGTCAAGGCAGGCCCTCTCGCAAAGATTGCGCACGGTAAAACACTGCTTTATCAGCTCGGCGTTTCTGCAGCAGTACTGCCTGCAGCATCAATGGCCATGGATGAACGGGGGATCGTGCTTATGACCCCGCTTATTGTTTTTTGCCTTGCTTATCAGACTGTCTGGGTTGCGTGCATTACTTATCTCGTCTGGTTCTGGCTCATCCGCCATTATTATGTTTCACGTATCGCTTCGTTTACTTTTCTTACGCCGATTTTCGGTGTACTTGCGGGCGGACTGCTGCTGAACGAGACTATTTCAAACTCGCTGCTGCTGGCTCTTGTTCTTGTTGGTGCGGGTATTTATCTTGTCAACCGACCGGATTCAAATCATGATTCGAAGCATTGAAGTTCAGCCTGTATTTGTGAGGATATATGAAATGGACGGGGGACGCTGAAGACTCTGAACCAGGGAACGAGATCAATCGCAGTTGATCCTTTATTCCGATCCATGTTTTTTATCTTGACTTCGAGCGCCGGATGATCCTTTTTTTGTATTGAGATAAAGCATACTAAAAATCTTGACATCAAGAAAATAGTTTATCAATATGCAACATATTTCGTGTAATTAGTTTACATCCGGAAATGGCCCTTTTGTGCGATCTCTGTGTCAATCGGCGGGATTTCTTGTGCGACATACAATGCGTATGTCTCCGCGCAATCCCTTGATTTCCTTGAGCTTGCCCAAAATTGCCTATTTCCGAATTGGAAACTTACATGTGTCCAAATTTGGTTTCCGGATGGACACTAATTAGATTATTATCGACTTCGATATTCCGAAAGCCGGAAAGCTAACGGATAGATTGAATGATGCTTTATCGAGAGGTGAAATCATGCGTTCGGATATTTTGAAGAAAAACGTCGAGACTCTCCCTCACCGGGCGCTTCTAATGTCGGCCGGCGTGCGCCGGGAGGACATTAAATCCGACAAGCCTTTCATCGGCGTGGCCAACAGCTTCAACACCCTGATCCCCGGCCACATCCATCTTGACGAGCTGACCAGGGAGGTCTGCCGGGGGATCCGCGATGCCGGAGGCGTGCCCTTCCAATGGGGGGTGCCCGGCGTTTGTGACGGGATTGCCATGTTCGTGGAGATGCGATTGAGTCTTCCCAGCCGGGAGCATATTGCCGACAACATCGAGATAATGGTGCTTTCCCACTCTCTGGACGGATGGGTCGGCGTGACCAACTGCGATAAGATCACACCCGGTATGTTAATGGCCGCAGCCCGCCTGGATCTGCCCGCTCTGATGCTCACCGGAGGCCCCATGAAGGCCAATATAGTGGCAGGCCAGAAATGCCATCCAATTGCAGGCTTCGGCATGGTCGGCCGTGTCAAGGCAGGCAAAATGACCGCGGATCAGGCCGAACAGATGCTGCCCGACATGGTCTGCGGGGCAGGGGCCTGCGTGGGACTGTATACGGCAAATACAATGGCCGTGGTAACCGAAGCCCTGGGGATGTCGCTGACACGTTGCGCCACCACCATTGCTTTGGACCCGAAAAAAAAGCAACAAGCTTACGAATCCGGCCTCCGGATCGTCGAACTGGTTAAAGCCGATATCCGGCCACTGAACATCATGACCCGGGCCGCCTTTGAAAACGCTATCCGTGTTGACATGGCCATGGGAGGATCGACCAACACGGTCCTGCACATTCCGGCCATCGCGCGGGAGGCCGGTATCGAGATCGGAGTGGATGAGTTCGACCGGATTTCGAGGCAAACCCCCAACCTTTGTTCTATCATTCCGTCCGGACCTTACGAGATGGCCGATATCGATGATGCCGGCGGCATTCCAGCGGTTTTGCAGCGCTTGCAGCCCCTGCTCACGGACAATCCGACGGTTACCGGAAAGTCCATCATCCAGTTGGCGGCAGAGGCGACAATAAAAGACCCGGAAACCATCCGCAGCCCGGACCGCCCCTTTCACGCGGAAGGCGGTATTGCCGTGCTCAAGGGAAACATCGCTTCCAGTGCCGTGGTCAAGCAGACCGCGATTGCTCCTGACATGCTCATTTGCACTGGTCCGGCCAGGGTTTTTTATACGGAACAAGCCCTTCTGGATGCCATTGCAGCCGGCAAGATCGCCGAAGGCGATGTGGTGGTGCTTCCCTTCCAGGGCCCGGCCGGCGGACCCGGCATGCCGGAAATGCTCACCCCTACCGATGCCATAAAGGGCGCCGGCTTCACCCGTGTGGCGCTGATCACAGACGGCCGCTTTTCAGGCGCCACCAGCGGGCTGAGTGTAGGCCACGTGGAAATGGAGGCATACAACGGCGGGGCAATCGCCGCCATACATGATGGCGATATCATCGACATCGATGTTACGGCCCGCAAACTGGACGTTCGGCTCACACCGGCGCAGATTCTCGACCGCCTATCCGCCGTGAATGTCCCGGAACGCAAACTGCCTCGCATGCTCGCTACTTTCCGTAAGGCTTATACGGGTATCAACTGCTATGGCAAGCAGGCCTGAAAATCTTCAACTTTTCCCCCTCACTCTGGTTCTCCCGAAAAGTGAGAGGGAGTTTTTTAGACTTTTGCAATTGTTGATCTTTAAATTAATTAAGAAGAATAGCTTCAAGTTCTTTTAATCTTGAAATATGGTATTGAGCGGAAAGGTCTTCGTTTCTGTATGAAACAAGCGGAATGCCGGCGCCCTTTGCAGCCATTTCGTCAAGCACTGAATCGCCTATATAAATTGCCTGGGAAGGTTTTATGTTGAAATGTTCCACGATCTTTATGAGGGATTCCGGATGAGGCTTTGGATCTTTAACATCAAGGGCGCAGACAACAAAGTCAAAGTATCCCGCAAGTCCGTGTTCCACAAGAATTCCCTGCATTGTATCGCTTCTGTTTGTAGCGATAGCGGTTTTATATTTCGGCCTGATTTTTTCAAGAAGATCCTTTAAATCAGGCTCCATTTTCATTCCTTTAATAAACGGCCAGTATGACATTTTTTTCCGAAAGGCATATGCAGCTTCAAGTGTTTCAGGGTCGTTAAACAGATTGTCAAGGACTTCGTTTGCCGTATGCATATGGGCGTGAGCAAACTGCTCGGGAGTCATCTCCGGTTTTCCGAAATGATTCAGGATGCTGTTATAGTAATCCATGTTGGATTGGACGGAGTCAAACATTACTCCGTCGCAGTCAAAAGCAATTACCTTTATATCGCTCATAATATGTTTCCAAGAATCGGGATTCTGATTTCAGGATGAATCTTATTGTCTGTTTTGATAATAATCAGATCATAATACTTTCCCTTAACTTTTGCCGTATTTTTAACGGTCAGGAAGTATTGTGTTGGTTTTGACTCGGGACTTTTTTCAAGCTTAACGCGGATGTTGTTACCGTTTAATGCCGAAGTCTCAAGTATTTTAAAAGGATATTTTTCTTCAGGAATTATCTCCAATGTTGCTGAAATGTTTTTATCAACAGGACCGTTCAAAAATACCCTTTCAGGCTTTACAGTGGCAAAATTTTCAACGAATCCATAAACAGTAAGAGAAATCATCCGGTTGTTGATGTCGTTTGTGTGCACGACCATGTTTTTCTTAATCGGTTTTCCACCATATCCTGCAGTATTAACCTTGATTACGATATTTCCCTCGCCGCCGGCGGGAAGCTGTTTCGGAAAGGAAACAGCCGCGCAGCCTCAGCCGGTTTCAATTTTTTCTATTTCAAGCGGTCCATTTCCGGTGTTTTGAATAACGAAATCATGGATAACTTCGGCTCCATCCAAAACCGGTTTAAACTCGAAGGTGTTATTGCTGATAACGGCTTTTGCCTGACCTTTTTCCACTCCTGCGTAAGAAATAACAGGCAAACCAATAAGTAAAAGCAGGGATAAACATGCAATTGTAATCTTATATCTCATAAAAAACTCCTTAATCATATTAAATATCCTCGACCTCTTGAACCCTCCGGCCTGGAGATGATCCTGAAACATCTTTTCCCCAGAGAGCAGAAAATAGAATCTTATATAAAAATGTCAAGAAATACCTTCACCTTTTTATGAAGGCATCATTTTTACATCATAAAATAAGGGTCAACATCCACTATAACACCGACATCCCTGTTTCCCTTCTGTGCGTTTTCAATTACAATGGTTCGGGCCAACCGGTGAAGCTGCTTTATCTCTCTGCCCTTTAAGAGAATCTGCCATCTGAACCGACCCGCTATTTTTGGAACCGGAGCCTCTATGGGACCAAGAATATCCACCGAATTCATATTAAATTCTTTTTTGAATCTAATGCAAAGATCACCGAGTACTTTTGCATACTCAACGGTCTTCTTTTTGTCCTTCCCGTAAATCCTGATCTGAATCATTCTCGAAAAAGGAGGATAATTCAATGCTTTTCTGAATAAAAGCTCTTTTTCATAAAACGACCTGTAATCCTGATTTTTTGCCGATACAATGCTGAAGTGATCAGGATTATAGGTCTGGAGGATTACCTTACCTGGAGAACTCCCCCTGCCCGCCCTACCTGAAACCTGGGCCAGCAACTGGAATGTCCGCTCACCCGACCTGAAATCAGGAAAAGCAAGAGACTGATCCGCACATATGACTCCAACAAGTGTAATATCAGGATAATCATGTCCTTTAGCAACCATCTGGGTTCCTACAAGAATGTCGATCGTTTTTTCTTTAAGCCCCTTTAATATTTTAACCGTCGAACCTTTACGGACTGTAGTATCTGAATCCATTCTTGCAACTCTTGCTTCCGGGAAAAGGCTTTTTGCCGCTGCTTCAATCTTTTCGGTTCCAAGCCCGAGGGGTCTTATCTCGAACGATCCGCACTTTGCGCAACTGGAATTTGCGGCTTTTGTAAAACCGCAATAATGGCATTTGTAAGCATTGGCAGATCTATGAAGAGTAAGAGAAATATCACAGTTTTTACACTTAAGCGCTTCTCCGCATATTCCGCAGACCGGAAAACCGGCAAAACCTCTCCGGTTCAAAAACAGAAGTATTTGCTCCTTTCTGGCAAGCGCCTCTTTCATTCCGGAGATCAGTTCTTCTGAAATATATCTCCTTATACCACGCAAATCACGGTTTTCTTTCAAATCCACCACTGATATTTCAGGAAGACTTCTCTCTTCAACTCTTTTTGTCAATCTCACTTCCGAAATTTTTTTTTTGGAGATATTATGGTATGACTGCACCGAAGGAGTTGCAGAACCAAGAAGCACCAGACAATCGGCAAGTTTTGCCCTCACAACAGCAATATCCCGTGCATTATAACGCAACCCCCCCTCCTGCTTGTAGGAGGAATCATGTTCTTCATCAACAATTATCAGCCCGATATTTTTAAAAGGCGCAAATATCGCCGACCTTGCCCCAATTGCAATAGGTGTTTTTCCCCCGGCTATGCGAAGCCACTGGTCATATTTTTCACCAGCCGACAGGCCGCTGTGAAGAATTGAAACACATTCGCCGAAACGCGCACGGAAGCGGCCTTCCATCTGTGAAATAAGAGCTATTTCAGGAACAAGAACCAGAACAGAATATCCCTCCTTTACAGCAAGAGAGGCAAGTTGCATGTAAACTTCCGTTTTGCCGCTCCCGGTAACACCTGATAAAAGATATGAAAAAAAACCCTTTCCTAAAAAGCCTGCAATTTCTGAAATTGCTCTATCCTGTTCCAAAGTCGGGACAGGAGCGATATCCGGGTTGATGGTCTCTCCGAATGGATCGCGGTATAAAGGTTTCAGGAAAATTTTGACATGGCCCTGTTTTTCGAGAGAATTGACTATCCTTGCAGCTCCCGGCACTCTCTCAATGAGCCTTTTCACAGAAATTTCCCCGGATGTTTTAAGGGTCTCGATGATTTTAATCCTCGATTCCGAAAGGGATCCCGGAATTGGTTCATCACCAGTCAGGGATATATAGCGCTCCGTTTTAACCCTCGTTTTTCCTGCTTTTATTTCTCTTCTTTTTTCAATCCATCCTTTATTTTCCATTGAATATAACAGAGACCCCGGAATCTCATATTTTAGTCCGGCACAAAGTTCTTTTACGCTCTGAGAAGATTCCATAAGAAGACTGAGTATTCTTTCTTCAGAGGATGCAGGTCGCTTTTTATCGATGGCTTCTTGTCCTTTATCCGTTATGGTAAGCTTTGAAACTTCATACAGATTCAAGCCGCCGGGAAGCGCAGTTTTTATAACCTCGCCGACCGGATGCATGTAATAATCCGAAATCCATCTGAAGAAAGGAACCATTGATGGGGGGAAAAGAGGGGTGTCATCAAGAATATCTGAAATGAGCTTTATTTCTTTATCATCTTTATTTTCTGTCTCTTCAAGAACATATCCTGTTACTTTACGCTGTCCGAACGGTACAAGAACTCTTTTACCTTGCAATGGCACATCCAACAGGCTGTCCGGAACCAGATATGTAAAGGTACCCCAAACCGGCAACGCCACGGCAACTTCTATATATTTGGGGTGATTTTTCATTTTTCCCTTTGCAATACTTATATTTTTTGATAAAATCCAAGAACTTTTATAATACAACATAAAGCAGCCTGAATCGAGGAAAATTTATCTGAATATGGCCTATTCTACTGAAATGGCTAATAAAGTCCCTTTTAACTCAAAAGTCGCGTTATGTGTAGCGTGTTTTTTCTGGGCAATATCTTTCATAGCAACCAAGGTAGCGGTTGAAAGCGTTCCCCCGCTGACACTTGTAACCCTGAGACTTCTGATCTCATCATGCTGTTTTCTTCTCTGGTTTTTTGTTCGGGGCCGGCGGCTGAAATATGAAGGATTAACCTGGCTTGGCCAGCTCTTTTTGCTGAGCCTTTTCGGAACCGGACTTCACTATTCCACACAAACTATCGGACTCCAATATACAACTGCATCCAATGCTTCCCTTTATGCAGTAACCGGCCCTATTTCAATTCTGATTATCGCCGTATTGTTCATGGGTGAAAAACTGACCTTGAAAAAGGGACTTGGCCTGCTGACGGCAATATCCGGCGTCATCATAGTCATGGGCCTGAATACTCTTTCTTCTTTTGATATTAAAGCACACATCTGGGGGGATCTTCTCGTATTTGCGAGCATATTCATGTGGGGAATCTTTACCGTTCTGGGAAAGAACATGACAAAGAAGATGAACGCGCTCGAGCTGACGGCGATAGTAACTTTTATAGGTTCACTTTATATGATACCATTCGGATGGGTTGAAATGCACCGGATCAATTTTTCGATGCTTTCAATTAACGCCAGCGCCTGGCTTGCCATAGCTTTTCTCGGAATAACATGCTCATTTCTTGCAACCATGCTCTATTTTGTCGCGCTGGAGCGAACAGAATCCCAGAAGGTGGGAGTTTATCTTTACACTATTCCTCCCATGACATATATTATAGCAGCTTTTTATCTGGGAGAAAATATTGGCATAAATCTTATAATCGGGTCGGTTTTTGTTCTTGCCGGGGTATATATAACTGAAAATGGATGACGAATTGACGGCTTATTACTTTGCCGTCGGAAGTACGACTTATTATGAGGGCATAAAAATTGTAAATTGTAAAAGGTTTATTTAATTTATGACAAAAATGAATTTAACGGAAAGGAGAAATCCATGTATAAAATATTAAAAAAGTGCGGAGTCCTTTTTACAATCGCTGCAATATTAGTTATTCCTTTGGATTCGGAGGCGCTTGCCCGAACAGAGATTCAACAGAGCCAGCCGGATGGCGGAGCCATGATTGCAGATTTCCTTCTTGTGAGACCTCTCGGAATTGTTACCCTGGTTGCTGGGTTCACCTGTTTTGTGCTGTCCTCTCCGTTCTCGGCACTTGGAGGAAATATTCATACAGCGTGGGATAAAATGGCTGTTGATCCGGCACAATTCACATTTACAAGACCCCTTGGAGTGTTTTAGAATCTCTCCGGGATGAAAGAGACGCTGTTTCGGTTCAAATATACAGATGAACCGAAACGGCGCTGTTATCTTTCATCAACAGGAACGTAATTTAATGAAGGCGGGCCCGCATATATTTGCCGCGGACGGCTTAATCTCCAGTCGGGGTCATCAACGCTCTCTTTCCACTGGGCTATCCAGCCCGGAAGTCTTCCTATTGCAAACATGACCGTAAACATATTGGTCGGTATTCCAAGAGCCCTGAGAACAATACCGCTGTAAAAATCAACATTTGGATATAGATTATGTTCAACAAAATAACTGTCTTTTAATACAACTTCCTCGAGGTTCTTTGCAATATCAAGTAACGGATCGGTAATATTAAGTTTTTCGAGTACCAGATCGCATGTCTTTTTCATTATTCTGGCCCTTGGATCGTAGGTCTTGTAGACCCTGTGTCCGAACCCCATAAGCCTGAAAGGATCATTTTTATCCTTTGCCCTTTCAACCGCTTTATTAACACTTCCACCATCTTCTTCCCTTATTTTCGTCAGCATTTCTATTACAGCCTGATTTGCTCCGCCGTGCAGGGGTCCCCACAGCGCGGCCACACCGGCCGAAATGGCGGCATAGAGATTGACCCTCCCGCTTCCGACCATCCTGACCGTAGAAGTCGAGCAGTTCTGTTCGTGATCCGCATGAAGAATCCAGAAAACATTCAGGGCTTTTACAAGATCTTCGTCAATCTGGTATGGTTTTACTGGATTATCAAACATCATGTTAAGAAAATTGGCACAGTATGAGAGGTCCGGACGGGGATAAACAACCTTGTGCCCTCTTGAAATCTTATAAGACATTGCTGCAAGCGTTCGGATTTTGGAAAGAAGACGGGTAACGGTCAGATTGATTTCCTCTTCGGATATTTTTATCTCGGGATAGAAGCTTCTTAAAGCCGTTACCATCGAAGAAAGAATTCCCATTGGGTGGGAAGCTCTCGGGAAGCTCTGGAAAAACGACTGCATGTCTTCATGTATCAGGGAATTATCGTTAAGCAGGATTGAAAAAGCATTAAGCTGTTTTCTTGTAGGCAAAACGCCGTTTATCAATAAATACGTAGTCTCTGTGAATATGGAATGCTTCGCAAGTTGCTCGACAGGAATCCCCCGGTAACGCAGAACCCCTTTCTCTCCATTCATAAAAGTAATTGAACTCACGCAACTTCCGGTATTTGCAAATCCGGGATCAAGAGTTATCAATCCTGTTGTCCGGCGAAGTGTTGAAATGTCTATCGCCTTTTCCCCCTCTGAGCCGACAACTATTGGAAGCTCATATGTCTTTTCGCCGTATATCAATTTCACGTATTCAGGCATTTTTCATTCTCCTCTGTTAAAGAACCTTTTTATTCTATACAATAAATTATTTCAAGGTCACAATAACTATTTTTAAGGATTCGATGGTTCAAGGGTTTCAGGATTCAAGTGCAACGAAGAGATGAACGGAAGTGAATCGAAATTAGGAGAATAACTCTATTTTAAAGCTTCAATATACTAAAATGTTTGCATGTGATAGAAAGCATATACGGAACAAATCGGCATTAAAATCAATGGGAGGGGACATATGTCGTTCAAGGAAAGCCTTTTGAATAAAATCCGGATCGATAAAATGGCGCAAAAAGCGCTCGAATCATTTGGAGCACCTGAAAGCGGGAGCAAAATAGATAAAGGGATCATGCGCGGAATCCTTGCCATGAGCACCTACCATTCAAGGAGGGAAAGAGATCTGGAGCTTTTTACCCAGTATATCGAGAATAATATACAAAAAATACTTGTTCTCGACAACGAACTTCCGCTCTACAACACGACCGTAGAGGATGTGGTATTGCGAAAAAGTCCCACCCTCAAAGAGATGCTCAGCATCAGGAATGCACGAAAGATATTAAACGATACGGATGTCCTTATTTGCAAAAAAGGCGACTCCGTTAAATTTTTTCAGAATGAAATAATTGCCATGCTTGATCTTTATTTTGAAAAGTCAGACCTGCAGGAAATTGAAAAAGACGGAATTGCTTCTCTTGAAAGAGGTTATGCGGACGGCGTCGCAGAAACCCTTGAACTCTTTTCAGAACTTCTCGGTTTTTCCCCTTTACCTAAAGACTTTATGATCAGCAATAATATGATTATCGGGCAAACTGACACGGAAAAGTCCGGAGAAACTCGCTTCGGACCATTTTTTATCTACAGTATAATTCATAATACAATAAAGCTTTTTGATGAAAAAATCGGCATTCTTGATAAAGATAAAATCGAACTGCTCCATATGACGGCATCCGGAAAAGCAAAAGCATCCAGGGAAGGGCCGGCAGTATTTCAATATCTGACGGATGCCGCATTGAGCAAAAAGAAAAATCAGACTTGATCCCGGTTATTTTCAGGTAAAACTTTTGCTCTGGTTTTCTTCTTTGTAACCGGCTCTTTTTCGGTTAACATTTCCGTTCCCTGCGGATACTCTTCTTTTTGTCTGCCGCCTGATGAAAATAATTCTTTGATATGTTTTGCAATTGTTTCCATAGCATCAGCTTTACGTTCTTCAGCAGCAACTCTTCTTTCAACAGCATCGGCTATCCGTTTCTGGTTATTGGCAATCCCTTCCATTATCATTTTTAACGCCGGGATATGCTCTCCTGAAATAGCTTTTAATAAAGCTCCGTCACCCGAATCCCTGGAATCCCTGTTCCTCTGCCTGTCAGGACCCGGGAATTTGCCGTCATGCGGTTTCCGGTTCCTGTCAAAACGCTTACCCGTTCTGAGATTGTGAAGAAAATCGTCCATAAATAAGTCCCCCTGAATTAGATTAACTGATTGATTAATGACTGAACCGACACAGCGAGCGAATTGCAAAAAAACTCTATTTCGTAAGGCCGAATCCGCATCAGGCGGATCCCTGCTTGCTGCAGGCATTGCTATCCAGACCAGATCTATCAATTTCCGATGGCAAATCGTACTTTAAATGAAAGGCACACATATTGAATAAAAAAGGATTTTCCATGCGATAAATGGAAAACGGATAGTCGTGAACCGAATACAGGCTGCAGGAATAAAAGTCAAGAAATGGTTTACATTAAAAATACTTTGCCATGGTTATGCGTTTCTGCTAATAATTTATTTCCATCCGGAAATGGCCCTTTTGTGCAATCTCGACGTCCATCTGCGGGATTACTTGTACGGCATACATTGAGACCTTTGAAGAACGTCCAATTTTGGCCAAGTACAAGGAAGGCGATAATTTTAACCGCAGGAATACATTGAGTATTTCGAGGATTGAAATTTGAGCCTGACGCAGTAATCGGGCAAAAGGGGGCATTATGCAAAGGTCTCACATTGCGGCTTTCAATGAGATGTTATGTAAAGGTTCAATTATGAAAGATAAAAGAGGGCTGTATTATTATCCTTTTCCTCAGAACAAAAAAGTCCGGATGTACGTCCGCAGGACAGGTGAAGAAATCTGTTTCAGACTCTGGAATTCCGATGATTTAAAGCTCTGGGAAGAGCACGGATGGGTGCCCCATGGGGCGATTAAACAGGCTGCCGGAATATATAAGGGTGGAAGCTTTAATCCTGATAAAGCTTATGATATTGAAGTCGCACAAAACCTTATTACTGAAAACAGCGCACAATAATAATTTTATACATAATAATGGTTTCGTAAAAATCCCGTCACTCCCGTGAAAATGTGAGTCCAGAACTAATTGAAAAGATCCGCCGTGGCGGACTTTCGCGGGAATGACATAAAAAGGTAAATTCCGGCTTTTTACGAGGCCGTCAATAATCATCGTTGATTTTAAATGAAAATAGCGATCGCACAAATTAATCCGGTGATAGGTGATTTTGAATACAATTTAAACCGGATAAAATATTATGCCGGAAAAGCTTTATCTTCCTCATGTGATCTTGTGATTTTTTCAGAGCTGGTTGTTTCGGGCTATCCTCCCCGTGATCTTCTTGAAAAAAAAGATTTTATTGAAAAAAATCTTGAGTCCCTTTCAATACTGATCAATGAAATTAAAGGTATCGGAGTAATCTGCGGCTTCGTTGATAAAAATCCGAATGATGAGGGAAAGCAGCTTTTCAATTCGGCGGTTCTGTTTGAAAATGGAAAGATACTTCAAAAAGTTAACAAAAGACTCCTTCCGACTTACGATGTGTTTGATGAAAGCAGATACTTTGAAGCAGGCACGGAATGCAAATCCTGTTATTACAGAGGAGAAAAAATAGGAATTACAATATGTGAAGATGCGTGGAATGACGAGTATATTCTTAAAAAAAGAATCTACCATGTAGATCCTGTAGATCTTCTGGCGCAGGACGGGGCAGGCATCATAATCAACATCTCAGCATCCCCTTTTCATATCGGGAAAAAAGAGTTCAGATGGAACATGTTCAGCGCTGTTGCCCGCAAATATAAAACCGCATTTATTTTTGCCAATCAGGTTGGAGGAAACGACAGTATTCTTTTTGACGGTACCAGCGCTGCTTATAACCGGTACGGTGAAATAAGAGCCCTTGCAAGGGATTTCGAAGAAGATATCATCTTTTACGATCATGAAGAAAAATCCGGCAGGTTCTTTGAAGAAAACATGCATCATGTATCCGTTTCAGACAATGAATCCGTCTTGAAGGCTCTTATTATGGGAACGCGCGATTACGTCACAAAATGCGGTTTTTCTAAAGTAGTGCTGGGATTAAGCGGCGGAATAGATTCAGCACTCACAGCCTTCATTGCGGCAAGAGCTTTAGGCCCCGAAAATGTTCTCACAGTATTCATGCCATCTGCATACACGTCAAAAGAAAATTATGAAGATACCAAAAAACTTGCTGAAAATATCGGAACAAGGTTTGAACTTATTCCAATTGATGGTTTATTCGGGGAATTTGTCCGGCTTGTCGTTCCCACTTTTAAAGAGAGTGAACCCGGAATAACAGAACAGAATTTACAGGCAAGGATAAGGGGAACTATCCTTATGGCGTTGTCAAACAGGGAAGGCCGGATTCTCCTTTCAACGGGAAACAAGTCTGAGCTTGCCGTTGGCTATTGCACGCTGTACGGGGACATGAACGGAGGGCTTGCCGTAATCTCTGATATACCCAAGACCCTTGTTTATGAACTTGCACATTTAATAAATCGTGAAAAAGAAATTATTCCGGCAAGCATAATAGATAAAG
The DNA here is from genome assembly GCA_041298995.1 of Desulfobacteraceae bacterium. Taxonomy (GTDB): domain Bacteria; phylum Desulfobacterota; class Desulfobacteria; order Desulfobacterales; family RPRI01; genus RPRI01. The sequence goes on from JBFYVZ010000004.1 coordinate 32,144, forward strand.
CTCCTTCTGCCGAGTTGAAGCCGAATCAAACAGATCAGGACGATCTTCCGCCCTATGAGGTACTTGATTCAATATTAAAAGGATATATCGAAGAACTAAAAGGAGCGGGTGAGTTGATTTCCATGGGCTTTGATCCTTCAATAGTGGAAGATGTCATATCGAGGGTTGACAGGAATGAATACAAAAGGCATCAGGCGGCTCCCGGCCTTAAAGTCACAACAAAGGCTTTTGGTTATGGGAGAAGATACCCCCTTGCCCAGAGATATAATAAAAGCCTTCTCAAAAAATAAGAACCATCTCCCACCAACCACCATGCCCGGCGCCGGCACAACGAAGCATGAGAATACAGGAGCCATTCCGAATTCTGACTCCTGTCTTCTCATATTACTCCTTTTTCACCGAACTCTCTTATCTTCTCGTCATTATAACCAAGTTCACGAAGTATATCTCCGGTATTTTCCCCGAAACAAGGTGGCGGCGTACGGACAGAGCCGGGAGTTCCGCTGAGCTTGACAGGAATGCCGAGAAGCTTTCTTTTTTTGCCGTCCTTTCCTGACATCTCAATAACCATCTCCCTTTCAGCAAAAAGCGGGTCTTCAAGAACTTCCGGCAAAGTCTGAACCTTCCCCCAGCAGACATCTTCAGACGAAAGGATCACCGACCACTCATCCAGAGTTTTTTTCTTAAAGGACGTTCTCATAAAATCAATTAATTCAGCCCTCCTTTTTTCATTATACTGAAGCGGGGCATACTCCGGAACTCCCATGATTTCGCAAAGCCTTTTCCAGAAACGATTTTCAACTGCTCCTACTGAAATGTAACGCCCGTCGGCGGCCTCATAAGTGTTGTAACATGCATAGCGGTGAGAGAGAAAAGCATCCCCGCGCCTTGTTGTCTGCCCTGAAATCTCCTGATAAAATAGAGGGACAGGCATAAGAGCTACCATTCCGTCAGTCATTGATATATCTATGTACTGCCCTGCGCCTGTCTTCTCCCTCGCGTACAGGGCAAGAAGAATTCCGATGGCGGCATTCATTCCTCCTCCGGCTATATCTGCTATCTGGACACCCGGAATGGACGGAGCCTTATCGGGTTCTCCGATCAGATCAAGGACTCCTGAAAAACTCAGGTAATTAGCATCGTGCCCGACCCTGTCCCTGTAAGGCCCGGTCTGGCCATAGCCGGTTATTGAACAGTATATTATACCGGGATTAATTTTGCGGACCGACTCATAGTCTATTTCCAGCTTGTTGACAACACCTGGCCTGAATCCTTCCATGAAGACATCGGCCTCTTTTATCAGCCTTAAGAATATCTCTTTTCCTTCCGGTGTCTTCAGATTAAGCGACATATGTTCCTTATTCCTGTTCACAGGATCAAAGAAAAGGCCGTCCGCCAGGAAACGCCTGTCCTCAACTGCGATTACCCTCGCCCCGTGATCACCAAGTATCATGGAACAGTAGGGACCAGGCAGAAGACGGGACATATCTAATACTTTAATTCCGGATAAAGCGCCTCTAATAATCATTTCTCCTCCGGTTATATTTATTGAAGCTCACTTCCCTTTGAAAACAGGCTTTCTCTTTTCCATGAACGCGCCGACAGCCTCTATCAGGTCTTCCGACGGAAGCACCGCAGAGTTTTTCTGAGCAACATACTTCAGCCCCGGATAAACACCGTTGTCTCTGCTGAATAGGATAACTTCCTTAACTCCCTGTACAGCCAATGGCGGATTTTCCGCAATACTCAGGGCAATATTTCCGGCCTCTCTTTCAAGTTCTTCCCGGTTTTCACAAAGCCTTGTAATAAAACCTGTCTGCAAGGCTTCCTTTGCTGAAAAATCCCGCCCGGTAAGAGCGAGTTCCCTGAACCATCCGTCACCAATTATGTGGGGAAGCCGCTGAAGGGTTCCAAGATCGGCAATTATAGCCATTCTTGTCTCCCGGATACTGAATACTGCATCTTTTGAAGCAATCCGGATATCACATGCACAAAGCAGGTCAATTCCGCCTCCTATGCAGTGCCCGTGAACTGCCGCAATCACGGGCTTACGGCACCTTTCAATTATGTTCATGCTATCCTGAAGTTCAAGTATCTTACGGCGAGTTACCTCACGTGCACCCGCCGATCCATCCCCGAGAAGATCCCCGGCCTCCATAAGATCAAGTCCCGCCGTAAAACTCTTCCCTTCGGCGCTGATTATAATTGCGCGGATATCAGGGTCTTTGTCAAATTTTTCAAAATACCCGGCAAGTCCCACGAAAAAAGCAGAATCCATGGTATTACGTTTTTCCGGCCTGTTAAGGGTCATCCACACTATGTGGCCGTCCTGTTTTATTCTAAAAGGTTCTTTTTTATCCATATCACCTCCGTATATTTGCTCCTCTATTTGTCCGGCACTCTTTTATTTTAAGGCCAAAAGCTAATAGTTCTTCTCCCAATTAGTCGATAACGTTCAAAAGGTGAGGCAAAAAGTAAATTGAAAAAGCATGGTCTGCCTTTAGGGTGTGTTTTGCGAAACAAAAACCTTGAAGGAAAGACCGTCATGAAAAGATGCGCCAGTATAACATGTGATTTTGATCTTGCAATAGAGAAAGTGAACTTGAACAAGATTGTGTATCGATTAAAGGAGCTTGGGGATTCTCTGATGCTTCGGATACTGAAACAGATTCTTAAGTTACATAATGATTTGATAATGGATAAGGAATGCTTTTTTAGGACACACTTCCTATAGTGTTAAACAAATGACCATTATTGAATATCTTAAACAAAACACGCTGGTAAATATCCAATACGCCGGCAAAGCCTATTCGCAGGAATTTGTTGCGTATAATCACCTACAAGTCAAGTGTTTTCGATTTGGAATTGAAGTGAGGATTCCCAATTGCTATACGTAACAAAATGGTGATTGACAGTTTATAGGCAAATAGTCATTATCTATCTGTTTTTCCTATTGATTTAGGAAAAGGAGGCAGAAATGACCCACGAGAGTTATGATGTACAA
>JBFYVZ010000018.1:0-2951 GCA_041298995.1 Desulfobacteraceae bacterium
TGCAGACTGCAATCTGCTGTAAGCGGCAATCTGTTGAAGTATGACAAAAAAGTCTTCGAATAACTTGGTCTGTCATATCCTGCCCTTAAAAATCCAAAAGTCTCGGATTTTCCTCCTTCGGGAATAAAGGCAACGGATGTTTCATAAAAACCAAGAAAGGATTCTCTTGATGCGGCATAACCTCTGAATATTCCACCGGCAATCAGTCGTGCCTTGTTTTCATCCGTAATATGGCCTTCAATAATATTATTGATAGGCACTCCTGTCCTTGTTTTAAAATGCATTCTCTTATTAGCCAGACTTCCGGCGAGAGCAACAATTCTTTTCACAGGGTATCTCCCTGTTGAAAAAAAACTGCCTAAAAGGAGAACATCCTGACCGTTGATATACCATGCGCGGTTTTCAGAAGGATCTTTTCTGATATTATGCAGCAGTACTCCCGGATCATCTGCAGGATAACTCCCTGAAAATTTATGTGTAACAAGATTGTCGGTCATGCCGATATTAATAAAATCTTTTGATGAATGGACATACACATTTTCCGCAAGATTTTTCAAAATGGATATGCCTGTCTTGAAAAGATTGATTTCTTCCTTCAGATAGACTTGGGGATCCGGCTGAAACGGCTCCTTGTTATCTAGGCTCACAATCAATGCTTTGGGCATAAAATCCGGAACCGCAATATCCCGGAATGGAAGTTCTCTTATAAACGGCCATATTCCGCCATCCATCATTGATTTGATAATATCATCCCTGCTGTATTTTTTGTTTTCAGAGAATTTGTTTACATCAAACTCGACATATTCTTCATTATTATCAAGCTTTATTACTATTTCTTTTATGACACGTCTTGACCCGTAATTTATCTTTTCGATTTTCCCGCTGCCGGGTGAAAGAAACTTTATGTCAGAATTTCTTTTATCAATAAAAAGTGTTGAACCAATCCTGACCCTGTCGCCCTCTTTAACTAAAAGCTTTGGTTTTATAAAAGGTATTATTGCAGGAAGAAAAGCTACAAAAGAAGGTTTATTGAGTTCCGCCAGTTCAGGCAGGGCAATACCTTCAATCTTTAAATCGAATCCTTTTTTTATATTAAGCAAAATCATTTAACCCTTTTATCTGTTTATTCTCTTATTAGCACTAATAAAGCTGCTTTTCAACATACCGGTTACTATATTGTTATTCAATTTCCTTCTTGACATTTAACACAACAAATCTCATTTTCCAATAAACAACAAATCACGAATAAGCTTTTACACACATAAAAAGGAGGGTGATATGGCAGAAATTATAAAAAAGCAGGTTTGTAAATGCGATCATTGCGGAAACGAAGCCGAAATGGTAATTACCTGTTCACTACCGGAAACAGATAAAGGCACCCAAATAAATGAACAGAAGGCTTCTGAAAAAATTAAGGGATCCGCAATCTGTTCACATTGCGGCAGCGAAGCTGATATGTGGCTCGATCTCTAATTGTTCATGTTTTTATAATTTAATCAAAACTGATGGGCTCGTAAAAAGTCAAAATTCGGACAGCAAAGTAAAAAGTTCAAGTTCAAGGCGTCGCGAATCTTGAGGAATGAGGAGTACATAAAAGTACGCCGCAATGACGAAAGAAGACGCGCAACGAAGAAATCGGACTTTTTACGAAGCCGTCAAAACTGGAGAATATAATTTGCTAAAAAAGCAAAATTACAGGATGACAAGTCAGCGGAAGATAATACTTGAGGAGCTGAAAAAGGTCAAAACACACCCCAGAGCGGATGAAATATATAAAATGGTCCGCAAACGGCTTCCGCGCATCAGTCTTGCCACTGTTTACCGGAATCTTGAGGTTCTATCCGGGCTAAAAGAGATACAAAAACTTGAATCCTTTGGCATGCTTAAACGTTTTGATGGAACACCTGAAAATCATTACCATATCAGATGCATCAAATGTGATCGTCTTGATGATGCGCCTTTTAGTCTTGAAACAGGCCTTGAAAAAAAAATAAGGCCATTGACCAGCTTTAATATTATTGGCCATAGGCTTGAGTTTATAGGGATTTGTAATGAATGCACATCAAGCAGGAAATAATAATACGAAAAGGATAAAAGGATGGAAAACAAGAAACAGGATGAAGTTGAAGCCTTGTGCCCGGAATGCGGGCATGCTTTTAAAACATATATGGACAGGCTATTGCATACTGATGACAAGAGCAGTAAAAATCAAGTTCCGGAATGCCCTGTCTGCGGGTGCGGAGATTGCAAAATCGGAAAATAGAATTCTCCAAACCGCGTTTAATCTATCCACTACTTGTTAAATATCACTCATAGAAATCGAGGCAATATAGCGGTTTCGAATCAGCCGGTGTTTATTCGCCCTCGGCCTTGTTGATGGATTTTTTATGCATCCATCAATCATTATTATGAAATTAGCTTAAAATATTAAAAATTATCCCGGAGGGTGGAGATGGAAAATAAAACTTTTATAATACCGGCCATATCTTGCGGCCATTGCGTTATGTCTATCAAGAATGAATTATCGGAAATTGCGGGTGTTAAAAAAATTGAAGGAGATCCCCAGAGCAAAAGCATAAGCGTGGAATGGGAGCTCCCCGCAACCCTCGATAAAATATTGAACACCTTGAAGCAGATCAACTATCCTGCGCAATGAAACATAAAAACTGTTGTCCGTGATTCGTCGCTCGATATTCGATCCATGGTCTTCGATATTCGTTGTTTTATTAACCCTACGCCTACATGCCAATAACCGGTAATGCAAAGTTCTCGATCCCCGCTTCTTTGATAAATTAAATAAGGATAAAAATTATGGCTGAACAGAAGATTCCAATACCTGTTTCCGGGATGACATGCGCAAACTGTGCCGCCAATATAGAAAGAGGTTTGAAAAAACTAAACGGCATAAAAGACTCTTCTGTAAGCTTTGCTTCGGAACAGGCGGCAGTTAC
>JBFYVZ010000019.1:0-3909 GCA_041298995.1 Desulfobacteraceae bacterium
CATGCAAATATTTTATAATTTCATCTCGTAGCATATTGCGCCCGATTTTAATATTTGATTAAAAAAACATATGTAATGTACCATTCTGATATCATAAGGCATTAAGAATGTAAACTTCGAAATTAAAGACTATTGTCCATCCGGAAACCAAATTTGGACATATGTAAGTTTCCAATTCGGAAATAGGCAATTTTGGGCAAGCTCAAGGGAATCAAGGGAATCAAGGGAATGCGCGGAGACATACGCAATGTATGTCGCACTAGCAATCCCGCAGATTGACACAGAGATCGCACAAAAGGGCCATTTCCGGATGGAAACTAAACTATTTATTGCTTAAGTCTATATCCCTTCAGCCTTTCACACGGATCAGAAACCTAATCTTTTATCCCTATAAGTCGTCCGGGCACAGGAGTTACGCGCGGGAATCTTCCGAGAGGACTCTCATCTACCAATAGCGTGCATCCATATGCCGCTTCAAGAGTTTGAAAAGTCAGAACTTCATCCGGCTTTCCACGGCTGACAATTTGCCCCTCTTTTAAAAGAAGCAATGTTTTGCCGTACATAGCGGCAAGATTCACATCGTGTGACACCATGACAACCGTAATGTCCCTTTCCTTTTGCAGTTTTTCCATCAGATCCATAATCCGGGTCTGGTGAGCAAGATCGAGAGATGCCGTAGGTTCGTCAAGAAGGATGATTTCCGTCTCCTGGCAAATCGCCCTTGCAATGAAAACACGCTGACATTCACCACCGCTTAACTGATGAGTTTTACGATGAGCCAAATGTTCCAATCCGGTAAATTCCATGGCCTGTTTTACTATCACCAGATCTTTTTTCCTCTCCAGGCCGAGCATTCCCAAATGGGGCGAACGACCCATCAGCACCACTTCGGATACAGTAAACGGAAAATCGACCGGAACCGTCTGAGGCACATAAGCAATTTTTCGTGCCAGGGCCTTGCGGGTATAACTCCCTATAGAATCTCCCAGCACATCAATTCTGCCGTCTCCAATGCTGATAATGCCTGCAAGTGAACGTAGCAAAGTGGTTTTACCTGAGCCGTTGGGACCGATAATTATGAGGAAGTCAGTTCTTTGAATATGGAAAGAAATATCCCTGAGCACAGAAATTTTCCCGTATGAATAATTCAGATTATTGACGCTGATTACCGGATTCATTGCCTGGACCTTTTAAGTAAAAATATAAACAGGGGAGCGCCGACAAGAGCAGTAATAACACCGGCAGGAATTTCTCCCTGTGAGGGAAGAATTTTAGCCAGAAGATCACAAACAACCATGTAAGCGCCGCCGCCCAGTACACATGCCGGTACCAGAATGCGATGATCGGAACCTAAAATAAGCCGGAACAGATGCGGTATGACCAGCCCCACAAATCCGATCAGGCCGCAATAACTTACAGTTGTGCTGACCATGAAAGAAGTGGTGATAAGCAGAGTAAGGGTCACAACCTTTACATTTACTCCCATGGTTTGAGCCATATCTCTCCCCATAAGAAGCAGGTTCATTATATTTGAAAGCCAGAAAATGAGAATAAAACAAGGAATGAGGGCCACAGCAAGGTAAACGACCTGTTCTATATCGGCTGTTGACAGGTCTCCCATAAGCCAGAACATTATGTTGTGCAGCCTGGCATCGCGAGTCATGGAGATCATAAACATAATCACAGCCGAACAAAAAGCATTTACCATAACCCCGGATAGAAGAAGTGAATCCTTTTTAAAAACGGCCTGCCCCTGTGACATTATGAGGAGTAATACCAGAGTACCGATGCTGCCGGTGAAAGCCATGATGCTGACGCCAGGGAAATAGGATAATCCCAGAATAATCCCAAGAATGGCTCCAATCGCTGAACCACCGGAAATACCCAGTATATATGGTTCCGCTAAAGGATTTCGCAGGAGCGCCTGAAATACAAGCCCTCCTAAAGAAAGAGTTGCGCCAACCATTGCGGCCAATATCACTCGGGGTAACCGGATTTTCCAGATGATTGCTTCCATAACGGAATCCGCACTATTGTTCATCAGCAGTGACCGCCATACGTCGCCGAAGTTGCTTCCGGTCGATCCGGCGGATATTCCCAGGAACATGACTCCGGCAAGCAGAACCGACAGGGTGAAGACAACAGGCAGAAGCCTTTTCAGAAAATGTAATTTCATAGCTATTTCTTATCCCCGGACAGCCCGGGATGAATCAATTTAACAAGCGCCTCCAAGCCATCAACAAGGCGGGGTGACGGGCGATCAAACAGATCTGAATTCGCATTATATATACGCTTATTTTGAACTGCCGGAATCTGCGGCCATTTATTCCATTCTGCCAGGACTTGTTCAAATACATCGCTTCTTTCCATTGAGGTGATAATTACAACCTCCGGAGAAAGGGCTATTAATTGTTCCCGGCTGAAGCGCGGGTAGGGTGTATCCCCTGCCGTTATATTGATACCGCCGGACAGCATAATCAGTTCATGTATATATGTCCTGGTACCAACAGATACTATAGGCGCTGCGCCAATCTGGAAAAATACTCTGGGCCTGTAAGACGTTCTCGCAACCAGATCCCTGACATGCATGATCCGGGTTCGCATTTTTTGAACCAGAATATCAGCCCTCTCGCCTGCACCGAGAATGCTGCCGATTGCAATGATTGTTTCCATGACCGATTCCAGATTCCTCGGATCCACCGCATAAACCGGTATTCCGAAAGATTCCAGCCGGTCTATCACGTGTTTCGGATTTCCATCTTTTATTGCAATACACAGGTCAGGTTTTAAGGAGACTATTTTTTCGAGATCCAGCCCAACGTATGAGCCGACTTTGGGAAGCAGCTTTGCTTCAATCGGAAAATCGCAATGGAGCGTCACCCCCTTTAAGCGATTTTCGCAATTTAAAGCAAAAATTATTTCGGTGATATTCGGCGCCAGAGATATAATCCGTTGCGGGTTTTCCGGAATAAGAACATTTCGTCCCAGCTGATCTGTAACAATGCCGGCCGTGGCAGTGAGTTCTCCCAAACATAGCCAGATGAAAATTATGATAAAATTGGGCAGCCGCCGGAATTTCATGTCTTCACTGTTCACCATAAAGGGCGCTTATAAGCTTATTGCTTTCTTTAAGGGAATTCCGGCAGGAGTCTTTGAAATAATCCCTGACACCTTCAAGAAAAAGCAATCCTTTTTCGTCCTGACCGGATAAAAGTGAGTCCCTTCCTTCATTTATAACTGATAAAAACAGATCAAGCGCATCGCTGAAATGGATATTCTTGCTGATAAGGTTTTGATAAAGGCCGAGGTCCTGGGCGAAAAGACGTCCGATAAGGTCATAATTAATTTTAAAAACAGGGGTGGAGCAGGAAAGGGCGGTACTATTATTTATATTCATTTTCTGGAGCGTTCGCCCCATGCAAATTGCGAGAAAATGAGTAAGTCCCTGAACAATAGCCATATGTCTGTCATGAACGGTAGGATCCATGAGGCTGACAACAGCGCCTTTTGAAGTATATTCATCTTCAAGCCATTTTAGCCAGTATTCTCCTCTGCCCCGACAGAATATTACATTCTGACCTTTTATGGAATCCGTAAAAGGTCCGAATAACGGATGCGTGCCAATTACATCAGCTTCAGTGTTATCGAGCATATTTTTTACTACCGCTTCCTTCAACGAACAGAGATCCATCAAAAGCTGATTTTTGCGCAGGAGAGGACCTATTTGTCCTGAAATTTCAATTGCAGCATCAAGGGGAACACTCAGAATAACTGCATCGCATTCTTTTATTATATCAGTATAAGTAGTCTCGGTTTTTCGGCCTGAAACCAGGACGTTGTGACCGGCATCGGAAAAGAAATCTCTGAACCACTTGCCCATGCTTCCTGTTCCGCCGATTATACCTATTG
>JBFYVZ010000038.1:0-11490 GCA_041298995.1 Desulfobacteraceae bacterium
CATATTATGTGACGGGATATGTAAAGTCAAAAAGAAAATAGATAGAAGTTCCACTCGAAATATATCATCTATCTTTACAAAAACAAATGGTTGTGTAATAACAACATCAGTACCCGCGATCCAAACAAATTCATTTGATTCGGCTTGGCTTATTTATTATGCTTCGAGAACTTTCCATAAAAAATTTTGCGATAATCGATGACCTTCACATCTGTTTTTCAGACGGCCTTACCGTTTTAAGCGGAGAGACGGGGGCCGGCAAGTCAATCATAATTAATGCCGTAAATCTTCTGCTTGGAAGCAGGGCAACGGCAACCCTGGTTCGAACCGGAGCCGAAACAGCCGAGCTTGAAGCATTGTTTGAAATTGCTCCCAAAAGCAGGGTTGCAGCGCTCATGGAAGAGTATGGTTACGATTCTTCTGAAGGGCTTATAATAAGAAGGATTATATCAAGAAGCGACAGGCACAGAATATATATTAACGGGAAACTTTCAACTATACAAACTTTAGAATCTGTTACCGAAAACCTTGCCAGCATATCAGGGCAGCATGTGCACCAGGGATTGCTGAGGGATGAGCAGCATCTTTTTATCCTGGATCAGTTCGGGGGATTGATGCCTTTACGTGATGAAGCCGGGAAACTTTTCAATGATATAGTTCCCCTGGTAAAAAAATTGAAAGAGCTGAATTCGTTAAAGGACCGGCAGGCCGAACAGATCGACTTTCTTTCATACCAGAAAAAAGAGATAACAGAAGCATCGGTTATATCAGGAGAGGATGCCGACCTCGAAAGGTTAAGGACAAGGCTTAAGAATACAGAAGCCATTAACGAGGCTGTGGGGAACAGCATCGAAGAACTATACAGCGCGCAGGGTTCTATTGTTGAAAGACTCGGAATTGTCCGGAAAAATCTGGCCAGAGCAGGCCAGATAGATTCAGAGCTTTCTTCCAGGGCAGAGGCTGTTTCGGTGGCCGCTTACCACATCGAAGATATAACTAATGAATTAAGAACCTATCTTTTAAAAATTGAAACTGATGAAAAAGAACTTGAAGCTGTAGAAGCGCGTCTTGATTTACTGAACAAGCTTAAGCGAAAGCACGGAGGTTCCATTGAAGCGATTTTGAAAAAGCTGGAATCGATTGAGAATGAACTTTCCGGCATCGAAAATCTTTCAGAAAAAATAGCCGGTACACAAAAACAGCTCGGCAGCCTCCATAAAAAGCTTATCTTAGTTGCAAAAGAGCTTTCTTCAAAAAGAAAAAAATGCGCAAAACAGCTTGCTGTAAAAGTGGAAGAAGAGCTGGCGACGCTCAAAATGTCCCGCACAGAATTTGAGGTTTCCATGCAGACTGTCCCGGCTCCCGGTGATGCCGATCCCTTCCTTGTTGTTGACGGTAATGCGGCAGGTGAAACAGGTATGGACAGGGCGGAATTTATAATTGCGCCAAACGTCGGGGAGGCCCTTAAGCCTTTGTCCGCAATTGCCTCAGGCGGTGAGCTTTCAAGAGTTGTGCTGTCTTTAAAAGCCCTTCTTGCCGGTTCCGGGTCGGTTGAGACTATAGTTTTTGACGAGGTTGACGCGGGTATAGGAGGAGGGGTGGCTGAAGTTGTCGGCAGGAAAATGGCTTCTCTTTCCCGGCATCACCAGATAATCTGTATTACGCATCTTCCCCAGATCGCCAGATTCGCCGACCATCATTTCAGAATTTCGAAACATGTATCAGGGGGAAGGACAAAAACAATTATTGCTCCATTGGCCGAAAATGAACGAATAGAAGAAATAGCAAGGATGCTCGGGGGAGAGGAAATCACCCGGGCAACAATCGCTCACGCACGGGAGATGCTTGAAAGCAGATGATAAATCCTTACAGCATTCCACCTTTGTTGACTTTGTGCTGTTTTCTCGGTTTAGCCGCTTTGACCGTTATACGCGGCAAGAAAACAGAGGTTAATTTTCTTTTCTTCATTCTCTGCTTTTTGGGATCACTCCTTTATATAGATATCTTCCTTGTCTTGAATGTAGAATCAGAAGCAACCGCGCTTTTTATCAGCCGCGCCGATCATTTTCTGATAGTTTACCTTTTCCCCGTGTATATTCATTTTTTCCATTCGTATCTGAATATCAATAACCGCAGATGGCTTACGGTTTTGGCCTATGCCGGCGCTTTCGTTCTAATGTGTATAACTCCAACGCCATTATATATAGAATCTATGCACAGGTATTATTTCGGCTACTTTGCGAAAGCCGGCAAGCTTTATCCGTTATTCGGCTTGGGGAGCCTGCTTGTGAACATATACGTGCTGATTATACTGTATGCCGCAATTATGAAAGAAAAAAGCAGTATAAGAAAAAACAAGCTGAAATATGTTTTCACCGGATTTGGATTTATGGGTCTCATGAACGGACTGAATGTTCTACCCATAATAGGTTATCCCGTCTATCCGCCGGGCAATTTGAGTTTTATCCCTCTTGTTTTTTTTGCTGTTGGACTTTTTAAGTACGATCTTCTTGACATGGGAACCATCGTAAAAAAGGGCCTCGTTTATTCTCTTCTGACAGCTTCTCTTACCGGCATTTACGCTCTGATTGTTATAATGGCGGACAAAATTTTTAAAGATTTCTATTTTGCCGGTTCGATTTATCTTCCTGTAATCTTTTTCTTTATGATCACCTTTATTTTCGGACCGCTGAAAACGCAGATTCAGAAGGTGGTCGACAGGACTTTTTTCAAAGAAAAGTATAATTATCAACAGGCAATTAAACATGTAAGCCTGATGATAGCCTCTGTGCTTGATTTTAAGGAAATCGGGAGGCTGCTTACAGAGACCGTCATGAATGCCATCAGGGTAGATAGCTGTGCCCTGTATCTGAAAAATCCGGACGGTTCGGGTTTTACTATTTCATCGGCCAAAGGGAGCCATATATTTTCAGAAAAAGAGTCTTTTTTTGTGGATAATTCGCCCTTTGTCGAGCTCATGGGAAAGTGCCGGAGGCCTCTTATCAGAAAAAAGCTCATGGAACGCTCCGGGGATGAAGAAATACAAAAAGTGCTTTCTTTAATGGATGCTATGAATATTGAAATTGCATTACCGATGATTTTCAAAGAATCTTTGAATGGTTTTATTATTCTTGGGGAGAAGCTCTCCAGAGGACTTTACCTCAGTGAAGATATAGATCTGCTGGAAACCCTTTCCATGCAAAGCGCACTTGCTGTTCAGAACACCATATCTTACAAGGTCATTGACGATTTTAATAAACATCTTGAAGAAAAAATTGAAGAAAGAACACGCGATCTGAAAAACGCACTTTTTGAAAAAGAAAGGGCTCAGGAACAATTAATAAGAGCCCAGAGCCTTGCAGCTATTGGACAGCTTGTTGCCGGTGTTGCACATGAAATTAACAATCCTCTTTCAAGCAGTACAAGCCTTGTTCAGTCCACCGTAGAAGATCTCGAAAACTGGGACAGGGAAACTCCTCCTGACAAGAATTTAATTGAAGACATGAAATTTGCAATAAAGGAGCTCGGAAGAGCAAAGGGCGTTGTTGCGAGCCTTCTTGGTCTTTCGAGGCAGAGTCAGAGCCAGTTTGAGACAATCAACATGAACCATGTTGTTAAGGATGCTTTAAGAATTCTTAACAGCAAAATAAAGCAGAGCCATGTTGAAATTGACGAAAATTATGATGAAAACCTTCCGGACATCAAGGGGAATTTCGCAAATTTAGGCCAGGTGTTTCTTAATATAATATTGAATGCCTTTCAGGCGGTTGGCGAAAAAAGAGGCAGGATTAATATTACAACATATTACGACAAGATTCGAAAACAGGCTGTTTTTGAATGCAAAGATAACGGACCGGGAGTTCCCGACTCAATTCGCCAGGATATTTTTAAACCCTTTTTTACGACAAAGGATGTTGGAAAAGGTACAGGACTCGGTCTTTTTTTATGCCATGAGATAGTAAGCAGGCATGGCGGGAACATAGATATTGAAAAGCATGAAGGAGGAGGCGCAAAGTTTGTTGTAAAGCTTCCGGTTGGACACTAACCCCCATCCAGGCGCCGGCACAACGAAGCATGAGAATACAGAAGCCAGGAGTCAGGAGCCAGAATAACCCTGGCATTGTTTTTCTTCTGTATTCTGACTCCTGTATTCTCATATAAATCAGTTCCAATGAAAATAGAAACTTTCATAAATAAGACGCATATAAATGCCCCTGTTGAAGAGGTATTCAAATGGCACTCAAGACCGGGCGCTCTCGAAAGGCTCAGTCCTCCATGGGATCCTGTCCGTGTTATTGAAAGAAAAGGAGGTATAGATAAAGGAGCAAGGGTAGTGCTTGAAATGAAAGCAGGCCCTTTTTCTTATAAATGGACGGCCGAGCATACAGACTACGAAGAAAACAGTATGTTCAGGGACAGGCAGGTAAGAGGTCCTTTTTCCAGTTGGGTGCATACACACAGATTTGAACCTGACGGTATTGAAGACTCTTTTTTTGAAGACCGCATCGATTACGCACTCCCATTTTATCCGTTCGGAAATCTGATTGGAGTCCCATCTGTTAAGGCAAAACTCGCAAGAATATTCAAATACCGCCATGCTACCACAGTGCAAGATATAATTCTTCAGCTTTCCAAAAAAGATATCGGGAGACCGATAAAGATACTCATGACAGGAGCAAGCGGTCTCCTTGGCTCCGCTCTGATCCCGTTTTTTACGACAGGCGGGCACATTGTCCATACCCTTGTGAGGAGAGTTCCTTTTCCGGAAAAAGATGAATCGTTCTGGGATCCCGAGAAAAAAAAGCTTGATCCTTCGGTTTTTGACGGAGCAGATGCGGTCATTCATCTTGCAGGCGAGCATATAGGTGAAGGCCGGTGGACCGATGAAAAAAAAAGAATAATAATCGAAAGCCGCACGAAAGGGACATCTCTTATTGCAGATACAATATCGAAACTTTCATCTCCGCCGCCCGTGCTGATATGTGCTTCAGCCATAGGATACTATGGAAACCGTGGAGATAAAATTCTTACCGAAGATGATCAGCCAGGAGACGATTTTATTTCAAAAGTATGCAGCAAATGGGAAAAATCGGCGCAGGCTACCGTTGACAAAGGGATAAGAACTGTGTTCATGCGGATTGGAATTGCCTTAAGTCCGGCAGGAGGGGCTCTTTCGAGGCTGCTTCTTCCTTTCAGGGCCGGCCTCGGCGGAAAAATCGCGTCCGGGTCTCAATATATGAGCTGGGTCGGGATAGATGATGTTATCGGCGCTTTTTTCCATGTGCTTGCGGATAATAAAATTGCGGGGCCCGTTAATGTCGTATCTCCGAATCCGGTCACAAACCTTGAGTTCACAAAGACTTTCGGAAAGGTTCTTTCGCGACCTGCCGTATTTTCAATTCCTGCTGCAGCAATAAATCTTGCTTTCGGAGAGATGGGAAGAGAGGTTCTTCTTTCGAGCACAAGAGTTATGCCGCAAAAGCTGATCGAATCAGGATACAGGTTCCGCAATCCAGATCTGTCTGGCGCATTGTCTCATCTGTTAGGAAAATAAAATGACCGGTAAATTTAAAGCAAACCTTATTATTTTAATGACGCTTGCGCTTTTCTTCGGGTTTCTGCACCTTTTTATCACGGACGGAAAAGCTATAAACTTTGAGAGGCTGCATATTTTCCTGTTTAATCTGTGCAGCGGCGGGACCATACTCCTTTATTATACCGAGAAAAAGGAGCGTCTTACAAAAAAGACACTCGTCTTTTCCCTGCTTGCTTTATGCTACGCATTATGCGCTTTTTTAAAGTTCTATATTGTTTCGATGTTTATCGCTCTTCTTCTTGCGGGCATCGTGGAGTCTGTCAGGATCAGAAGGTTTTCCGTGTTTCCGCATGATTTTTTCAGTCGGGCGCCCGTTTCTGAAAAATTCCACCAGGCATCACTTTTATGTCTTTCCATGGGACTTGTAATATCTGCCCTTGTGATTGCCAACAATGAATATTTCGGGATAGTCTCGTTTCCGAAGCTCAAACTCGACACATTTTTTCTCGGATTTTCATTTCCTCTTTCCCTTATCACGATGTCAGTCATGTTTTCCCTGATGAAGGAAGATGTGAGAAATATAGTACGTATTCTTAAAGATGCCGGCTTCTGGACGGTCAATCTCGGTGTGATAATATTTTTTCTGTTTATAATGTTCGAACGACTCGATTTTCAGCTTGTTGTAACATCCATACTCTTTTGTTCGGTGGTTATGATCTTTATCCTTTTCGCAAAGCTTGGAATAAAGACTCAGCAGAAAAACTTTCTGACATCAGGGATGGTTTTTCTTCTTTTTACCGCCGTGACCGGGATACTCTATATTCTTCTGAAATTTCATCCTGAATACAACCCTGAGAAATTGAAACTCCTCTTGAGAGTTCATTCGTTTGCGTCTCTTTACGGATGGAATTTAAGCGGGCTTGGGGTCATATGCAGGTATGATGATTTTCCGATAATGCTCGACTCAAAATGGATTATAACCATTCACTGGATTACTGTAGTAATTCTTGCGCCATTGGGTTACTACTTCAAACCTTTTGCTGTGTCTGCCGTAGTCCTTTACATGTTGATGCTATATATGATTCTTTTCAGTAAAGGCTCCTCCGGCGCAAGTATTTTAAATCACGGATATTTAAGAGATGCGGATGACCGGCCGCCAAGGGGGTAGTGAAGCAGCCGGTCAAAACATCAAATCCGTGATGGAGGGGTTTCTAATTCGAAATTCGATGTCCGATGTCCGATATTCGATATATTACCGGCCGCAGGGTCCACCCTGGCATCCCCCGCCCATTCCGCCGCGCATCCCGAAGCCTCTTGCCAGATTCGGGTTCAGCTTTTTCATCTTTATCATGTGATCAAGCCGTTTCTGATCAAATTTTGATTCGAGTTCGGAAATCTCCTTCTGAAGATTTGCGGCTTTTCCCGCATCGATATTCTTTTTGGCAAGCTCGCTGTTTAATTCGAGCTCTTTGGCGTAAATATCCTGCCTCAGCTCTTCGGTTGCCTTAAAAAATTCTTCACGCTGGTCGTTTATTTTCTTTGCTTCATCTTCTGACAGATTTCCCATCATGTGTCCGGAACCGGCGCCATATCCGCCGCCTCTGACACCCGGGCACTCTCCTCCTCCCGGTCCGTATCCCATCATTCCTCTGCCTGCATAAGCCGTAACGCTTAAAGCAACAACTGCCGCTATTGCCAATATTACCAAAATTCCTTTTTTCATAATGCCTCCTTAGTTATTTGTTATTAATTATTTATTGAGATTGTCGTTAATCATTTTAATCTCATCCTCTATTGCTGTTCTGTTAATGCAACTGGTATGCCAAAACTTGTAAAACACCTGATAATGAAGCATAACACACTTAATATACATGATATATTTAGTTTTTCTATTTGATGCTTAATATTCAGAAAGAGTCTGTGGTGGATATATTGTATTCAGTCTGGACAGAGGAAAAAGCATCAACCGGATATAAAATACTCGTTTCATAACCTTTCAATTCCATCTTATTTCCGGGTTTCGGTTGCTTGAAAAATAAAAGGTTATCTGGTATCAACAAAATTGGACAATCCAAAATACCATCGTTCGGACATCGGACATAGTATTTTTAAATTCGATATACTATATTCGATATTCTTTATTATATTTTCCATACTCTGTCGGGAGGAGTAAAAGAATGAGTGTTGATATAAGTGTTAAGATAGGTGGAGAAGCGGGACAGGGCATCCAGACGGTCGGTGATATTCTGGCGCGTGTATGCCTGAAATGCGGCCTGTATCTTATGGCAATAAATGATTTTGAATCGAGAATAAGAGGAGGCCACAGTTTTTTTCAGATACGCATAAGTGATAAGCCGGTCAACGCTCCCAATCACAGTATAAATCTTCTTTTGGCGCTTGATAAAAAAAGCTTCGATCTGCACGAGAAAGAGCTGGTTAAGGGCGGTATTTCTCTGATGGAAGAAGTTGATGCTCCTGCAAAAAAAAATATTATTGCAATTCCGTTTTTTGAGCTTGCGAAAGAAAGCGGTGGGAAAATTACTTCAAATATTGTTGCGGCAGGAGCGTGCCTTGCCCTCCTTGGGGCACCCTTCGGGATTATCCGTGAAGTTATTACTGAAGGCTTTGCTTCAAAAGGAGAAGATATCGTTGAAAAAAACCTTAATGCTGCAAAGGCTGGATATGAATCTGTCGGGAAAATTTCGTTTAAATTTGCGTTCAAATGGAAAGCTTCCAGGCCAAGAGGCATTCTTATTGATGGGTCCAGGGCCATAGCCCTTGGCGCTCTTGCCGCGGATTGCCGCTTTGCAGCCTTTTATCCCATGTCTCCTGCAACCGGCATCATGGCTCATCTCGCATCCGCTGCAAATGAATTTCCTCTCGTGGTCGAACAGGCTGAGGATGAGATCTCGGCAGTAAACATGATTATCGGGGCGTCGTTTGCCGGAGCAAGGGCGATGACCGCCACATCAGGCGGCGGGTTTTGTCTTATGACCGAAGGTCTTGGATTATCAGGCATCACCGAAACCCCGATTGTAATCGTGAATGCGCAGAGGCCAGGCCCTGCAACAGGTATGGCGACCAGAACCGCCCAGGCCGATCTTCTGTTTGCAATCAATGCCTCACAGGATGAATTTCCAAGATTTATTTTTGCCCCCGGATCACCCGCTGAAGCTTTTGAAACAACCGCAAGAGCATTCCATCTTGCAGAGAAATATCAGGTTCCGGCAATCATACTTGTGGACCAGTACCTGAATGATTCTCTTTTTATTGCCGGAAAGGCTTTAAAAGTGCCGGGAAAAGTAAAAAAATTTATTGTCAGTGATACTGATATGAAAAACCCCTCGGAATATAAAAGATATGCCTTAACAAATTCAGGAATTTCTCCGAGAGCCATTCCCTGCAACGGCAGAGCGATAGTAATGGTATCCGGAAATGAGCACAAAGAGGACGGGCATTCGAGCGAGTCGGCACAGACCAGGACTGAGATGGTGAATAAAAGAAATGCCAAGCTTTCCGGGATGCTTTCCGGGATGAATCCGCCCGAAACATATTTTCCCGAGTCAAAAATTCTTCTTGCAGGCTGGGGATCTACAAAAGGGGCCATAAGAGAGGCTGTTGAAATGTTGAGGAAAGATGGAATTAATGCCGGATGTGTCAATTTCAGCGATTTATGGCCTTTCCCGGCGGCTGAGACAAAGAAGGCCTTTCTGACATGCGAAAAGTTTTACATGGTGGAGCAGAACAGCACAGCGCAGCTTGGCAGGCTGATTAAGGAGCAGACAGCTCTTTCATATTCAGGCGCTGTTTTAAAATATGACGGAAGGCCCTTTTATCCGGTAGAGATAGCAGATGGAATCAAAAAATATATGAGGTAGCTATGGTCAACATAAAAGATTACGATTCAGATGTTGAGAACAAGTGGTGCCCGGGGTGCGGCAATTTCGGAATTCTAGCTGCGATGAAGGATGCGCTTGCAGCACAGGGAATTCCTCCTGAAAAAATTCTGATAATTTCAGGAATAGGGCAGGCTGCCAAGACACCCCATTACCTTAAATGCAATCTTTTTCATGCCCTGCATGGAAGAGCGCTTCCCCTTGCAACAGGAGCCAAGATTGCAAATCACGAACTTACCATACTCGTCAATTCCGGCGATGGGGATTGTTACGGGGAAGGTGGAAATCATTTCATGCACGCAGTCAGGCGCAACATCGACGTCACTCTTCTTGTGCATAACAACAAAGTCTATGGCCTTACAAAAGGCCAGGCTTCTCCGACTTCAGATGAAGGGATGATCACCAAAATACAGAGCGACGGTGTTTTAAGCGAAACATTTAATCCGCTTTCAGTTGCTCTTGCGCTTGGGGCCGGATTTGTGGCAAGGAGCTTTTCAGGGAAAACCGAACATCTGAGCAAAATTATTCAGGAAGGAATAAAACACAAAGGATTCAGCCTTATAGATATACTTCAACCCTGTGTATCTTTTAACAATGTCAATACGTTCGACTGGTACAGAAAGCGTGTTTATGATCTTTTTGAAGAAGGATATATTCCTGATGATTTCAACAAGGCAATGGAACTTTCAAGGATGTGGGGCGATAAAATACCCATAGGGATTATTTATCAGAAAGAAAAACCGTCTTATACGGATAAAATCAAAAAACTTGTAGAAAGCACACTCATATCGGGAAAATATTCACAGGAAAAAGTTCGGAACGCAATTGAAAGTCTATAAAACTGGATCACCTCCAAAAGAGTTGGTGATTCAGGATTCAAGGATTCAAGGAGTCAAGGAGTCAAGGGTTCAGGTTCATTGTCGATTAAGTTAAAATAGCCTCCTTTTTCCTGTAAACCATTCCCTGAAAAATTGCTATCAGATCCCCCTGCTCATCCGTAACATTTACCGTGTATGATGCAAGCTTAGGATTAATGGCAGCCTCATTTGCTTCCGCAAAAAGGCGGCCTTTGTTTGCCGCTTTCAGATATGATATACTTACATTTATCGCTACGGCAACCGTCCCGTGCGAATTGGATGCAACCGCAAAAACGAAATCGGCAAGCGTGAAAATCGCTCCGCCATGAACGCTGCATAGGGCGTTCAGATGATGTTTTCTGATTTTCATCACGGCTTTTGCCCTGCCTTCCGAAATTTCAAGAAGCTCTATTCCGGAATGACCGGCAAATTTGTCGTTCTCCCGGAAAAAGGTCAAGAGATTTTTCAAGTTTATTTCTCCCTAATTAAATTAGGACGCGGATTTTCGCAGATAAACGCAGATAATTATTCTATTAGTTTTTATATTTAAAATCCGGGCAATCTGCGTTCATCTGCGTCCCAAATAAAAATTCCTATACTATTAAATCATGTTGCGAGGGCATCGCTGCCTTCAATTCCCGAGCCTTTTATCGCTTCTGGCGAATTTGAGAAAATCGGGCAGGTTTTGCATGACTCTCTTCCAGCTGTCCGTCGAACGCCAGATCATGCTCATATAGCCGAGAAGTGTTTCAGGCCTCATGAAGTGCTTCCTGTAAAACAATTTGAAAAGTTCTTCAAGTCGCTCTTTGGTCATGCCTTCCGGAATGAAAAGAAAATTCATGCAGTCCATCAGGTTCCAGTCTTCGTTGAATTGACCCAGTTCGTGAATTTTTTCATAAATCGGCGAACCGGGAAACGGAGTGAATTTCGCGACGTTTAATTCGTCAATCGGGTTTGAGAAAAGATACTCCATGCTTTTTCTTATTCCGGCTTCAGTTTCACCGGGAAGCCCCATCATAAAAAGCCCTTTTGTGCGTATGCCGGCTTTTTTTATCAGATGAAGCTTTTCCGACAGCATTGAGAGATTCGCATTCTGCCTGTGCTGCGCAAGAAGATTTTCGTCGCCGGTCTCTATTCCGAGACTGATCATCCAGCAGCCTGCTTCTTTGAGCAAAAGAAGAAGCTCGTAATCTATATGTTC
>JBFYVZ010000039.1:0-3002 GCA_041298995.1 Desulfobacteraceae bacterium
TTAACTCATGCAGATAAAATCAGCCACGAAATGGCGCTTGAAAAATCCGCGATTGAGTATGAAAAATACCATGAAGAACAAAAGAAACTGGAACACGAACAGAGCCTGAGAGAGTTGGAAAGAGATATTGCAACTTTAAAAAAGATAGAAACCGGTAAGGATAGCAGGAAATGAAATTCACCGAAAAAAAACTCGAACAGGCTGTAAACGAACGCTCTTATCAGGCAGAAAAGTAATCGAAAGGTTATGCAAAGGTTTATGCGTATAAACAATGACAGGTGAAATGGCTAAAAGATATGTTTTTCTGGACAGGGACGGGGTTATTAACAAAGACTCCCCGGATTATGTGAAAAGCTGGGCGGAGTTTGAGTTTCTGCCGGGAAGCCTGGACGCGATAAGGCTTTTGACTAAATACAATTATCAGGTTGTGATAATTACAAACCAGTCCATCATAAACCGCAAAATGGCTTCTCTGGATGATCTTGAGTATCTTCATGCCATGATGAAAAATGCTATAACGGAAGAGGGCGGCAAAATTAAAGATATATTCTTCTGCCCCCACACGCCTGAAGACGGGTGTAAATGCCGGAAGCCGGAACCGGGTCTTATTCTTGAAGCTAAGAAAAAATATGGAATAGATGTAAAGAACTCCGTTATGGTGGGTGACAACGCAAAGGATATAGAGTGTGCGATAAGGGCCGGATGCAGATATGCCATACTGGTTAAAACAGGAAATTATGAACAGGCCATTTCATCCCTTGAAAAAATGAAAATCTATCCCGATCATATTGCAAGTGATCTTTATGAAGCGGCCGTATGGATAATTGCCAATATGGATAATTGTCCGGATAATTGTAAACGATGAACGCCGATCCTTTTGCTACGATTATCGAAGGCCACCTCGATCATGTCTCGTATTTCAATTCAGAAAACCACTATACAATCGCTAAAATTAAAACTCCAGGAGTGGGAAACCCCATTACTGTTGTCGGTTTCATGGCGGCAATCAGTCCCGGTGAATCCCTCAAAATAAGCGGGAATTGGGAGACACATCCGAGATACGGTCAGCAGTTGAGGATAAAAACTTACGAGGTTACTCTTCCCGGGTCTGTGGAAGGAATAAAAAAATATCTCGAATCCGGTATTATAAAAGGGATCGGTCCTTCGCTGGCAGGAAGATTAGTCGGCTGTTTCGGAGAAGCAACGCTTGAAGTAATTGAAAAAAATCCTGAAAGACTATTTGAAGTTCCGGGAATAGGAAAAGCAAAAGCGGCGTCCATAGAAAATGCCTGGAAAAGTCATCATTCAGTAAGAAACCTCATGCAGTTTCTCCAGGATATGGGGGTTAAAACCTCTTATTGCGGCAAAATTTTGAAAGCATATGGCGATAATGCAGTCGATATTCTCCGGGATAATCCTTACTGCGCTGCTAAAGATATTCCCGGCGCCGGTTTTTATATTGCCGACGCCATAGCAGGAAAACTTGGTTTTTTGCAGGATAAGCCGGAAAGGGTCAGGGCCTGTATTCTCCATCTGATGGAGCAGGGTGCAAATGAAGGGCATGTATTCTTATATGGAAGCAGGCTGATAGAAAAATGCAGGGATGCTTTTCAGATTGAATATGATGCGGCAATAGACGGAGTGGACTATTTGTCAGAATCGGGCGAAATCGTCGTCGAAAGGAATTCAGACAGATTTGAAACTGATGCCGTATATTTGAAGGAATTATATCAGGCTGAAACAGGTCTGGCACAGAGGATTTCGGCTTATCTTTCAATCCCTGTTGCTCCTTTTAAAACAGATCCGGGTGATATAACAGAAAAGGTTCAGAAAAAACTTGCCATTAAACTGTCGCAGGAGCAGCTTGGTGTTCTTGAAGGGGTATTTTCACACCGCATAGCTGTAATTACTGGAGGACCCGGGACAGGCAAAACAACTCTTATTAGATCTGTTTCCGCGATCTTTGATTCTTTCGGGAAAAAGATTGAGCTTGCCGCTCCCACCGGCAGGGCCGCAAGACGCCTCTCAGAAGTGACGGGACGAAAAGCTCAGACCATCCACAGGCTTCTCGGATACAACGCAATTGACGGTTGTTTCGATAAAAACCGGGACAATCCGATTGAGGCCGACGCTGTAATAATTGATGAAGCATCGATGGTTGATACTCTTCTGATGTATAATCTCGTCATGGCGGTTCCTGTAAATTCAGTGCTTATAATTGTCGGCGATATTTTCCAGCTTCCATCGGTCGGTCCCGGAAACGTCCTTTCAGACATGATAAGCTCCGGGAAGATACCTGTTTTTTATTTAAGTAAAATATTCAGGCAGGCCGGAGAAAGCCCGATAATTGTCAATGCGCACAGGGTTCGAGAGGGTGAATTTCCGGTTTTTCAAAAGCCGGATGATTCAGTTTCAATATCTGAGTTCTGTTTTATCGAGCAGAACAAATCAGACCGAATACCTCCTGTAATAGTCGAGCTTTGCAAAAAAACAATTCCCGACTCTTTCGGTTTTGATCCCGTAAAGGATATCCAGGTGCTGACACCCATGCACAAAGGAGTTGCGGGAACCCTGAATCTGAACCAGATGCTTCAGAAGGCCCTGAATCCGAATCCTGCGTTTGTCGAGACTGCCGGCGGCAGGTTCAAGGAGGGCGACAAAGTGATGCATCTTAAGAATAATTACCTGAAGGAGGTATTCAACGGCGACATTGGGACCGTGGTTGAAATAGACGGGAAAAAGAAACGGCTTATCGTGAATTATTATGACAGGTTTGTCGAATACGACTTTGAGGAGCTGGACGAGGTATCACCCGCATATGCCATATCCGTCCATAAATCCCAGGGTTCTGAATACCCGGTTGTAATCATTCCGCTTGTGACCGAACATTACATGCTTCTGCAAAGGAATGTTTTGTATACCGCGATAACAAGGGGAAGTAAAATGGTAATCCTGATAGGTTCAAGGCGGGCTTTTGAAATTGCCTTAAAGAACGATAAACC
>JBFYVZ010000048.1:0-6486 GCA_041298995.1 Desulfobacteraceae bacterium
AATAAAACCATAAAAACGGAAAAGGTTTTTCTCATAATGTTCTTCCTCATTGCATTGAATTTATAAGCTGTTGCTTTTTCATGATGGGAATATATGAAAAAAGACTTTTTGTGTCAATAGGGAGACCTTTGAATGAAAGCTGGCCAACAATTACCACTTGAAAGAATGCATATCTGTCAAATTTGCCGTATGCTTTGTTACAGCTTACTATACGTAATATTCATTTTTGTATCTCCCAGTCGGCAACGTCCTTCTGCTCAGTTTCCAAATATGCTATCCAGTTTATAGTCATCACGTCGATCCCGTGGTGTGTTCCAACGGATAAGAGATACCGGGTCAAGCCTGGTTTCAGTTTTTCTGTTTCGGGTTGGAGTACAGCGGGCATCGATACTTAATAAGCTTTAGCAATGTATTTCATTCTTGCCGAGACGTTAACCGGTGCGCCGACACGGGTCAGCTCTCCGGATTGCAGCAGGTTACTTGTCCTGTAGCGATGATGTCTGTATTGAGACCACCGATGAAGACGGCCTTTACCTGTTCATAATTCATGGCGGTCTCTTAACTTTTGCGAAATGCATACTATTTCGGCTTTTGCGCGCCCGCTTGACCTATCGCGCCAAAAAGTTTGTACGCATCTTCTAACGGATAACGATTGGCATACATGGAAACCTGTGTGGTCAGCTTGCCCTGTTTGGGTAAGCCCATGACTTCGCGCATAACATTCGCTGAGGAATTAGGATTATAATCCGCCGATTCGCTGTATCGCGCAAGTAGATAATTTTCTAAGTAAATTTTATTAATTGGCAATGATTGAGAAATTTTATCGGAGTTTCCTTTACAACTGGCAAAACCCAAATCAGCGCCAATATTTTCGATTTGAACACGTTCCATTTTACCGGCGGCAGATTTGCCAGGCTCAACATAAAGAAGAGGCGCTTGTTTGTTCAAGAACAGAATGTTATAATCCAACATTAACCACTCATTGAGGTTGCCACGCGTATGATCTACCCCCGTTAAAATATTGCCTCCTATCAAATTATTATGGATGTCATAAGAGGCCATAGTCATTACTCGAATGCCGTAACCCATATCAGCAAAGTCTTTCAGGCGGCTCCATGTGAAAAGTATTGTGTTATTGGCAATCTCCACATCTCCATCTTTAGCAATCGGTCCTTTCGGGCCTTTTTTACCTCCGATGCCAAAGATTTCAATTGCCGCCATTTTATTGGCAATGAAAATATTGTTAATAATTTTTACCGTGCCTTTTTTGAAACCACCCTGAATTGCAAAATGTCCGTTGAGAAAAATGCAATTAGAGATGGTGAGATTACCTTCGATTTTCGCGTTTACTTTATTGGTAAAGCATACAATAGGTTCAGCTACTGTGCTTGGGCCGGTGGCGGGTTTTTCTGTTTCATATAAAAGTCTGCCGCCTAATCCATCAATCAAACCATCTTTGGGTGAATAGGCATTCTGTTCACCGCGATCAAAAACAAAACCGTCAAGGATGAAATTACTGCCGGCGGGAACATTAAGAATGCTCAGAAGCGGACGCCTGCCACTTTCTCCCGACTCTCTGCTGGGGATAATTGTTGATGCAAATTCTATTATATCCCGGATGGCAAAATCAGAAGAATATCCGCCAAGCAGTTCCACCGGTTGAGGCGCTTCCAGGTATCCTTTGTCACGCAACCCGGTATAATTTCCCTGAGCGACAAAAATCCGGTCACCTGCTTTGGCGACTTTAAGCGCCGATTCAAGATTTTTTAATGGACTTGCTTTGGATGTTCCGGAATTTTGATTATCCCCTTTTTCCTTAGAAACAAAAAAATCTGCTGCATAAACAGATACTTCTAAACCAAACGACAACACCAAACATGCTGCTAAAAACACCCGGATAATTATTTTCATGATTCACTCCTTTGTTAAAGGGGGTACATGGGGATGCCCATGATTCTATGCGTTTCTATTTTTGCTAACATCAGGAACACATTTGATATACCCCTTTTTTTTGGAATTACTTTGCCCCTACAGCAAAAAAATGTTTTTTATTAAAAAACAACCTCCCAGAAGCTTTCTACTTTGTTTCAGAACCGGATAATTTTTCAAATTGATTATGGGAAAAATGTAAAAACTTATCCGCGCTCATCGGAATGCCCTCT
Source organism: Desulfobacteraceae bacterium (assembly GCA_041298995.1). GTDB lineage: Bacteria > Desulfobacterota > Desulfobacteria > Desulfobacterales > RPRI01 > RPRI01. The sequence continues at coordinate 2,163 of JBFYVZ010000048.1, forward strand.
TAATTTTTTTCTCAAACAAACCGGCGGCACTCATTTTCAGTTGGTGACAATTTGTAACCGACTGACTGTTCTCCTTTTTCAGCCATTCTTTAAGCTTGTTAGTTTCTATCCGGAAATGGCCCTTTTGTGCGATCTCTGTGTCAATCTGCGGGATTTCTTGTGCGACATACAATGCGTATGTCTTAAGCACAATCCCTTGATTTCCTTGAGCTTGCCCAAAATTGCCTATTTCCGAATTGGAACCGAAACAGCGAGTGTATTCCCCGCTGCTTTCCGCGGGGTTAACGAGCGAATTAAAACAGAATCTATTCCCTACGGTCGAAGATTCACAGCGGTATGTTGCGGGGATCTTCAAACTTACATGTGTCCAAATTTGGTTTCAAACAATCATATCGTATTTGATTTGTCAATGAATATTAAATGGTTGTAAATCTATAAGGGTAATCTGAAAGAGGACTGATCGCGCGGGTAGTAACGCTATTTCCGACTTTTTTATAGATCATTAAATTTTATTGACGATAAACATAATAACTTATAGTAAAGGAAGTTTAAAAGTAACAAGGATTAATGTCTAAAAGGATTATCGGATATGAACGATAATGCAGGAAAAATAGCCCTTATCATTGGAGGCAGCCGGGGAATCGGTCGGGCCATAGCCCTTCGTCTCGCCCAGTCAGGATTAGATATCTGGCTGACTTATCAGGAAAATCATTCTGCCGCAAGCGAGGTTAAATCCGAAATAGAAAAAAAAGGCGTAAAATGTGAGACTGTATCTTTTGATATCTCAAATTACGATGCCGTTAAAGCCGCTCTTGAAAAAAAGGCTGATGAGCATCCGCCTCATGTCATTGTGTACAATGCCGGAATCGCAAAAGACAATCTCATGGTATGGATGACAAAAGAGGAATGGGAATCGGTTATTTCTGTAAACCTTACCGGCTTTTATAATGTGATGAATGCTGTTCTTTTTCCCATGCTGCGGGAAAAAAGAGGCCGTATAGTTGTTGTATCATCCGCTTCAGGCCAGATCGGACAGGCTGGCCAGGTGAATTACTCGGCTTCAAAAGCAGGCTTAATAGGGGCTGTAAAGGCTCTCGCAAGGGAGATCGGGAAAAAAAATATTCTTGTAAACGCTGTTGCACCCGGTCTCATAGAAACGGATATGACCGCATCTCTTCAAAAGGATAAACTTCTGCCTCTTATTCCCTTAAAAAGAATTGGAAGCCCTGAAGATGTGGCTTCTGTGGTTAATTTCCTTTGTACCGAGGAAAACATGTATATTCACGGTCAGGTTATAGGTATTAACGGCGGCCTTGCGACATGAAGACTACTTGGTTTGGATCAATTAAATGAAAAAATATGACGATATTGTTGTAGGAAGCGGCATAAGCGGAATGACCCTGGCTCTTCTCCTTGGCATGAACGGTCATTCGGTGCTGCTTCTTGAAAAAAACAGGAATATCGGCGGATGCATGACCCGTTTTTACAAACAGGGAATCCCGTTTGATACGGGTTTTCACTTTACAGGCGGTTTTTATAAAAACGGAATTTTAAATGACATGCTGACTGTTCTCGGGATCAGCGATCAGATCCAACCATTGTTTATAACGAAAGAAGAAGGAAACAGGCTTATATTCGAACAGGAAAACGCTGTTTATGATTTCCCTTTCGGCTTTGCTGAAATAATCGCAAAAATGAAGAGCTACTTTCCGGGAGAAGAGAGTGGTATCGACAGGTATTTTGAAATGCTTCTGGATGTCTGTAACAAAACAGTGGCAATGGATCTGCGTAATCTCTCCCTTTCCCAGGACTCGATAGATGAAGATTATATCAGCCTGGATGAAGTGCTGAACAAGCTGACACAAAACAGCACTTTGAAAGGACTCCTTTCAAAATACAGCATGTGTTACGGAGTAAAGCCTTCCGAAACTTCTTTTGCCAATCACAGCAGGGTAAGTTTCGGTCTGTACGAATCGGTCGCAAGGGTGAAAGACGGGGGAGACGCTTTCATCAGGGCTTTTAAAAAGAGATTCTCCGAATATGATATCGACATTCGCTGCCAAAGCCGTATAATTGAATGTTCGGATATAACAAATAATATTGTAGGTCGATTCGTTTTGAACACGGGTGAAGAGGTTTTTGCCGACCGGTGCACTTTTACTATCCATCCGAAGGCTGTTCTTGATGTTCTTCCCAAAAAACATCTCTCAAAGGCTTTTATTGACAGGGTAAGCGCCTTCGAACCGACACACGGTTTCTTTGCCGTATTCGGGGTCCTGGAAAACAGCAGACAGCCCTGTGATGAATCTGATCCTACTATTCTTTCCCTCTTTCCGACTATGGATATCAACGAGCTCATGGATCCCTGTTATAAGGGAGATTCGGCCATGGTTATCCTCAAAAACATAGACACGGTAAACGGAAATACCCGCATTGTTTTGACCGCTCTTGAGCTCTCTTTTTCAGAACACGTCAGGCAGTGGCATGATTCAAAATCGGGCGCCCGGCCGGAAGGATACCATGATTACAAGGAAGAACGGACTGAAAGCATAAAAAACAGAATGTTAAAGGTTTATCCTGAATACAAAGACTCGCTTAAGATAGTAGATTCGGCATCTGTTTTAACTTTCAGGGATTATCTCAACACACCATTCGGATCTGCGTACGGTATAAAACAGAAAATCGGTCAGTTTAACCTATTTGGAAAACTCCCCCTGCGAAACCTTTATGCTGCCGGACAAAGCGCGGTGCTTCCGGGTATAGTCGGAGCAATGCTTTCTTCTTTCATTATCGGACGTGTCATTGCCGGCAGAGAGAGTTACCTTGACTTTATAAAAAAGAGGCTCGATTCTTGAAAAGGGTTGTGATTACAGGATTAGGGGCTGTTTCCCCTCTTGGAACTGACGTTCCTGCTCTGATGCAGGGAATTGAAGAAGGGAAGAGCGCCGTCAGGTACATGGAGGGATGGAATCAGTACACCGGATTAAGAAGCCTTGTGGGTGCTCCGGCAAAGGTCGTTAATGAAAAATCGATCCCCCGCACCAGAAGGAGATCGATGGGAAGAATGAGCATCTTTTCCGTGCAGGCCGCCGACCAGGCTCTGGCCGATTCAGGCATTAACCATGAAATGATTTCATCAGGCCGGATTGGATGTGTAGTTGGATCAACAATGGGAAGCGCGGCAAGCCTCAATGATGTTTTTGAATTAATGCTTCCTGAAAAAGACTTAACCTGTCTGCCCTCAATGAAGTTTTTTCAGTGTGTTTCTCACACTGCGGCAATGAATGTGGCTCACTATCTTGGACTGACCGGTTATGTCATGGCCACATCAGCGGCCTGCGCTTCCGGCCTGCAGGCAGTCGGAGCTGGATATGACCTCATAAGGCTTGGGAAGCAGGAGGCCATGCTGTGCGGCGGAGCGGAAGAACTCCATCCTACAGTGACAGGCTCCTTTGATATCCTTTTCGCGACATCAGCGAACTATAATCACGAGCCGGAAAAAACACCGCGCCCTTTTGATGCGAAAAGAGACGGCCTTGTATGCGGGGAAGGAAGCGGCATACTTCTTCTGGAAGAATATGAACATGCCGTAAGACGAAAAGCCAGGATATATGCTGAAATAATCGGATACCACACATGCGGAAGCGGGGTTCATGTAAGCCAGTCGAATAAAGATTCGATTGTCGGGTGCTTCAGACATGCGCTGGAAGATGCCGGCATCCGCCCCGAGGATGTCGATTACATAAATGCACATGCAACAGCGACAATACACGGAGACAAGGAAGAAGCCGAAGCTATCCGGGAGGTTTTTGGCGGCTCAGTGCCGGTCAGCAGTCTGAAAGGATACATCGGGCACACATTGGGAGCATCCGGTTCCATTGAGCTGATAGCATCTCTAGTCATGATGGATAAGGGATGCATATACCCAACCCGGAATCTTGAATCGGTAAGCCATGACTGTGAGGGCATTTACCATGTTATGGACAAATTAAATAAAGAAATCAGGGTGCTGTTTAAAAACTGTTTTGCCTTTGGCGGAATAAATGCGTCGATTGTTTGTAAAAAAGTTATGTGAAAGTAGTCAGGAGCCAGAAGCCAGAAATCAGAAGGCAGAAGACAGAATATGGAATACAGAAATACAAATGGTGGTTTGATTAAAAAACAATTGATATAGGATATTAAATGACAGAGCAGGAAATCATTAAATTATCGAATCAGGTTTTTGAAGATTCGTTTGAAATAGAAAAAGAAAGATTAAAGCCTGAGATGAATATTTTTCTGGATCTCGGACTTGACAGTCTCGATATAGTTGATCTCGTGGTTG
>JBFYVZ010000064.1:0-6590 GCA_041298995.1 Desulfobacteraceae bacterium
ATCAACAAAATATGACGGCTTCGTAAAAAGTCATTCTGCTGTGTTGCGCTTCATCTTTCGTCACTGCAGCGTGCTAACATGTACGCTTCTTTCCTCAAGATTCGCGACGCCTTGAACTTGAACTTTTTACTTTGCCGACCGAATTTTGACTTTTTACGAGTCCATAAGAATTGACGGCTTCGCAAAAAGTCACTTTACATGTTGGCGCTTCCTTTCAGAAGCGTGTCAAGGTTCCCTGGAACAGCCTTGAAGCCGGTTTTTGATAATATGAAATTACCGATCTTGTCCATGGCGTATCTCTTTATTATCCCAGTGCCCGACTCTTTGCCGATGAGATACCAGAAACCACCGAAATAGGCTATCCGTTAAGGCTCAATGATCACACAGAGATCGCTCAAAAGGGCCATTTCCGGACGGAAACTAAATAGCATAGTAAACGAATTGCCGATATCAACGGCATAGCTACCGATTTTCCGCCATACAAATTGGCGAACCTAAGGGATTCAAGGTCTCAAATCCGCCAATATCTGTGGCGGACTAAAATCGGTAATTGTGAACTCCTCAAATATCCTTTGACAAAATCCGGTTAAAATGAGAAAAATATAACATCTTGAAACATCAGATAAAAAACTCTGTCCTGTTGGAGACTATTCGGGGGATGAAAGATTTTTACCGGGATAACCACGAAAAATACTTTGAGCGTACATTCAATATCGATCCCTCCTCATTTTTATCCCCTCTTACGGCAAAGCTTGCGCCCGGCGCTTTTATTTTTGATGTCGGGTGTGGCTCCGGGCGGGATCTTCTGTGGCTGAAAAACCGCGGTTTTAAAGTAATGGGTTTTGAGAGATCGCCCGAACTTGCCGGACTGGCGCGAAAGAGCGCCGGATGCGATGTTCTTGAAGGAGATTTCACGTCATACGATTTTTCTCCGGTCTGTGCAGATGCCGTGGTAATTATCGGAGCCCTGGTGCATATCTCTCATGCCGGATTCGCTGCCGTTATGCAAAATATCGCCGCGGCTCTTAAAGATAATGGTTTTATGCTGATCACGGTAAAGGAGGGAACCGGAGCGGCTGAAGGCGCGGACGGCCGGATATTCTATCTTTTCCGGCATGAAGAGCTGGAGGAGATCTTTTCCTCGCTCGGGTTTCAGCTTATCGGTTTCTCCCGGGATTTCTCTAAAACCGGAACCGGCGAAATCTGGCTCCGGTATCTGCTTCAAAAAGATGAACCGGTCACATGTTGATAAGGTTTACTCCTCTGCGAGTTTTTTGCCCAGATCAAGAGCCTCCCGCATCACCTTTTTATCAGCCCTGATCCGGCCGGCATCCATGGCGCTCCCGTAGACCATGCCCACAATGTTGGCCCTGGTGTATCTGTAGGCATCCTGAAAAGTCCTTAAGGCATTGACGCAACCGGATGTGAAGGGATCATCGTCGCCGTATGTCATGGCTATCGCGATCTGTTTACCCAGGAAGGGATCTTTTTGATAGGCCGGCAGCGCGAAGCACCGGTCCATGAAAAGTTTGGTCTGAGCGGACATCGTGAACCAGTAAACGGGGCTGGCGATAACCCACGCATCCGCCCCGATGAGTTTCAGATAGATATCCTGCATGTCATCCTTTATGGAGCAGCCCCTGCTGTTCTTCTTCTGGCAGGCCATACAGGCCTTGCATGGAGCTATCTTCCTGCCATGCAGATAAATGGTTTCGACCTTTGCTCCGGCCGATTTCGCCCCTTTTGTTATCTGATCCGCAAGGATTGCGCTGTTCCCTTTTCTTCTCGGACTTCCCAGCAATACAAGAATCTTCTTTGCCATGAATTCTCTCCTGTTTTTTTGATTTAAAAAACCGCCTTTTCAGTATGACTGCCGTGACTTTACCATATTCTCTCTCTCAGAAGGCATATATCCGCATGCATGAAAAAACATGCCAAACCCCAGACAGGCAATTCCGATTCCCTTAAGGAAAACCCGCCGGCTTATGGCTTGCTTTTCCGGGGTTTGCCGGTCATTACAGGGGGTAAAGATTATCATTCGGTCATCCATTCCAAAACTCCTCAACCCAAAAGCAACTTATTCCAACTATTTTAAAATACTCTAATCACTCATCGGTAAAATGCAAATCGGAATAATCAGAATTATGCCAATCTGCTCACCACGGTGGTTTTATTCTAACCGGCTTACCCAAAAGCCATGTTCGGCGACTTGAGGTCACAAATTATGACCTCAAGTCGAATATGATTACAATTCCATCTATATGGAAGAGTATTACCGGAAAAAACGCGAAAAGTAATTTGATTTGTTTAATATCGGCAATCATAGCATTTTATATAAAATTAAATTGACAATCTATCTAATGATATTATAATATTATGCTAAATATAAATCGGCAAAAAGATCGGCATAATGTATACGCAAATATCACAGATGGAACCACTTCTTCCGAGCGGGACACCCGCTCTGGAGGATCTTGCTCAAAAAGTTGTCATCGAATCGGCAGAATTAGGCGGTCTGCTTCATCCGGTAACGCGGGATTCGGTTATCGAACTTCTGCGCATTATTAACAGCTATTACTCCAATCTTATAGAGGGGCACACTACTCATCCGATTGACATTGAGCGCGCCATGCGACAGGACTGGGCCGGCGACCCCGCCAGGCGGGACCTGCAAATGGAAAGCCTTGCCCACATAAGCTGTCAGCGTTCGGTGGAAACACGTCTGCGCAATGAACCGGATCTAAATATTGCCGGGCAGGATTTCATAATGTGGCTCCATCGTACTTTTTATGAGCAGTTGCCTTCAGGATTGCGGTGCGTCAGAAATGAAGAAACGGGAGAAATAATCGATCTTCTCCCCGGCGAACTTCGGCGCAGCGAGGTCGTTGTCGGACGCCACATTGGTCCGGAAGCGGCAGCGTTGCCGGCTTTTCTGGATCGTTTTGCGTCTTTCTACAATCCGGCCGCCTTACATGGTCTTGTTCCGCTCATAGCGGCTGTCGCTTCCCATCATCGACTGATGTGGATTCACCCGTTTTTAGACGGCAACGGCCGGGTAGCGCGCCTTTACACAGATGCCTGCTTCTTCCGGCTGCCCCTGCCCGGTTATGGGCTTTGGAACATCAGCCGGGGGCTTGCCCGGCGCCGTGATGAATACATGGCAGCACTCGCTTCAGCCGATGCTCCTCGCCGTAGCGACTACGATGGACGGGGAAGTCTTTCCAACAAGGAGCTGGTCGGATTCTGCAAGTTTTTTCTGGATGTCTGCCTTGACCAGATCGGTTTCATGCGCGTATTGCTCAGACTGGATGGACTTCTTGACAGGATAAAAGGTTATGTTGCCATGCGGAATGCGGGGCTCATTCCGGGACCTCTGAAAGAACTTCCGCCGCTGAAACCTGAAGCGACTCATATGCTTCAGGAGGCGTTACTCCGCGGTCAAACCGCAAGGGGCGATCTCATCCGGGCATCCGGCATGGCTGAACGCACCGGACGGATATTGCTGGGACAGCTTCTGAAAGAGGGGTTGCTGGTATCCGATTCTCCCAAAGGAGTAATCAGATTCGGCATACCGACCCATGTGGCCGGATATCTGTTTCCGGATCTTTATCCGGTAAACAATATTTAAACTCCTCAAATATCCTTTGACAAAATCGGATTAAAATGCAAATAAAAAACAAACTGTTGAGTATATATGTATTACATTTACGGTTTTGGTATTCCCGCCGCAGCATTTAAGAGTATGTTCTTTAAGCCTGATTCATTGCTGAAATATTATACAGTTATTTCAGTTTGTTCAGGCTGTATTTATATATTGATGAACGTTATATTGCGCTTAAGGGAAAAGATATGATGACCTTACGCCTTTTTTCCCGGAAGTTTGAATCTGTTCCGGCATCCGCTTCATGGTATCTGGCAGACCTTGGGGAAGCGCGAGGCAAGCAGGAACTGTTTACCCGGCAATCACCACAACGTCTCAAAGCTCTCCGTGAACACGCTCTCATTGAAAGCGCGGTATCGTCTAATCGAATCGAAGGTGTTGAGGTTGATAAATCCCGCATCGCCACCATCGTCTTTGGGAAGCCGCTCCTGCGCGATCGGGATGAAGAGGAAGTTCGGGGATACAGGCAGGCACTGACCTTGATCCATGAGCATGGAGCAAAGCTTCCTGTCTCAGAAGAGACCATTTTGAATCTCCACCGCCTTACACGGGGAGAGCTCTGGGACGCCGGAAAATACAAGGAAAAAGACGGCGACATCATCGAAAAATTTCCTGACGGTCGATCCCGGATCCGTTTCAAGACGATCACGGCGGCGGATACGCCGGCCCGCATGAAGGAGCTGGTGGAACTATTCAATGATGCCATCAAAGAGCGCAAAATTCCCCCGCTTCTTCTCTTGGCGGCTTTTAACCTGGATTTCCTCTGCATCCATCCATTCCATGACGGAAACGGGCGAGTCTCAAGGCTCCTTCTGCTTTTGCAGTGCTATCATCTTGGATTTGAGGTCGGCCGGTATATCAGCCTGGAGCGTCTCATCGAGCAGAACAAGGAGCGGTATTACGAAACCCTGGAGCAAAGCTCCCAAGGCTGGCATGAGGGAAAGCACGACCCCTGGCCATACATAAATTACATCCTTTTCATCATTAAAACCGCTTACAGGGAGTTTGAGGAAAGGCTGGGACAACTCCAAAGTCCCAAGGGAGAGAAAACGAGCCTCGTTCTTCATGCCATTGGAAAGACTCCAGGCCCTTTCCGTATTGCTGAACTTCATAATGAATGCCCCAATGTCAGTGTGGACATGATCCGGCGCGTTATGAAGAAATTAAAGGCAAATGGACAGATCGAATGCCTGGGACGCGGTCAGAATGCCCAATGGCGCAAGACCAGCAAGTGGCAATTGGGTAATGTTTAATTAATTAGGTAGTGAAATGGGTAATAACGAGAGAGGTGGGGGTGGATAATGCTGTCAATTTATATATTGATGCCGCCCAGAATGCACAGATTTTACTGTAAACCCGGACAGTTTACTTGTTAATGGCAGCTGTAAAGGAACTATTGACGAATACAGATAACCATGAATATATATTGACAGTAAATCCCCCCGGTAGCTTCGGCGAAAGGGTGCGGAGTCGTCTCGAAAGAGGCGGCTCCTGCTTTTTTTAAGGAAAGGCGATAATGAATACTTTATATAGTACGTAGCACAAGAAATCCCGCAGATTGACACGGAGATCGCCCCAAAGGGCCATTTCCGGATGGAAACTATTTAATGTCTGAGCTTTCAATCTAAGAACTTGAGTACTTGAGGCGCCATATTGGCACCTCAAGTTGAGCAGGTTAAAATACTTCAAATGGCTTAATTTCCGATTTTGGCTCAAAGCCAAAATCGGTAACTGTGAACTTCTCAAATACCCTTTGACAAAATCCGGTTAAAATGCAAATAAAATACAAACTGTTGCGCAGGATATAAATTTTTATGCGTTAACGGATCTATTTCTACCAAGCACGCTCTGCACGAACTTACCGTAGACTCGGAGAACTGTGATTTATGGCGCGGAAAAACGAATCTATACTGAATTTCTTGGTAATTCTCCCCTGGTGGATCAGTGTCATTCTGGCGCTTTTATCTTATATTTTCTTAAAGTATGTTTTACCTAATATTTCCGGCGAAAATATTTTTATCAAAGAAGCTTTAACCGGTATTGCCGATACAGCGCATATAATTGCCGCTCTGCTTTTAATAGTAGCTGGCGTTTCTGCAATTCTTTCGTGGCAAAAACGCAATATGCTTGAAAAGCAAAAAGACCTTGATACGGTAAGCAATCTCAACTGGAAAGAATTCGAAGAGCTTGTCGGCGAAGCATACAGAAGGCAGGGTTATTTTGTGTTAGAAAATTCCAGTGATGGCCCTGATGGCGGCGTAGATTTAAGGCTGAGAAAAGATGGTGAACTTGTTTTAGTTCAATGCAAGCATTGGAAAGCCCGAAATGTAAATGTTAAAATTGTTCGTGAATTGTATGGAATAATGACATCCCGAAAAGCCAATAGAGGAATTGTTGTCACATATGGTTCATTTACACAGGATGCAAAAGAGTTTGCACATGGTAAGCCTCTTGATCTTGTTGATGGTCAGAAATTGATGGCATTGATCGAGCTCGTACAAAAGAATCATAAAACCGATAAAGATACAAGCTCAAGCATGCAAAAGAACAATAAAACGGAACAAGCGACAAGTACTACAAAAACATGCCCGCTTTGCGGCAGCGAAATGGTTCTGAGAAAAGCTAAAACAGGAAAGTATGCCGGACAACAATTTTGGGGGTGTAAAGCTTTTCCAAAATGTCGAGGCATATCGAGTTATTAGCAATGCACGCTCTGCCCTAACATACCCATGTTCGTCATAATTGATTTCGTAAGGGGCGAAAATGCTCGAACGCTACGTTCAAAATTTTTCAAACTTGAGAACAGACAAGAACCGAAAGCGATGGTCTTCTGTTACCAATTATCAGGCGCCACACAAACCCTTTCTGCTTTTATCTGTTATGGATCTCTTTGCGCAGGGTCAAATTACAGGCAATTTCATCGAACCAT
>JBFYVZ010000085.1:0-5281 GCA_041298995.1 Desulfobacteraceae bacterium
GTTGACGGGGAAGGAACAGAAGAAAAAAATCCTGTTGATGCCGTAAGGAATGCCTATTCGCGAAAAGAAACGGATGAGTTTGTAAAACCTGCCATCATAACCGGAAATGACGGGAGGCATCCGGGGAAAATAAAAAACGGGGACGGGATTATTTTTTTCAATTTCAGGTCTGACAGGGCAAGGGAAATCACACGGGCGTTAACAGAGCCTGATTTCGCTCTATTCAAAAGAGAGCCTTATCCCCGGATAACCGGGTTTGCCTGCATGACCCAGTACGATGAGAAATTCACCCTGCCTGTTGCTTTTCCGCCGTTTCATCTTAATGAGATTCTCGGGGAAGTCATAAGCAAAAAAGGATTGAAACAGTTAAGGATAGCCGAAACCGAGAAGTATGCTCACGTGACATACTTTTTCAATGGCGGTGAGGAAAAACCGTTCCCTCTTGAAGAAAGGTGTCTTATACCATCTCCCCGCGATGTTTCGACATATGACAAGAGACCGGAGATGAGTGCCAGGCTTGTAACCAGAGAGCTGTTATCGCGCTTGAAATCAGGCCATTACGATCTCGTTGTACTCAATTTTGCGAACATGGACATGGTCGGACATACTGGAGTTATGGAAGCCGCAATTAACGCCTGCGAAACCATAGATTCCTGTGTCGGCGAAATTGTCAGCGAGGTGAAAAAGCAGGGAGGGATTGTTCTGATTACGGCAGATCACGGGAATGCCGAAATGATGATCGATGAGAACGGGCATGTTCATACAGCCCATACTCTCAATCCTGTTCCATTTATCCTGGTTGATGATTCAAGAAAGAAAGCCGAACTAAGAAGCGGCGTTCTTGGGGATATAGCGCCGACTATCCTTGAGATCATGGGAATCGAAAAGCCGAGACCCATGACCGGGCTTTCTTTGCTTAAAATCAGACAGGATTAACAGGATGAACATGATGTTGTCTGCCCGCCTGAAGCTGGTCAGGCAATAAGCCTAAGCCAACGTCGGCGCTTACTTCCTTCCGCAAAGCGGATGCGTGTTTCGGGCCGCTCTTTAGGAGCGGCTTTACAAATAATCCTGTTTATCCTGTAAATCCTGTCTGATAAATCTTTATTATTACGGCTATTGCCCGGCCACTTCTTTTCCACAGTGTTTGCAGATATTGGCTCTCTTTTTTATTATCTCCGCGCAGAACGGGCATTCCCTTGTAAAAAATTTTTCGTGAATTTTTACAACCGATTCTTCGACCTTTTCCTGAATGACCCTGCTTTCAAATTTCAAATTCCGGAGTGGTTCAATTGCTTCAACATCTCCTATGTCTCCGATCATTTCTGCAGCCTTGAGCCTTACACGGGAAGGCTCGGTAGGATCGAGAAGAATACGTAAAACCGAAGGCGAGTCTTTCGATACATAGCATCCTGCCAGGATGGAGAACCCCTTTTTTATGGCTTCTTTCAAAACTTCCTGCTGCGCCATTACCTGATCGTCAATAATCTGCCCTGTTGCGCCGACCGGGCTGAAAACCGTAATCAGCTCGAATTGTTCGGTTCCCGGGTAATTCATGCATCTGTATGAAGCGCTGTGAGAATAATTATCCTTGATGTTCTCCCACCCCTTTACGTACAATGGACACTCATCATTAAAGCATATAAATAAATAAGGAGTTCCCCATCCGAGGCCATCTCCGCAATTAATCGATGGAACCTCCCATATATTCATTTCAGTTCCGCAATGCGGGCAGGCCGGTTTTTTCTGAGCCATGATTTTTTCCAGAACCTGTTCTTTTGTCTCAATATCAATCATTATATAATCTCCGTTATTAATAATTTCATTTCTGGTTTCTGGATTTTCTGTAAGAATGTCAAAAACCATGAATGTTTAAGGTAAATTAAGAACCTATTTAATAATGTCAACGGGAAAAGAAAAATGGCGTTCCCTGACACCTTTAAAAGTCAAGTTTTATGACATGTACCTTTCCGGTATCTTTTTCCATTATCTGAAGACGGAGCTGTTTGGCGGAGCCTGCTTCGCCCGGGAAAAAGAGAATTCCGTGAGCGAGGCTTTTAGGGAGAATCGCGTTGCTCTGGAGGGACTTTTCACGCAAATCGTTTGTTATCGACTTTATAGCGTTGTTTGAGCCATATCCGGTTATTCCCCCTATTGTGGCGCCTGCAGCCGCACCCAATGCAGCCCCTTTTCCGGCGGCAGAAGCGACATTTTCACCAGAAACAATTCCGATGGCCGTTCCGATTATTGCGCCTGCCGCTGCGCCAAGAAAACCCTTATACGCTCCTTCCTTGAAAATCTCCTTTGTTTTTGCATACCGGGCCGCCCTTTCATAGGCTATTTCCTTGCCCAGTATGGGCCAGAGATTTCCGTTTTTGTCTTCAAGAAAAGTCTGGTGACCGATTACCTCAAAAGGGTGTGAACCCTGGTTGTCAAAAACTACCTGAACAGGGAGCATACCCGCTCCATGTATATCAAAACCGAAAGTTGTTTTTGTTTCATCCGGATCAGTAAACGCTCTTGCAGCGATATCCGCGCCTTCCACGTTAACGGCATTCTTCATGGCAGCCGGGGATTTAAAGGGAAGGGGCTTTGCGGTATAAGTTGCACATCCTGCAAATAATATGAAGCAAAATATTATAAAATATGATGTGTATTTTTTCATGGTGCGGCCTCCTTTTATGTCATAAAGTTCTTATTGGGGAATGCCCTGTTCGTTCCACCCGCGAAGACTGTAATATTCCAGAATCATCCCTTTTAATTCTTTTTCGCTTATTGTCTGGCCGGTCTTTTTAATCTCCTTATGCAGATGTTTCGGCAATCTGTCGTCTTCCGGTTTCAAGCCTTCCCTGATATTGAAACGCCTCACAAGGTCGGAAATATCAGAAGCTCTTTTTTCAAGCCTTTCTCTTTTTTCATCGAGGCCGGTGGTCATCCGGATCAGATGCGAAAGAATATCCCACGGGTACATATCCCTGTAAAATCGGCACAGGATAAGGGTATCAAAAAGAAGAAGGCGGTTTTCGTAATCTATAAAAAGCGCGGCCTTTCCTTCAACGGTTTCGGGCGGTATTACGCCTGTCAATTCAGGGTTATGGAATGTGGCTCTCAAATGGCATGCGCCCCTGTCCGATACCGCATATGCGAGAGCGCATCCTTTTAAGACTCTCGGATCGTAACCCGGCGGTTCAAGCCCTTTCACGTGGACTGCCATATCTTCCATGCCCCATTCTTTTGCGGCATGAATTATCCCGCGGGCCAGAGTATCTCCTATTCCTTCTCTCCTTGCAATCATATTAAGGAGCCGGGCTATGGCATCAACATCACCGTAATCAATCTCATAAGATATTTTCTTCAGCCTTGAAGCTTCAATTGTAAACCCGCAGAGATTTCCCGCCGATATCGTATCCATACCAAGTCTGTCACATATATCATTAAGCCAGGCAATCTCTTCTATGCTGTCAATCCGGCATAAACCGCCGAAAGCGAATATCGTTTCGTATTCGGGTCCTTCTATCGTTAGACCTGCGTGACGACCGCTTTTTATTGTCGTCATCCTCCCGCAGGCAATAAAGCATTTTGCGCAGGCGTTCGGGACTACTTTGCATTGCCTGTGGAGAGCTTCTGCCCCAATATTTTCCCATTTGTCAAATGAGCCTTCGGACCAGTATCCCGAAGGGAAAGCCCCTGCCTTGTTTGTCGTTTCGACCATCCTTGGAGTGCCCATTTTCTTGAAAGCAAGGACAAACGGCTTGTTCTTTGATTCAGCGGCAAGTTTTTTTGAAAATGATGCAAGGCCTTCTTTGTCAAACAGTGGCCGCTTTTTATTCCCAGCAAAATATATGGCCTTTAAGTTTTTCGATCCCAGAACGGCTCCGACTCCGGTTCTTCCCGCACAACGCCACTTGTCATTTTCGATTACGGAAAAAGTTACAAGATTTTCACCTGCCGGACCTATTACAACAGATCCGGATTTAAAATTATTATCCCTTGATTTGCCGAACAGCTTGTTGACGGCATCTTCGGTTTCATATGTATTCATTCCCCACATCCCGCCCGCATCGTGATACTCAACTCCATCGGGTTGAATAACAAGTAAGGCGGGCCTCGAACTTTTTCCTTTTATTACGATTGCATCGTATCCAGTGGAATCGATTGCTTCGGGCACTCTTCCGCCCGAATAGGATTCCGAATAAAGCCGGGTCTGGGGCGATTTCGTGAAAACCCCGAAACGCGAGGAACCCCATGTCATGCTCCCGGTGATTGGTCCTGCCGCAAAAATGAGACAATTTGCGGGAGAGAGGGCATCGATTCCCGGGGGATTAAGATTATAAAGAAGGTATGAGGCAAGTCCTTTACCTCCGAGGTATTTTTTATAAATCTGTTCATCGACAGATTCTATGACATGCTTTTTTATGGATAGATCTATTTTGAGAATCCTGCCGTAAAAACCATACATTGTTTGAGTATCTCCGGTAACAATTTAATCCTAAATTTCCGATATTGTGATTGTGAATTTAAAGAGCCCGGATCTTTTTCACTCGAATCCTTGACCCCTCGAATCCTCGAATCCTAATGGAATCATCAATTAATCTGAAGATGACTCTCATTTTTTAAGAAGCTGTCATATAAGTTTATTACATAAGCTTGAAATTGTGTAAAGCAATTAATTTAAGCAGGAACATCTTGAAATCACGATTCATGTGTTGTAAACGATGTTATATATAATGGTTTTATAAAACTGCTGCGGTTTTAATAACCAGCGATCAAGTTATGAAACAGGAGGAAAAATGAACGGTATTGATATGGTAGCTCAGCTTATGGAAATTTCTGCCACAACAGCTCCAAAAAGCAGGGGAGAGAATTATGTTCAGACACTTGTCCTCAAAGGCAAAATCTTAAAAAAGATTGCTGATAAAATGGTGGCATTCGGGGTAAAGAAAAACAAAAAAGACTTCGACCGGGATGGGAAAAATATTTCAATGTCTGAGGCTGTGCTCCTTATAGGACTTAAAGACGCAAAGCCATTGGGGTTAAACTGCGGAGCCTGCGGATATCCCGACTGTAAAACTCTTGCAAAACAGAAAAAAAAGGCTGTTGAATTCATCGGACCAATTTGTTCGTTCAGGTTGCTTGATATGGGAATTGCTCTCGGTTCTGCCGTAAAGACCGCCAGCATGCTTAACGTTGACAACAGGATCATGTACAGGGTTGGCGCTGTTGTTCTTGATATGAAGCTGGTTGACTGGGAATTCGTGATGGGAATTCCTCTTTCCGTTAC
>JBFYVZ010000099.1:0-7531 GCA_041298995.1 Desulfobacteraceae bacterium
CAAACTGTTCGCTGTTGCTGAACGCCATGTCGAGCAGCGCAAATTCATGGGCGGAAGGCGGCATCCTGCCTTTTTGAACCATCTCCCGGCGGGCTTCAAGGCAAAGCGTCTGCACGGCAAATTCTTCCGGACAAACCGCCTCACACAGTCCGCAAAGGCTGCACGAATTGATAAGCTTGTTGGCCTGCCTGACCCCCATGACAATGGAAGCATTATTGTATATTTCACGGGTGTATCTCTTCGGATAACCACCGAAGTGTTTCAGATATTCGCAGACCTTGACGCATTCCAGACACTGGCATTGCAGGCAGCGGCCGGCTTCCCGGATGGCTTCATCCGGCGTATATCCCAGGCCCGGGTCCAGAGGCTGCACCGCCGGCAGTTGAATCACACTGTCGGTTCGCGTATAAAGCCTTGTAGAATAAGGGCCTTCCTTTTCCCTGCCCGCGGAAAGAGAGACTTTCTGTAAATAACGGTCTATGGAAGTTGCGGCCCGGCGGCCTTCAGCGGCTTTCCAGACCGGGGAACCGGAACTGCCATTCTGAAAATAGCCGTAAACGAATACGCCTGTATTTTCATCCGAAAAGGCCGCGATACAGTCAGCTCCCAGATATACAGAATCAAAATCACGGTGCAGGTCGCCAAGGAAGACTTTATCATGAATGGGGGCATTTAACCGAATTTCCACGCCCAGCGCGGAAAGTTCGCGGATCTCTTCTTCCACCACGTAACGCGGCAGGATTTTTTCAGACATCGCCAGCAGACAGCCTCCGGGCTGACCACCGGAATCAAACATGATAATTTCATATCCTTTACGGGCAAGGTCCCAGGCCGCGGTCAGGCTGTCAAGGTCGCTTCCCGCAATCGCGATACATTTTTCCTTTTTGGGAAGAACCAGAATCCGCTGTTTCGGCGCCGGCGTAATAACGCAGGCGCGTTCCAACAGACCGATTTCTATGGCCTGACCGGCTTCCCCGCGTTTGCAGCGGTCACGGCACGGCGCATCGCATATCCGTCCCAGTATGGCCGGAAAGGGCATGGTTTTTTTCAGCACTTTCCAGGCCTCCTGGCCGGCGCCCCGTGCCATATGCCCGGCAAAAGCCCTCGCATCCACATGAATAGGACACGCCGCCATGCACTCCGGCGGCTCATCCTGAATACAGTGGTTTTCCAGAAGCCGTAACTCTTTCTGATCCATAGGAATACAACATGATCGAGATGATGGGTTGACGGATTGAAGTTGGGAAGAGACGAAAAGCCGTTGTTTTAACTTCCGCTCTTCCCAATTTCTTCACTTCAGTCTATTTCTTCAACCCGGCCAGAACCTTGTGCGGCAGGGCAGGCAAATGGGTGATTCGAACACCCGTAGCATTGGCGATGGCATTGATTACCGCAACATGGGAGGATGTCAACGGGAGCTCTCCCACGCCGGCTGCGCCAAAAGGACCATGTTCCCGCGGTGTTTCCACATAATGGATATCGATGGCATCGGGAATATCCTTGATGTACGGAAGGCCGCAGGCGCTCAGGCTCGTGTGCTTTTTGAGGTCTTCAAAATCCTCTGAAAGCGCCAGCCCGATGCCCTGGGCCACGCCGCCATAAATCTGGCCGTCCACGGCAAGCCGGTTGTTGATTTTGCCTACATCGGCAAAAACGGTGAACTTATCAACCTCTGTTTTGCCGGTGGCTGTATCCACAGCCACTTCGGCCATGAACACACCGTACATGTAAACCGAAAACGGCGATCCCTGGCCGTTTGCATCGCATGCCGTGCACATGGAGGCCGTCCATTTGCCCGAATATTTAAGCGGAATCTTTTCGGCTTTCATTTCAGAATATGTCCGGTAAGATCCGTCTGATTTGCGCATGGCATTCATCAGCATTTCACAGCCGTTTTTAATTGCGTTCCCAGTCATCACCTGCTGGCGGCTGCCGCCCGAAGGGCCGCTGTTGGGAACCGTGGCCATGTCGTTCATCACCAGTTTAATCTTTTCCGGTGCAATGCCGAGGGGCCGCAGGGCCTCATGACAGGTGCCCAGGGCGCCGATATCCGCACCCTGACCATGGTCTTCCCAAGACGAGCTCAGCACTACCCCGTCATGCGTCAATTCGACTGCGACTTCGGAGCTGTCCGCCCCATCCAGGCCGCAACCGTAGATGCCAATGGAAACCCCCACACCCTTTTTCTTCTCAGGTGTTGATTCTTTTTTGGCGCGATTCAGCGCGGCTTTATAGATGGGACGCAGTCCTTCGATCATTCCGGGCAGGCTATATGCATCCGGAACCTGGCCGGTAGGAGTAGTGTCTCCCGAACGGTAAACATTCAGATACCGGAGTTCCAGGGGATCTATTCCCATTTTGGCAGCCAGTTCATCAATAAGGCTTTCGGAAGCCAGAAAGCTCTGGGGCGATCCGTAAGACCGGAAAGCCGAGCCCCAAGCATGGTTCGTACAAACTGTCTTACCGAGCCCACGGATATTGGCAATACCATAACCCGCGCCGATGAACTGCGCGCCCCTGAGCGTCAGAAGGTCCCCGAATTCGGAATAGGGACCATGATCCACTATCCAGTCGCTTTCCATGGCCAGGATTTTGCCTTTTTTATCTGCGCCGAATTTAAGATTCACAAAGAAAGGCGAGCGTTTACCGGTGTAAGTGATATGCTGGAAATAATCGTATTTCAGCGTAACCGGTTTGCCGGTGGCCATGGCGGCAACGCCCAAAAGCGCCTCCATGGTGGGGCTGAACTTGTATCCGAAGGTTCCGCCGGCCGGGTTCTGGACAAGACGCAGTTTTTCCGGCTCGATCCCCAGTCCGGGGCAAATCATGGCATGATGAAGATAAATCGCAATGCTCTTTGAATGAATGGCAAGACGTCCTTCTTCGTCAAAATAAGCCAGGCCCACATCCGGCTCCATGGTCAGATGCGGTTGTCTCTGCAGATAATAGTCGTTTTCCACGGTAAAGGCCGCTGTCTTCATGATTGGGCCGGTTTCCTGCCCCTTGGCGCGTTTTTGCTCAAAATACACGTTGGGTGTTCCGGGGTGAATTTCTATGGCATCTTCCGCCATGGCCGCTGGAGCGCTCATGTAAGCCGGAAGTTCCTCCAGCTTGACCTTGACCTGGTCTGCGGCGGCCCTGGCATTGGCTTCCGTATCCGCAGCCACAATTGCAATGGCATCCCCGAACTGGAAAACTTTTTTATCGCAGAGAATCGGTCGGTCCCAGCCATCTCCCTTGTTCGTAGGAAAGGTTATCAGCCCTGTAATCCGGTTCTTGCCCTTTACATCCTTATGGGTAATGACTTTAAACACGCCGGGCATTTTTTCCGCTGATGATGTATCGATCGAGAGAATATTGGCGTGAGACGTTTTGGCCTGAACCAGGGCAAGCCGGAGGGTTCCGGCCGGCATTTTAAGACCAACGTCAGCCCCGTAATCCGTCGCGCCGGTCACCTTGGCAACAGCGCTTGGCCTTGGATATTTGCTCCCCCAGATGCGATTGTCGGCAGGCATCTTGAATGCCAGCTCATCTTCAGTCATTTCGCCGCGCAGGACCTTGGCTGCATCCATAACCGCATCCACCAATGGTTTATATCCGGTGCAGCGGCAGGCATTTTTATGTTTTTGAAACCAGTCCCGGACATCCTGGCGGGAGGGTTTAGGATTGGCATCCAGCAGGGCCTTGGCTGAAACAATAAAGCCGGGGCTGCAGAAACCACACTGGGCTGCGCCATGTACAGTCCATGCAAGCTGAATGGGGTGAAGCTTGTCCGGCCCTCCGATGCCTTCGATGGTCGTGATGCAGGCATTATCCGGAACCCGGCTCATTTTGGTGATGCAGGAGCGAACCACCTTGCCATCCAGGATCACAGAACAGCCCCCGCACTGGCCCTGACCGCATCCGATTTTTGTTCCTGTCAGTTTGAGCTGTTCCCTCAACATATCAACCAGAAGCGAATCAGGGTCTACCACCATCATCTGCATTTTACCATTGATAATCAAATTTTTTCGAATCATGTCGATCCTCCTTTATATATAGGATGAATACGAATACAATCCGTCCGGTGTCTGCCGAACGGCGGTAAAAAACCGTTACCCAAACCGCAGGATAGCAGTCTGGCCAACTATTCTAATAATTACAGCTCATTGAAAAATATTCCACAGCATATATGCCAAGATTGACATAGCGAAATTTATAGGATAGTAAGTTACAGATGTCAAATAAAAAAATCCTCACTAAGGGATATCACCATGAATCAGACGATCTCTTCCGAATGTCTATTATCGGACATGTCGCAGAATCTGAAAACCGCAGTCATTTTCCGGCAACCCGCAGCATACGCTGAGCCTCTTCTGCGTTTGAACGCATTACTGGATGCTGCAATCCTCCCATATGAAATCAATGAAGGGCGGATTGAAAACTGGATGAGCACACTGGAAGGATTCACCGGTAAAACCGGAACGATATACTGGTTGCTTTGGATAAGACTGACGGAAGCCGCGCTGCTGTGTGCCGGCAATTATGCGGATAATTTCGAATTCACCGCTGCCGGTGACCTGCTGGTTAACCCCAGGAGTATCAGAATTCACATTGATGGTGTTAGAGAGCCTGTTAATAAAAAACGTCATTTAGCCTTAACCGATCAGTTCAATCCGGTTGCAAAAACACAAGCCGGGATTACCAGGTGGCTCAGCAAAAACACCCACCCCGAAATCATAAGGAAACCGTTGCTCCCGGATTTATGCGAACGATTAGAAAGCGCGGGTGTCGTCTCTGTAAAATATCTTGATTCGGTTTATCGGCGAATGAATAAAATAGCCGATGTGATCGGGTTTCTTTCGGCTTATCATTTATCGGACAGCCAAATGCTTTATAAGAAGCTTCACTCAGTAAATGCAGAAAGTGACTTTATCAGATCAAATCTATGCAATTTCAATTGCGATATTTTTTTTGGCCTGGGCCATGAAATCCTCAAGTCGATTGAAAATGATGGTTATAAAAGCGTGTTTATCGGGGATAAACAATAAGTTCCAACTTTACCCTGTCGGTTAATGCCGCTGATGGATGCAAAGAAAGTTAAGGGGCGGCTCTAATTGTTTCGGGACATGTTTTCTAAACATTACGGATAAATTATACGGGAGATAAGTAAATCATGAGAAATCAACTTAAAACCAAATTCATTTCGCTTATGATCACTCTTTTGATCATACCTGTACTGGTGCTGGGGTTTTCCGGCCCGGTGCCTGCTGAATCTTCCGGGAAGTTGCCAATGTTCATTGCCGGCAGCCTTACAGTGCCTTTTGCTGCAGTAACCAAAGAATACAACAAACTGTATCCCAAGGTCGATGTGCTTACTGAGAGTGGCGGAAGTGCCACGATGATTCGTAAAGTGACCGATCAAAAAAAAGAATGCGGTGTAATTGGTTCAGCCGATTACAAAATCGTTCCTAAACTGATGTTTCCGGACTATGCGGACTGGTATATTATCTTTGCTTCAAACCAGATGGTTCTTTGTTTCACGGAAAAATCCAAATACGCTAAAGAGATCAATGCCGACAACTGGTACCAGGTTCTGCAGAGAAACGGAGTGACTTACGGACGCAGCGACCCGGACCTGGATCCATGCGGCTACCGTACCCTGATGGTATGGCAGCTTGCTGAAAAGCACTATAATGTACCCGCCATTTTCGATAAATTATATGGCGCCAGGGGCGATACCATGAAAGCAAAAGCAGTTGATCTGATTGCCCTTTTGGAGTCCGGCGACCTGGACTATGCCTTTGAGTACGACTCGGTGGCCAAACAGCGTAACCTTAAATACATCTCCTTACCTGCAAAAATCAATTTATCGAGCGCCGAGTTTGAGAGCTTTTATGCCCAGGCGAAAGTCAGCATAAAGGGAGCCAAACCGGGTGAAACGATTACTCTTGCGGGAGAGCCGATTCTTTACGCGGTAACGATACCCAAAAATTTTCCAAATCAACAGATGGCGATTGAATGGATGGATTTTCTGCTCAGTGATAAGGGCGCATCTGCTATGGAGGCTACCGGTCAGAGCGCAATAAAACCGGCAGTGGCCAGTGATAAAAACAAGCTTCCGGAAATTCTAAAAAAATACGTGAAATAATCTGCTACCTCCCATAGGCTCTACCATGGAGCCCCTGGGAGCAATTTATTCAAGCATTAGGTTGATCCGCATAAGACTCGGTTTTTCGGTTTCCGGCCCTTGTAGCCCTCAGTTTCAGCAAAACTGGTGTTTAAAAAAAGACATTTCGTGGTTATCACACTTCTTAAAATTAATAAGTTTTTGGGAATCGGCGTAGGTGAGTATCTCCATTCCAGTATATAGCTTCTCAAGTGCTATGCCAAGATGTATTAGCCTCAGGAATATTCGGCATCCCGATAGATGTGATTGTTATTGATTATGAATTGAAAGAGTGCATTCTCGACAAAACAACCAAATGCTTGATAACAGGAAGACACAAATATAAAACCGTATTACGATTTTTCAAGACCGCCAAATCGCTTTAATTCCAGCGCAGGAGGGAATCCCTTCGTCAATCTTTCTTGCTGAAAGTAAACCGAAATTCACCGGAACAGGTTCCGCTGTCCAGCATCTGACACCGGACGGGTTCATGTATCACCTCAAAGGTGAGCCCGAGACTTTCACACCAGCACCGAATGCGATAAATGACACCGCATTCGTACTTTTCAATCATGCCGATTCTCGATATTCCCCTGTAGGCAAAGCACTTGCCAGGCGTGAACTCCCAGCGAAGGACATTATCTTTCGGAAATGACATGGTCGCATTCATAAAAGCCGGTATGAAGAAGGTCGCCGCATTGGTGCAAAATTCTCTGAATTCTTCAAACGTTTCAATCTGATCCTTTGTGCCGAAGGCCTCTTTCATCTTTCCGACTTCCATCGGTGCCAGAAACCTGATTGCTGACTTGTTGAGCCTGTTCGCGACTTCAATGTCGAATTCCTGGACACAACTGTAGAACCATGATCCGTCGTGGGTCATCCAGCAGCGGTTTAGCATGTCAACAATTTCTCTCCGGTCAAGCTTTTCAAGAATCGTTTCCGAATTGAGCATATCTCTTCCTCGCTCGCGATGTAGGATTCCCGATTGAATTCACCAGACCCATGCCACCACCCAACCTCAGAAATCGCTCTCTATATTTAAAAACAAATGATCCCGATCAAGGGAAATATTGAGGAATACCGTTGGAAGTATAGCATAACGGTAAGCTCAGTTGCCGCAGCCTTTTGCGGTCAACTGAAGCGCCTGGTTGGGCCACTCCATCGTATTTATGGCCACATTGATTCCTTACATAATCACATAGGGTCGGGCCTCCCGCCATTCTCTCAACCTTTCAGGAAGCCATCCTTTCAGCTCTTCAGACAAGTAAAAATGGGGATAAAGCAGGTCGCTTTTGGAGGTAATGACCCCCTGGTTTTTAGCAGTCTCAGCCAATTGTGTGTTTGGATAAATACGGATGCCGGCCGAGAGTTTCAATGCGTTAA
>JBFYVZ010000122.1:0-8919 GCA_041298995.1 Desulfobacteraceae bacterium
TGTCTCAAAAGCGGCGACGCAGGAGAGTTCATTATCTGTAACACGGTCCAATATTTCCTTATCAAGCAAGCTGTTTTTTTCAGTCATGTCATATGTCCTTTCGTATATATAAGGGTTCAAGTTGCAAGTAACAAGCAACATCCTGCGCTCGCATCTTTTTTGTCTCTCAACAATCTTTGATTGCAGATTGTAATCCATATTACCCCGAAATGCAATTCGGCAGACACAGGGGGCTAGTGTCCATCCGGAAAACAAATTTGGACGCATGTAGGTTTCCAATTCGGAAATGGCCCTTTTGGGCAAGCTCAAGGAAATCAAGGGATTGCGCGGAGATATACGCTTTGTATGTCGCACAAGAAATCCCGCAGATTGACACAGAGATCGCACAAAAGGGCCATTTCCGGATGGAAACTTAAATGAATTTTCAGTCTGTCAGCAAGAGTCTTCTTATTATTTTCCCCGGGAAGGTCTCAACCGCCTTCAGCGCTCCTTCGGGGCAGACCTCTATGCAGCAATAGCACCTGATACATTTGTCGTAATCAAAAGACACTTTATCCTTACCGTGTGAAATTGCCCAGGCAGGACAGTATTTCCAGCATTCACCGCACAATTTGCATAAATTTTTATCCGCTGCGGGTCTTTGAACAAGATGCTTCCGAAGTATTCTGTGCACAGGCTTCGGTCCGAATGTGAGCGGATCCTGAATTGGAAAAACAAAATTATTTATGACTTCATAATCGCCGGTGACCTCAACATCGTAATTGGTTAATCCGAGCTCTTTTGCCGCCTTGTTCGTGGGAAGCCTATCGGGATCAGCCCCCAGCATCCCGCAGATTGCGACATCGACGGCAAATGCGCTGCTCCCTCCTGCAAGCACGCCAAGCCTGCGCGGAGTGCCGCCCTTGCCCGGCCCCTGCCCTTCCATGCCGAGGATGCCGTCCACGATTGTAACCTGCGGGCTGACTGCCCTGTGAATACGGACAAGGAGCCTTGCAAACATCTCCCTGTCAATCCCGCTTCTCAAATGCCATTCGGGTTTTTTAAAACCGACTATGCATCCGAAAATGTTTTTTACTCCAAGGGTAAGAAACATCTGGGCATGGGTTTTGAGCTTTGCGATATTTATGACTGCATCCGCCTCAAGGGCATCTTTTGCGATCTCTATGAATCCGAACGGCTCCCCGATATCTATTTTTACGGATGTCTTGAATTCCTTAAATTCGACATCGAGCCCTTCAAAAGCCTTCCTGTACCCGCCATCTTTCAAAATTTTTCCGAAAAGGCCTATGGCAGGGCTGTCCGATATCGTAACTGTTCCGCCTTTTTCAAGCACGTATTCCGCAGCCGCTTTAACAACCAGGGGATGAGTGATAACGGCGGTTTCAGGCTTTGCCGGCAAAAGCAGGTTCGGTTTGATTAAAACCCTTGTTCCTCTCCCGATCGAAACCCCGCATGAGGAATCAATCAATTCAAAGATAGTTGGCTTTAATACTGTGTAATCATATTCCGCTTTTCTGAAGTAAACCTTATCCATATACGTCCCCGGAAAATCCCTGCTTGCGAAAATAGAATTTCTTGAATATAAATGGTTAACCTTATCTGCTGTATGTTTTCAACAAATATTTAATGGAAAAATTTTAATGGAAAAAGCTAACCCTCAAAAAACACCCAGACTGGGGTATCTTTATGTAATAATAGCAGCTTTATTCTGGGCCATATCCGGCTCATCTTCAAAGTTTCTGTTCAATTCGGGAGTAACTCCTTTTCAGCTTGTGCAGCTTCGCCTCACAATCTCGGCCGGACTCCTTTTTCTGGTGCTTTTGATCCGGCGCCGCGACCTCATGCGGATAAAGAAGGGCGATTTTTTTTACTTCGTATTCTTCGGAGCTGTAATTATGGCCGCGGTCCAGTTCACATACCTTTTTACAATCAGCAAAATAAATGTTGCCGCGGCCATCCTTTTACAGTACCTTGCGCCTGCCTTTATCGCCATATATTCATTTGTCTTCGCAAAGGAAAAGCCGGGGCTTATAACTATCTTATCAGTTGCAGGCGCCATTACAGGCTGCTATCTTGTTGTAGGAGCCTATAATCTCAATCTCTTCTCATTGAACAAGACAGGAATAATCTCAGGCCTTTTTGCCGCTGTCGCCTTTGCATGGTATTCCGTCCAGGGCGAATACGGAATGCGGAGATACGATCCTTTAACCGTCCTTTTCTTCGCTCTTCTCTTCGCCGCAATAACATGGAACATATTACATCCGCCACTGGAAGCCTTTTTTCATACCCGCTCTATGCTTGAATGGGGTTTGATTATTTTTATCGGAATCTTCGGAACAGTGGTCCCTTTCGGTTTTTATTTTCAGGGAATAAACCTCATCCGTTCCACGAAAGCCAGCATAACCGGGACCCTTGAACCGATAACTGCAGCCGCCATTTCGTACTTTTTATTAAACGAAATTCTCGAACCATTGCAGATGGCTGGCGGCATTATGGTTATTGCATCGATAATTCTGCTGCAATTCAAGGTGGTATATGATGATAAAACCCCTGACCTTGTACGCGCCCAAAACCGTGAAAAACAGAACTCCTGAAATATCTCTTTCAAAACGGATCAAACGCCATGTAACCGGACGTGAAAGGGCTTTTTTTGCCGCAACATCTCCCGGGATTGAATCTCTTTGCCTTAATGAGTTAAAAGCCATCGCACTCACCGGCAAATCTTTCATGGAAGAAGAAGGCGGAGTTTTGTTTACAGGTCGCATAACGGACTGTTATGCCGCAAACCTTGGTCTTCGCACGGCAAATAGAATTCTTATGCGCTTAGGAGAGTTTAAGGCCTCAAACTTCATGCAACTTGAAAAAAGGCTTTCCGGTTTTCCATGGGAGCTTTTTCTTCCGCCAAGTTCAATGCCTGAAATAAACACGTCAACAAAACAGTCTCGACTCTATCATAAAGATGCAATTGCAGAAATACTTGCCGAAAGCATCGAAAAAAGACTGGAACCAACCTGCTTTGCAAAAACCGCGCAAGATTCTTCAATACCTCAACAGGTCTTCGTCCGGGCAGTAAATGACCGGTTTGCAATCTCACTTGACAGCAGCGGAGAGCTCCTTTACAGACGTGGAATAAAAAAACACAGGGCAAAGGCTCCGTTAAGAGAAACAACCGCCGCCGCCATACTCAGGATCTCCGGGTACGACGGCGCCGAACCGTTGATAGATCCCATGTGCGGATCAGGAACTTTTTCACTCGAAGCCGCCATGATTTCTCAAAATATCCCGGCAGGCCTGTTCCGTAACTTTGCTTTCATGAACTGGCCGTGCTTTGAACCCCGAAGATGGGCATATGTAAAACGAAAAGCTGAATCCGGCATAAAACCAGTTTCAACACCCAGCATTTTCGCATCCGATATCGATTCCACAGCATGCGATTCGCTTAAATCCTGCATCAACAAATATGATTTTTTAAAAACGGTAGCGGTGGAGAAAAAAGATTTTTTCAATCTCTCGCCTTACGCTTTGACAAAAGATAAAGGCCTTGTAATTATAAATCCGCCGTATGGTCACAGAATGGGAAGCAGATCTGAAAGCGTTAAACTGTCCCTCGCCGTATGCGAAAAGCTCAAAAAGGATTATTCAGGCTGGAAAGTCGCCCTGATAGCCCAGGATACGAAGATCGCGGCAAAAATTCCTTTCAGCCTCAAAGCAGCAGATTTATTTCACGGTGGACTTAAGATAGTTTTGCTTCACGGGAGAATATAATAAGGATTCGGGGATTCAAGGGTTCGAGGGTTCGACGAAAAGATTGAGTTTCCCGATTTTAAACACTTGAACCCTTGAATCCTGGGCTCCTTTCCTGCTTCCGCCTCACGCCTATCTCCCGGCATATTCCGTCTTCAGCTTTTTTTCTATATCAACCGGCGCCGGGATAAGCTTCTGCTCAAGCATTATGCTCTCGGTCTGTTTCCAGGCGGCAACATCGATTGCGCCGAAGAGCGTCTTTTCCGACGGTTTCATGAACTGCCTTGTTATATCAAGCTGTCTGCGGATAACATCGGCAGATGTGTCCTTGTCGAATTTCCGGATAGTCTCAACTGTTTTGTCTGAATTGGCAGGATTCAAAGCTTCATTCCATGCTTTCATCAGTGCCAAAACAAACTTTTTAACGGTTTCGGGATGCTCTTTGATCATGATTTCGGTTGTTATAACCGAATTTGCCACGAAGCGTATGCCGGAAGCGTCAGGATCAAAAAAGGCCGCAGACTCACCGGCCTTTTCAAGCTGATCCCCAATTATAATCCCCTGAGCATTTCTGTAAACAGGCCAGAGGGCAACCTTGCGCTCATAAAAAGGAGTATAATCGTATCTTACACTGAAAAGATTTACTTCATTCTCCTTTATACCGTATTTTGCAAGAAGCGCCTTCATGACCGTTTCATCGTTTCCGCCGAATGTTATTCCGACAACCTTTCCCCTCATATCCTCCGGCCTCTCGATCTTATTTTCATCCGGCCTGTATATCCACTGAAGGGGATTGGCCTGGAAAAGCTGCGCCAGCACCACAACGGGGGATCCTTTTGAAACGGCTCTTATAACCTGATCCGCGGAAGCGACACCGAACTGCGCATGCCCCATCTCAAGCTCTTTTATGGCATCCCGCTCCGGCCCGCCCTCTTTTACTTCCACTTCGAGCCCCTCTTTATTAAAAAATCCGTTCGCATCGGCATATATATCTCCGGCGACACTTGCATTGAAGAGCCACTTGAGACGGTAAGAAACCTTCGTCATCTCCTCCTGCTTTTTGCCGCATCCTGAAAAAGCCGGGGAAAGCATAATCATCATGAACAAAACTACTATCACATTATTTTTTATATTCATTTCCAACTCCTGGCTCGTACTTAGTAAATCGCACTTCGATATTCGATGTACGTTCTTTCGCCTCAAGCCTTTTGCCTTTCGCCTTTCACTTCAAGCTTTCCCCATCTCCTGCTCACAATATTGCCGAGCAATTCGAGAACAGCCAGGTAAAGCGATGTGAAAATTCCTATCAGAAAAAGAGCAACCAAAATCTTTGAAAGATCGCTTTGATACAGCGCGATTCTAATGCTGTAGCCTATCCCGGCGCTTGCCCCTATAAACTCAGAGACGATTGTTCCAACCATCGCAAGGGTCGCGCTTCCCGCGACAACCGTTATCAGTTTGTTCATGTTTTCGAAGGCCCTTATCTTTACTTCGAGCTGCCAGCGCATCCTTCCTGAATGGACATAAAAGTGTTCTATATCCGTAACGGGTTCGGAAAGGATTCCTATAAACGACAGGAGCAGTGGAAAATAGCATATCATCGCGGCAATAAGAAGCCTCGATGAAAGCCCGTCCCCAAGAAGAATAAAGATCATGGGAGCCACGGCGACAATCGGATATGCCTGAATGTTAAAAGCTGCTGTTCTGATAAGCGAGCCCATCCAGTTCGACAGGCGCCCTATTATTCCGACAACCGTTGCCATCGCAATGGAAAGTATATGGCCGACAATTGCCACCGAAAGTGTATTTAACACATCAAAAAAATATCTCGCGAAAACCCGGCGCGCGGTATTGTAAATATCAGAAATGCCCGGAATAACATAGTCGGAAAGATTAAAAACTCCCTTTACCGTAAATAAAAAGGCAAGCCCTATAAAATAGACAAGAACAAACTGGTATAGCCGTTTATGAAGCATTCACAATCTCCAGCATTGTCTGTTCAAGATCCTTTTTCACAACATCTGTTCCCCTGACATTATCCCGGCCCTCTATTGTCAGTGTCTGGGGGCTTTTGGAAAAATCTCTTAATACCAGAATATTCCGGCAGAACCTGGAGACTTCAGCAACGCTGTGAGAGATATAAAGAAAGCTTTTCTCCGGAAACATCGCCTTTATTTTAAAGATGATCTGCTCCCGCGTGGCCTCATCAACATTGGCAAGGCTTTCATCCATAATCAAAAGATCAAAATCCTGCAAAAGGTATCTTGCGAGGTTCACCCTGTTCCGCTGTCCGAGGGAAAGCCTTGAAAAACCTGAATCCATGCAGGATGAGAGCCCGAAAGATTCAATGATTTCACTTATTCCGCTTTTATTCGCTTCAGGCGTAACCTTCTCGATGTGCTCGCCGACTCCCGACCATCCCGGAAGCCTCTCGAGGTTATAGGAATAATAAATTTTTTTCGGCCCCTTGCCCGCAATTTCGCCGGCAAATCCGTTTAACTGGCCTGCAATCATGCGGGCAAAGGTTGATTTCCCGACTCCCGACTGGCCGAATAATGCATGAAATCCAGGATCTCCGACACGGCAGCTCAAATTATTGAAGACAGGATTCTGCGCCCCCGGGTATCTGTAATTGATATTTTTACATTCTATCATATTGTTTATTTCATATACATGCGATAATCTGAACAAATCAATACAGCACAACAAAAATAGACTGCAACATCATAGATTGCTTATATATAAAAGATAATATTGAGTCAACCAAGGTATGAAATAGCATAGTTTCACTACGTGTCCCTCCTTCGCGGTAATGACGAACCGGAGATAACCGTAAATGACAAAGCAGAGAGAAAGGATATTCTGATTACGCAATGTCTTTATTTCAGAAAAATACAAATTTAAAAATCATCTGGGCATTGACGCTTGTCCATTTCACGGGCGATTTTTATCATTCATTCATAAGCCCCCTGCTCCCGGTCCTGATTCAGAAATACTCTCTCACACTCACACAGGCTGGCTTCATCGCAGGAATAAGCCGCTTACTCGCCTTTATTGTACAGCCTCCGATAGGATATCTTGCCGACCGCTATAAAACACGCTCTTTTGTCCTGGGTGGACCTTTGATCGTCGTCATTTCAACTTCGCTTGTCGGAATCGCGCCTTCATATGCCGTTCTCCTGCTCCTTGTATCGGCCAGTTCAATAGGTTCATCCATTTTCCACCCCACCACTGCCGGCATGATTTCATCATACTCGGGGCGCAATTTCGCCTTTTCAATGTCGGTATTCAACATGGGTGGAACATTTGCATTCGGAGTGGGGCCGCTTTTCATTACATGGCTTGTGGCGGGGTACGGCCTTGAAGCAACGCCTTATACCGTCTTCTTCGGCCTTGCAATCATGTATTACCTGTATAAAATAGTTCCAATGCCGGTTGGAGAAGGACTCAGCGACCTTGGTCTTATCGGTTCGATAAAAGAAATTTTCGGGCCGGTATGGAAATCGATACTTCTGATATGGATAGTCATGGTTCTACGGGCCTTTGTCGGCCAGTCCTTCCTGACTTTCTTTCCGGTCTTATACAGCTGGGAAGGGCACTCACTGATATCGGTAGGTTTACTCGTGGCAATCTTTACCGTAGCCGGATCGGTAAGCGGACTCATAGCAGGACACATGGCCGACAGAATGGGATTTAAACCTGTTTTTTACATAACCCATTTTTTAATTCCGCCGTGCATGCTGCTTTTTCTCTATCTTCCGGGAAACTGGGTCTATCTCGGAGCGATGCTGGCCGGTTTTTTTGTCCTTGCAACACTCCCTCTCGGGGTCACAATGGCACAGAAACTCGCTCCCGGAGGAAAATCGATGGCGTCTAGTCTCATGATGGGACTTGCATGGGGAACAGGCGGTGTGCTCACCCCGGTAACAGGAAAGCTCTGCGATATTTTCACCATAAAGCCGGTCTTAAGTATTATTGCGTTCATACCGTTTATTACTCTGTGGCTTATCCACCTGATTCCGAAAGAGGAGAATCTGTCAAATTAAGCTCAAATTTTTGTGCCATAACAGGCTTTCCCCAGTGGGCATCTTCCCACTCTTCGCACAAAACGAATCCGAAGGCTTCATAGAGATGGCGGGCAGGATCAAGCCCGGCAAAAGTTGTAAGATATATTTTACTGTGGTTTGCAGCTTTGCAGAATAAAACAGCTTCACGCATTAACATTCTTCCTGTTCCACGCCCATGCTTCTCCGGATCAACTATAAACCAGCGAAGGCGGGCGCCTTTTGTTTTACCCTCTATTCCGTCAATTGACATCGACCCTGCAATCTTCCCATCATATTCGGCAACCCAGAATCCGTCGCGGGTCTTGTCAAGGCGGCTTAAGAATTCGGAAAGTTCGACAGCCACCTTGGCTTCAAAAAAGAGGCCGAAGTCCCAGAATCGGCTGTAATAGGTCCCGTGAAGTTCGGCAACCCGGCCTATTGCGCCGGGAATATATCCGTAAAGAATTTTCATATTCTGCATGGCTCCTACTCCATGTGATGATATAAGCTTCTTCTTCCAAATTCTTTATAGTTTTTCAGCACTGTTCAGGCGCATGGTCACGGAAAGGGGTCTTCCAAAAAGAAAATCAAGAAGTTCTGAATCAAGCTGCCCTTTTTTCACAACCAGTTCCCGCATGATTTTATCGTATGCAATAATCTCATCGACTTTTTCGGATAAATTCTCTTTTTTTGTCTTTCCGTGTTCATCGGTCAGTTTTCTTATCTCTTTGTATGAACATCTCTGATCATGCTCAACGATAAGCTCCCAAAGACCTTCGACTGAACTCATGACTTCTTTTCTTGTAAGCAGATTCTTACCGAAGACCCGCTCTATTTCCCTCGTATCCCAGCATTTAAGAAGTTTGCATTCAAGCGGACGGTATTTATAAACTGCGCATCTTTTTTCAATTTCATCGTAATAAAAACAAGTCCAGCCGTTTTTCTGCCCCTTGATTTTTATTATATCAGAAGGGGCATAAACAATCTTTTCGCTTATGTTGTCCCGAACCGGCTCTCCTTTTCTGATTGTGTACAGGTGCCTGGCCGGTATATGACCGTCTTCTATAATACCCTTGTCTTCAAAATGAAATGAAGGACCTCCCTTCCTGCAGCATGTCCCGCATCTTTT
>JBFYVZ010000189.1:0-3432 GCA_041298995.1 Desulfobacteraceae bacterium
AGCGCGGTAATCCATAGACCGGGCCCCAGGCTGGCCAGCAAGGCCAATATGATGAACCCAGGCAGCAACAGCATCTGCCAGTTTGGAGCAAATTGAAAATAAACCATCATTCCAATCAGGATAATGAAACTGATGAGGAAATCTACGAAAGCGGTTATAAGGGTTGCCGCGGGCATGATCATCCTGGGAAAGTAAACTTTGCTGATCAGCTTTTCATTGCCGATAAGACTATTGGACGATTCACTCAGTGCGTTTGAGAAAAGCGACCATGGGAGCATGGCGGCAAAGACCATCAGGGCGTAAGGGGCGTTGCCATCGCTGGGGAGTTTAGCGATGCGGCTAAAAATGATGGTGAAGACAATCATAGTAAGCAAGGGTCTGATAACTGCCCATAGAATTCCGATGATGGTCTGCTTGTAGCGTACGGACAGATCACGCCATGCCAGGATTAGAAAAAGCTCCCGATAGCGCCAGAGGTCGGCCCAGTAGTTTTTCTCTGTGCGGCCAGGCTCAATGATAAGGATCTGTTCGTCAGAATGTGTAGAAGATAAGCTGGTCATTTTATGAAAGGCTTGGTAAGATTATAATAAAGATGCAAGTTTCGAGACCTTTGCATAACACCCCATTTTGCCCGATTACTATATAGATTTGGTTTCTGGTCTCTGGTTTGTCGTTTCTGGTTTTCTCTTTTAACCAGGAACCAGGAACTATAAACCAAAAACCTGGGTTTTTTCACCTTCCTTGTACTTGGACAAAATTAGGCGTTTTTCAAAGGTCTTATTGCATGTTCCCGACATACACACGAAAGGAGCGGGTGTCAAACGATTATGAGCTAATTGGGACGGAGCGAATCGGGATATCTCAAAAGCGCACAACTTGAGAATGACTTTTGTGTGACGACTGAAGAGAGAGGGGGAGCGGGAAACAGAAAACCGAAAAAATGTTTTGCAGTGATCAATCAGGATATTTCCCACTGGTTAATTATCGTCCTTTATACTTAACTTTTATGGTTGCTGTTGGCTGTTTTTTGGGATAGCTTTTTTTCCCATTCCCAGGCCGTCCGGATAATAAACTCCAGGTCGTCGTGGCGTGGCGACCAGCCGGTCTTTTGACTGAGACGGGCGCTGTCGGCAATCAGCGCCGGGGTATCTCCGGCCCGGCGATCCGTTTCAAGAATGGGGAAGTCTATTCCGGTAACGCGTTTGGCCGCCGCTACCACCTCCTTCACGGAGAATCCGTGACCGTAGCCGCAGTTCATGACATCGGAGTGGTTGCCGGCCATAAGATACTCCAGAGCCTGAACGTGGGCATCCGCGAGGTCGTTCACGTGGATGTAGTCCCTGATACATGTGCCGTCGGGCGTGGGATAGTCGGCGCCGTAGATGGAGAGCTTTTCGTATTCTCCTTTTGCGGTCTTGAGGGCGCGGGTGATCAGGTGGGTGGCTTCAGCGTAAGCCTGGCCGATGCGGCCTTCCGGATCGGCCCCGGCGACATTAAAATACCTGAGAGCGATATAATTAAAGGGTCGGGCCTTCGTCAGATCGCTCAGAATTCCCTCTACCATGACCTTGGAAGCTCCGTAGGGGTTGATGGGACACAAGAGGGCCGTCTCGGAAACGGGGATCTTCTCTGGAATGCCATAAACGGCGGCGGTGGAGGAATAGATCATGTTTATAATACCGTGCCTGACCATAGCTTCAAGAAGATTGACTGTGTTGACGACGTTGTTGCGGTAGTAGTCCAGGGGTTCGCGGACGGATTCCTCGACCTGGATTGATGCGGCAAAATGGATGACCGCATCTGGCCGGAATGAGGACAGGACATCGCTCAGGAGGGTGGTATCGGCAAGATCGCCCTTTACGAGGCGGCCATAAAGTACAGCCCACTCATGACCTGTGGAGAGGTTGTCGTATATGAGCAGCTCATGACCGGCCTCGCCCAGAGTCTTTACAACGTGGCTGCCGATGTAGCCTGCGCCTCCCGTGATGAATATTCTCGGGAGCTTAGCGCAACTCCCGGAAAATTGTGTTTTGCTATCCACTTTTTTACACTTCACATCTACACCCCTTCAAAATCGGATGCAAAAGATCCGAACCCTTTATCAGATGTTGTGAAAAATTCTCAACGAATATACAGCTCCGCTCCTTAAATTACATAAATCAAATAATGTAATAAAATGAAATATCAGATAATTATATAATAAAACGGAATCAGTTATTTTTCTGTTTTTTCCCATATCAGAATGCGGGCTCGGTTCTTTAACTTCGGGAAAAAATCATTAAATTCTTCACTGCCAACTACCATGGTTCTTATTTTTCTTTTAATATAACGTTCAGTTTTTCTGCTCAGATCATTAAGATGAAACTGGTCAATATTACCCACAAGCAGAAGATCTATAATTCCGCTGTCCTTTCCTTCGGCATAATCATCTAAAAGATATGCGCAATCGATATCTCCAAGCCTTCCGACAATTCCATCTATAACCTGATCGATTCCCATGACCTTGCTTACCATCGATTTAAGTTCAGGGAATATAGGATGATTCTTATTTGCCATGTAATGAACCTGGCGTCCGTTTTTTTGGGATTTCAAAAGATTGGTTCTTGTAAGCTGATTTAATTCTTCGCGGATTGAATTGGTTGAAACATCAAACTCCTTGGCGAGTTCTCTTAAATATGATTTGGTCTCGGGATTGAAGAAAAAGCGGATCAGAAGCTTTATTCGTGTCTTAGATGATATTATGCCGGAAAAGATATTGTCCACATCCAACTCCTTTATGAGCAGTTATTCTACTCATAACAAAGTCGGAAAAAGCTGTCAATATTTATTTTAAATGGCCAGGTGTTTAGTCTGAAGGCTGAAGGGGCGATGGGGCAGGAAGTGAAAAGTGAATAGTGAATGGAAAGAAGTCAGAATACGGAAGCAATGAATAGAAGCAAGGGATCAGGCTGGCAACTGGTAACCGGCAACTGACAACTGAATTATTTGAGCATCCGGGACATTGCCTCAAGAGCCATATAATATCCGTGGTGACCGAATCCGCCAAGAGTGGCAGTTGCAACTCCCGCAACCATGGATTTGTGCCTGAAAGGCTCCCTTCTGTAAATATTTGAAAGATGAACCTCGATAACAGGTCCTTTTAGCAGTAAAAGGGAATCAATTATCGCGATGCTCGTATGGGTATAAGCGGCAGGATTTATAATAAGGCCATCATATTTTTGAGATGCTTCCTGGATCTTGTCGATAATTGCCCCTTCATGGTTGGACTGGTAAGTATCAACCGTCAGGCCGAGTTTTTTCCCAAGTTCGGTGAGTCTTTTGTTGATATCGTCAAGGCGTGTTGTTCCATATATTTCAGGCTCTCTTTTCCCGAGCATGTTGAGATTGGGGCCGTGTATAACCAGTACTTTCTTCGATGCCATTATTTTCTCC
>JBFYVZ010000201.1:0-3047 GCA_041298995.1 Desulfobacteraceae bacterium
ATAACATAACGGTAACGGCCGACTATAAACCGGCAGCCATTTTCTTGAAATCTTCCAAAATTTTTAAATCAATGCAATAACAGGTACAAAGCCCTTCAACCTCTCCTTTTATGAGCCCGGACTCTTTAAGGCTTTTTAAATGCTGACTTACTGTTGACTGCGCAAGAGGAAGCATTTCAACTATCTGCCCGCATATGCATCGGTTCTCCTCTTTCAGATATTTTAAAATCCTGACCCTGGCAGGATGGCCGAGCGCCTTGCATATTTGAGCAAACGACTCCATCTCTATAAGATCTTTATTATCAGGAGAAACAGGACCAGCCGGTTTTTTATTCATAATCAACCCTCCTTTATCGTTAATTTACGATATACGATATAAATAATTCATGTCAAGCTTTTTTTGTTTGTGTCGCTTGCTTCCCGATCCTTTTCTGTGTGATAAAGGAAGAGTTGGGAGAAGAATCATAAATATATGCAGGAAAAACTATTAATAATTCATCAGGGAGCACTGGGCGACATTGTCTCCATCTTTCCGGCGATAATAAGGCTTAAGGGAAAATTCTACCGAATTGATGCCATATGCAAAAAAAGCATCGGTGAACTGGCATCTTATCTAAAATTAACAAATAAATTCTATCCTGTTGAAGCAGCATTTTTTTCATCGGTATTTTCCGGCAAAGCGGATCATCGCACCTTAGATCTTTTCCGGTCCTATGATGAAATAATCCTTTTTTCATATTCACAGGAGCTTGAAAGAATCATCAGCGGCATGGTTAACAGAAAAATACATCGTATACATCCGCGTCCCGATGCTTCTCTGGAAATTCATATATTAAATCATGTATTAGACGGCCTTGCTGAAAACGGACTTATTCCTGATACTGCCTGGCCGGAGAATGATTATTTTACGCGGCTATCGGAACAAAAAGAGGCGAAACATTCTTGTGACCGATTGAAAATATTGATACATCCGGGATCAGGAAGCACAAGGAAAAACTGGGAGTCTTCCAATTTTATAAGAATATGTAAAAAGATTGAATCGCTCGGAATGAATCCGGAAATCATACTCGGACCTGCCGAACAGAATCTTTCTGAAATATTCGTCAGATGCCTTCCTGCTGGAAGTAAAATCCATATGCTGACGGATCTCTTGGATCTAATAACAATGCTGAAACAGTCCGGCGGATTTATCGGAAACGATTCAGGCATAAGCCACCTTGCGGCATTTACAGGCATACCAACTGTCGTGATATTCGGGCCCTCAAACCCGAAAAGATGGAAGCCCTTTGGAAGATCGGTTGAGGTTCTCCGACCGGAAACCGATTGCAGCCCTTGTTTTGAAACTGAAAAAACAGACTGCAGCGAAATGAAATGCCTTGAGATGACAACACCAGATATGGTAGTCGGAACTTTTTTAAGGATTCTCAGAAAATGATGGTTTAGTAACAGAACAACAAACAATCAGGTATTAAAAAGGAAATGTTCATGAATCAGAACATATTCAGAATAGGTCTTTCGGTCGAAACCATATCC
This sequence comes from Desulfobacteraceae bacterium, assembly GCA_041298995.1. Lineage (GTDB taxonomy): Bacteria > Desulfobacterota > Desulfobacteria > Desulfobacterales > RPRI01 > RPRI01. The sequence goes on from JBFYVZ010000201.1 coordinate 1,534, forward strand.
GTTTATCTTTTATGCTGTGGCTTCTCCGATAATGGAGCCGTCATATCCACCAGAAATCTTCTCGGAGTATGGAACGGCACCAGAGAGGCTCTTTTCGAAGGTATAAAAGATCTGGAAAAAAGGAACATTCTTCTTAACATAATATCCGGCGGAGAAGATAAAAATGTTTATAAGCTCACCGAAAACAAAAACTGGAAAATTTGACGGCTTTGTAAAAAGTCATTTTGCTGTGTTGCGCTTCATCTTTCGTTATTGCAGCGTACCAAAAAGGAAAGCAAAAGCTGGAAACTTTAATTAACCTGTTTTGGACAACTCCCTTGCAACACACTCTCTCACAAGATTTGCAGGCACATCGGCACGAATGCCGGGGCACATTCCTGCCATAACATACCAGTTATCCGTATCGGCCAGAACGCTTTTTATAAACGGCCATTGGCGGCACATGCGCGGCTTGACGGAGTGAATCGTACACATTTTGTCCCAGAACACACAATATTCGTTACTGCCTCGTGCAAGCAGAGGCTTTCCGCCGGACATTTCGCAATACTTCGAGATAAAGCTTTCATGATCGGCTTTGATATACCCCGCTATGGCATCAATATCTTCATTTGTTACGAAAGTCCCGCCATAACCTTTACAGCAATCGCCGCACATCGTGCATTTAAATATATCATCCGGCCGAACCGCTTTAGACCGCATGTCTGGTCTCCATGGCCCTTCTCAAAGTTACCTGATCCACATACTTGAGATCACCGCCTATCGGAACACCTGATGCTATACGGGTAACCTTTACCGGATATTTTTCGATACATTGAGCAATGTAGGAGGCTGTGGATTCGCCTTCAACATTTGTGCCTGTTGCAAGTATAATTTCTTTGATTTTCCCTTCTCTTGTTCTCTCTATAAGTTCCCTGATCTTTATATTATCCGGCCCGATACCATTCATGGGGGATAAAACCCCCGAAAGTATGTGATAGAGCCCTTTAAAAGATCCTGATTTTTCTATTGCAACCATATCTGCAGGCTGTTCAACCACGCAGATAAGGGAAGTGTTTCTGGACGGATCGCTGCAGATATGACAGGTTTCTGTTTCACTCAACGCAAAACAGAGACCGCATATCCTCACCTTTTGCCTTATATCCAGTATGCTGGCTGCAAGCTGTTCAGCTTCTTTCATCGGGGAACGCAGGATGTGCATTGCAAGGCGTTCGGCGGTTTTTTCTCCAACACCTGGAAGCTTCGCCAGATTTTTTATAAGATTCAGAATAGACGGGGGATAGTGCATAAAAACGCCTCAAATATGACGGCTCGTATAAAGTCATTGCATAATGAGCTTTCTACTTTGCCGTCTTGATTTATACTTTTTTACGGGTTCATTAAATATGATGGTCCCGTAAAAAGTCGAAATATGCTCACTTAATGAGCTTTTTGGGGATTTTTAAGTCACTTCGCTAAATCACAAGAACTCGGGCTAACACCCTCAAACAGCTTGTGATTTTTAACGCTCAGTTCCT